>CABYVA010000005.1 GCA_902522325.1 uncultured Pelagibacteraceae bacterium
TTTATTTATTCAAAGATTAAAATTTCAAAAAAAGATATTGGGATGTCAATTTGCTGCGATGGAGTATGTTTAACTCTAGTTAATTTAAACAACAAGGTAATGGAATTTTATCTATCGAACGAAACATTAATAAGATCGAAATTTAAAAAAGTTAAGATTGGAGATTATATTAATATTGAAACATCATTAAAATATGGAAATAAAATATCTGGCCATATAGTCCAAGGTCACATTGATTGTGTCTCTAAGGTAAATTTTATTAAAAAAATTGATAAATCATATTTATTAGATTTTTTTATGAGCAGCAAAGAAAGAAAAAATTTAGTCGAAAAAGCATCAATTGCAATAAATGGAATTTCATTAACTATATCAAGAAAAACACAAAAAGGTTTTCAAATATGGGTTATTCCACATACTATAAAGCTTACTAATTTATCTAAAATTAGAAAAAATGATTTAGTTAATGTTGAAATAGACATACTTTCAAAATATGTAAGAAATTATCTCAAATGAAAAAAAGAAACTTTACCCCAATAGAATCTATAATAAAAGTCGCAAAAAAAGGTGGAATGTATATTCTTGTTGATGACGAAAATAGAGAAAACGAAGGAGATCTTGTTATACCAGCAGTTAATGTTTCACAAAAAAATATAAACTTTATGGCTAAGTATGGTCGAGGTTTAATTTGTCTTTCATTAACAAACAAACAAGCAAAAAAACTTAATTTATCATTAATGTCGTCTGTAAATAAATCTCGTAATCAAACTGCTTTTACTGTTTCTATTGAAGCTAGAAAAGGTGTAACAACCGGAATTTCTGCAAAAGATAGATCGGTAACAATTAAAACTGCAATTAAATCCAATGTTAAAAAAAAAGAAATTATTTCACCCGGACATATATTTCCTATTATTTCAAAAGAAGGCGGAGTTTTAGTTAGAGCAGGTCATACAGAGGCCTCTGTTGATATCGCGAAGCTGGCTAAAAAAAATCCTTCGGCGGTAATCTGTGAAATCATGAATGATAAAGGTGTCATGGCAAAAGGTTCTGAATTATTTAAATTCGCAGCTAAACATAAATTAAAAATTGGAAGAATTGACGATTTAATAGCATATAGGCTTAAAAGAGAGAAACTTATTAAATTTAAAAAGACAGAACGCATTTTAATTAAAAATCAAAAATATAAAATTAAAATTTTTGAAAATATCTTAGACGGTTCTGAAAATTTCGCTTTAATTAAAGGTGATTTAAAAAAAAATAAAAATCCAAGAGTACGAGTAGTTTCATCTAATATAGTGCAAAATTATTTAATGGGACAAAAATTACCAAACTCATTTAATCGAACATTAAAACATTTTAAAAATTATAAAGAATGTGTTTTAATTTTCATTAGAGACACAAATTTAAAATCTGTTTCACAAACATTGAGAGACTATAAAAGCACTAAATTCTATAAAAAGGGTCAAGATAAGCTTATAAAAAATTATGGTATAGGAGCTCAAATAATTAAATCATTAAATATTAAAAATATGATATTAGTAACAAGATCCAAAAAAAAAGTCGTTAGTTTAGATGGCTATGGTATCAAAATAGTTAAACAAGAAATAATAAAATGAAAAAAATATTAATTGTAGTAGCAAATTATTATGAAGATATTTCTTTATCTTTATTAAATTCTGCGCAGTTGAAAATTTCAAAAAAATATTCAACTAAAGTTATGAATGTTCCTGGTGTTTTTGAAATTCCAGTAGTAATCTCAAAAAATATTAAAAAGTACGATGCATTTATCGCATTAGGATGTGTTATAAAAGGTGAAACTCCACATTTCGATTTTATTTCAAATGCTGCCACATTAGCGATAATGGATTTATCTGTTCATTACAAAAAACCAATTGGAAATGGTATCATTACATGTTTGAACATAGATCAAGCAAAAGCAAGAGAGAAAAAAGGTGAAGAGGCAGCTCAAGCTGTTATTTCAGTTTTATCGCTTTAATTATGATGCCTGAATATACTGCGAAAAATAACCCAAGAGTAATTGTAATTCAAAAACTTTATGGGAAGTTTTTTAATGACGATGAAGATTTAATTTTTCCCAAACATAGGTTTAGGAAATTTATTAAGGATGTTGTAAAAGGAACAATTGAAAGAGACGAAGTAATTAATGATGAAATTAATAACCATCTAAATCCAGATCTAAATATTAAAAATTTAGATAAAATTTTTCAAGTTATAATTAAATCAGCTATATTTGAATTCTTATATAGACCGAAAACTTCAGTTAATGTAATAATCAAAGAATATTTGAATGCATCAAATTACTTTTTGGATAAATCACAAACAAGTTATCTTAATGCTATACTTGACAAAATATCTAAAAAAATAAGAAATTCTAATGGATGAATTTGAATTAATAAAAAAATATTTTAAAAAAATTTCCAACAACAATCCTGGTGCAATAAAGTTAAATGACGATGTTTTTTTTGATAAAAAAAGAAAATTAGTAGTATCAATTGATACTTATAATGAAGGTATCCATTTTCCTGATTTTAAACATCCAAATTTAGTAATAAAAAAAATTATTAGATCTTCTATTTCAGATCTTATAGCTAAGGGCGTTAAACCTGAATATTATTTTATTTCAGGAAGTGGAAATAAAGATAAATTTACAAAAAATAATTTAAAAAAAATTTCAAAATCGTTATACGAAGAGCAAAAAAAATACAATTTGAAACTATCTGGTGGTGATACTACGAATTCTAAAAAAGTTTCATTTTCAGTATCAACTATTGGTTTTTCGAGTAATATAATTTTACGAAATAAAGCTAAATTAAATGATGATATATATGTTACAGGAAATATAGGCGATAGTTATTTGGGATTAAAAATTATTAAAAAAAATACTAAAATTAATTCTAAATTGAAAAGTTATTTTATTGATAAATTTTATTCTCCGAATTTGCCTTATAAATTTTTCAACGAATTAAATAAATTTGCAAATACTTCTATGGATGTATCAGATGGATTAGTCTCCGATTTATGTAAACTTATTAACGAACAAAAACTATCTTTTGAAATTAATATAGATAAAATTCCCATTTCAAAAAATTTAGAATATTTTTTAAAAAAATATAATAAAAAGAAATACAAATACATTTTCAATGGTGACGATTATCAAATATTATTTACAGCACCTTTAAATAAGCGTTTTTTAATCAAATCAATTGCGAACAGGATCAATCAAAAAGTTACAATAATTGGTAAAATAAATAGTGGATATAAAAAAAATTCAATAAAAATGGACAATAAAACCCAAAATTTAACTATTTTTAAAGGTTATTCACATAAGTTTTGATAAGTTAAACATTGCCTTTTATTTTTTTTTTTGTAATGTCCGTTTTTTAATATTTACTATTTAACTAACAATTAAAGGAATTATGGAAGCTTCAGTATCAAATATACTTCAACTTATTATTTTAGCAGGTTTATTGTCAATTGTTTATGGATATTTAACAGGAAAAAATATTTTAAACTCAAGTCCAGGAAATAGCAAAATGCAAGAAATAGCATCAGCTATACAAGTTGGAGCAAAAGCTTATTTAAATAGACAGTACAAAACAATAGCAATAGTGGGTGTTGTTGTACTAATAATTATTAGTTATGCATTTAGTATTTTAGTTGGTCTTGGATATTTAATTGGTGCTACACTATCAGGAATTGCAGGATATGTCGGTATGTTAGTATCAGTACAAGCTAATGTCAGAACAGCGGAAGCTTCACGAAAAGGTTTATCTCAAGGACTTTCTTTAGCATTTAAATCTGGTGCAGTTACCGGAATGTTAGTTGCTGGTTTAGCGCTTTTATCAATTGCAGTTTATTATTATTTATTATTATCGTTTGGCATTGACGAAAGAGAGATAGTAAATGCTTTAGTTGCTTTAGGTTTTGGTGCTTCTTTAATATCAATTTTTGCAAGGCTTGGTGGTGGAATTTTTACTAAAGGTGCGGATGTTGGAGCAGATTTAGTCGGCAAAGTTGAAGCAGGAATACCCGAAGACGATCCAAGAAACCCTGCAGTAATAGCAGATAACGTAGGAGATAACGTTGGCGATTGTGCTGGAATGGCGGCTGATTTATTTGAAACATATGCTGTAACAATAGTTGCCACTATGGTTCTATCATCAATATTTTTTCATGGAGATCTTAATATGATGATTTATCCATTATCTATAGGAGGAGCTTGTATATTAACTTCTATTTTTGGAACTTTTTTTGTTAAACTAGGAAAATCTAAAAATATTATGGCTGCCTTATACAAAGGTTTTGTTGTAACCGCAATTACATCAGTAATAATTTTATACCCAGTAACTGATCATGTTTTGGGATTAGATAATACTTATACAATTTCTAATAAATCATTTTCAGGAATGAGTTTATATATTTGTGGTATTATAGGTTTAGCAATAACTGGCTTACTGATTTGGGTTACTGAATATTATACCGGAACTAACTACAGACCTGTAAAAAGTGTAGCTTCTTCCTCAACAACAGGACATGGAACAAATGTAATTCAGGGTTTAGCAGTTTCAATGGAAGCAACAGCTATACCTGCATTAATAATTGTAGGAGGTATATTATTAACAAATTATATTGCTGGTCTTTTTGGAATAGCTATCGCAGTGACTACTATGTTGGCTTTAGCTGGAATGGTAGTTGCTCTTGATGCATACGGACCCGTTACAGATAATGCTGGCGGTATTGCCGAAATGTCAAATTTACCAAAAAATGTTAGAAAAACTACTGACGCTCTTGATGCTGTTGGTAATACAACTAAGGCTGTTACAAAAGGATATGCAATTGGTTCGGCCGGTTTAGGTGCTCTTGTTTTATTCGCTGCATACACAGAAGATATAAAACATTTTTCAAAAGTTGCAGGTTCAAATTTAGAAGGAATTATTGTTACATTTGATTTATCAAATCCTTTTGTTGTAGTTGGTTTATTGGTCGGTGGTATGTTGCCTTATTTATTTGGATCTATGGGTATGCAAGCCGTAGGAAGAGCTGGTGGGGCTGTTGTAGTTGAGGTTAGAAGACAATTTAAAAAAATTCCAGGTATTATGAAAAGAAAAGCAAAACCTGATTATGGAAAATTAGTTGATTTGCTAACAAAAGCTGCGATTAAAGAAATGATATTACCATCCTTGCTTCCAGTTTTATCGCCAATTGTTTTGTATTTATTTATTTTACCTATTGGTGGACAGGTAGCTGCATTATCATCAGTAGGAGCAATGCTGTTAGGTGTAATAATAACTGGTTTATTTGTAGCTATATCAATGACAGCTGGTGGTGGTGCGTGGGATAATGCAAAAAAATATATTGAAGATGGAAATTTTGGAGGAAAAGGATCAGAAGCACATAAAGCTGCAGTAACAGGTGATACTGTAGGTGATCCTTATAAAGATACAGCAGGTCCAGCAGTAAACCCTATGATAAAAATTACTAACATAGTAGCTTTATTGTTATTAGCTGTAATTGCAGGTTAATATTTGGATTTGCCTTTTTTTCTTTTTCCAAGTGGGTCATTAATTTTTTGTCTCATACTTGAAAGAAAATCATAAACAAAAGATCTTTTGTTGTAAGAAATCTTGGTTATATCTTTGGAAAATTTTAATTGTTCCATATTATCTTTATTATAAAAATCTTTTTTAACAAGCATTCCTTTAGTATCAAGTTCTAGTATAAGAACATTGTTTATTAACAATTCTTTTTGGCCAAAGCTTAATAGACGAGTAGAATTTGTTGTTTTTCGCTCAATATATACCCACAGATCATTATCAAAAGTACTTTTAGTTGATGGTGGTCCTAATAATTTTGTTATATCATTTTTATTTGAATTATGGAGCGTTAATTTTTGTTGTTTTTTTTCTAAGAAAGGTACACCGTGATGTTTTACCACTTTATTTAATGAACAATTTGAAATAAAAAAAATAATAATAAAAAGTAAAATTTTATTCATGAGTAATAAGTATATAAATATTTATAATAATTTAGTCAATTTAACTAGAAATAAAGAACTATACAAATATTTGTCAAAAGAAGACACTTTTTCAGACAGATTATTGATATTTCTTTTCCATTTTGCCTTTTTTTTGATGACTTTTAAAAAAAGTAGTGACAAAAAAACTCTCCAAAATATATTCGATTTTATTTTTAGACAGCTAGAAGTCTCTATAAGAGAAATAGGTTATGGTGATGCATCAATTAATAAAAAAATGAAAAATTATGTTAATACTTTTTATGATATTTTAAGCAAAATTGAAGGGTGGTCTAATATGTCAAAATTAGAAAAAAATGAAATATTAAACAATTATTTATCTTTAGATAATGAGCCTAATGATTTAGTTGATTATTTTGATAATTATATGTTAAAATTGTCAAATAGTACTTTAAATTCATTTATAAATGTATAATAAGAGTAACTAAAATATAAAATTTATGGCTGTCCCAAAAAGAAAAACATCTCCTTCTAGAGCTGGAAAAAGAAGATCTCACATCAAATTTTCTACAAAAAATGTTATTGAGGATAAAAAATCAGGTGAGTATAGATTATCTCATCACTTAGATTTAAAAACTGGTATGTACAAAGGTCGTCAAATATTAGACCCCAAAGAATAATTATCTATAACGTATAATACGATGGACAAAAAAATAATAATTGCAGTTGATGCAATGGGCGGTGACAACTCACCAAAAAAAGTTATTGATGGAATAGTTCATCATTACAATGAAAATAAAAATACGTTTTATAGAATTTTCGGTATTAAAAATAAAATTCATAAATTTATACCAAGAAAATTTGACAAAAGTGTTTATGAAATAATCGAGTCTAGTGATGTTGTTGAAGATACTGATACACCTTTAACAGCAGCAAAAAAAGGCAACAAGACAAGCATGTGGCTTGCAATCGATAGTGTAAAAAATAAAAAAGCTCACATAGTTATATCCGCAGGTAATACAGGAGCCTTATTTGTTATTGCAAAACTTAATCTTGAAATGATACCAAATATCGAGAAACCCGCATTATCGGCACTATGGCCGAATAAAAAAGGTATGAGCGTAGTTTTAGATTTGGGAGCCAATATTGATTGTAGTGAGAAAAATTTAGTTGATTTTAGTATAATGGGTGCCTCATTATTAAAATCATTATATCCAGATGAAATTCCCAAGGTAGCATTATTAAATATTGGCTCTGAAGAATTTAAAGGTAATGATATAATTAAAGGAACTTATCAAAAACTATCAAATAAAAATAATAAAGAATTTGAATTTAAAGGATATATCGAGGGAAATAAGTTAATGGATGGTGATGTAAATGTAATCGTTGCCGATGGTTTTACAGGAAATGTAGCACTTAAAACTGCTGAAGGAACTGCAAATTTCATTACATCTGAGTTGAAAAATGCAATGACTAATTCATTTTTTGGTAAACTTTCAGCATTAATAAATATTAAAAATTTAAATAATTTTAAAAAAAGACTTGATCCAAGACTATATAATGGAGCTATTTTTATAGGATTGAATTCGCCAGTTGTAAAAAGTCATGGCGCTACTGATTATTTGGGCTTTTCTAATTCATTAAGCGTGTGTAGTAAGATTGTTAAAGCTAACTTAATTGAAAAAATAAAACATAATATTGATTAATGAGGGTTAATATAACAAAAAAAAATATAATTAATTCTATATATATGCAAATAGGTTTTTCAAAAAAAATTTCTGAAAATTTGCTTGAGGATTTACTTATCTTATTAATTAATAATTTAAAACAGAATAAAAAAATCAAAATATCAAATTTTGGGACTTTTACTTTGAGAAATAAGCAAAGTAGAATTGGTAGAAATCCATTAACAAAAGAAAAAAAAACTATATCAAAACGAAATGTAATATTATTTAAGCCATCAAAGGAATTTAAATCCTTTATAAATTTAACTAAAAATGAATAAAGAAGATACAGCTTATAAATCTATTGGAGAAGTTGCAAAATTATTAAATTTGATTAATCAAAAAGATGGCAAACCTAATACTCATACAATTAGATTTTGGGAAACTGAATTTAAACAACTAAAACCAAAAAAACTCTCAGGAAATAGGAGATATTATGACCAAAATGCAGTGAGTATTTTAAAAAAAATTAAATATCTATTAAAAGAAAAGGGTTTAACTATTAATGGTGCTAAGAAAATTCTCGATAATCCTAATTTTATAAAACTTGACGAAAATAAAAAAAACTCTATAAGCGTCGACAGTAAAAGAATTAAAAATAAGTTAATGAATATATCTAATATAATTAAAGATATTAAAAAAATTAAATAGTTATGGCAAAAAAAACTCATGTAAAAGTGCGCCTAGTACCTGAAGGCAAGCCCGATAGTTCCTTTTTTTATTATGTGAAAAAGCCTGCTGGTGGTGAAAAAGCTAAAGTTAAATTAAAAGCAAAAAAATATAACCCATCAACAAGAAAACATGAAATTTTTGTTGAAAAAAAATTACCACCCCATAGCAAGTAATTACTTTTTTTTAAATTTTCTTTTTTCGAAATCAATATAAGCCCATATCATATTTTTCCATATACGATTAGTTACTTTTGTATCAATATTTCTCTTTACGGATTCTTTTTTTATTTTTTTTAAAATTGTGGAAATTCTTCTTTGATCTATTATTTGATTTTTGTATTTTTTTAATAATAAAACATTTTTTACAATTTCAGTTCTTTTTTTGATAATTTTGATTAATTGGTGATCTAATTTATCTAATTTTTTCCTTAGTAAATTAAGTTTTATTTTATTTTTGGGCGACATTTATTCAATTGGATTTACTAATAATTAATATATTTATTTATATATGTACATAGAGAATAAACTATTAAAAAAATATATTTCTTACTGGCTATATATAATGTTTTGGTTAATTGCCACAATGATAGTAGTTGGGGGTTTAACTAGATTAACTGATTCTGGTTTGTCTATTACTAAATGGGAATTATTTTATGGTTTTTTACCTCCTCTAAATAGTGATGACTGGGAAAATTATTTCGATTTATATAAAAAAATACCTGAATTTACTTTGCAAAATTATTCAATGACTTTAAGTGAATTTAAAGTAATTTTTTGGTGGGAATGGATTCACAGATTTCTTGGTCGTCTTATTGGATTAAGTTTTTTACTTCCTCTAGTTTACTTCACATACAAAGTTAGCTTTACCAAATTAAAAAGTCTTTATTTAATTTTTTTTCTTATTTGTTTTCAAGGATTTATCGGTTGGTATATGGTATCAAGCGGTTTGGTTGATAGAGTGGACGTCAGTCACTTCAGATTAGCTATTCACTTAGTAATGGCATTTATTATTTTATCATTAATTTTGTGGAATTATTTAAAGTTGAAAAATGTAATTTTTTCAAAAGAAAAAGTTAAATTATATTTACCTATAATTTTACTAATTTTAATATTTTGTCAGATAACTATTGGAGCTTTTGTTTCAGGAATGGATGCTGGAACAATTTATAATACATGGCCATTAATGGGCTCATCTTATTTCCCAGATGATAACAAATTAATTAATCTATTTAGCATAAACTCCTTTAGCGACCCATCACTTGTTCAGTTCATCCATAGAAACTTAGCATATTTTATTTTATTTTTTTATGTTTTTTTATTATTAAATGTTTATAAAAACAAATTATCAAAATTTTATTATTGTACTAAAATAGTTGGCGTAATTTTATTAATTCAGATTGTTTTAGGAATTTTTACTTTAGTTTATGGTGCACAGATACTTCTTGCGTCTATGCACCAAATAAGTTCAATTTTCTTAGTTAGTTCAAATATATATTTAATATATTTAAATTCTAATACTAGCTTACAGCCTTCAAACTAGGTTTGCCCGAAGCTGTTAATGCTTGATCTAAATCAGCAATTATATCATCTGGATGTTCGATACCTATAGATAATCTAACATAACCAGGTGTTACGCCAGCAGCAAGTAACTCTTCAGGAGTTAATTGACTATGAGTTGTCGTAGCAGGATGTATTGCTAAACTTCTAGCATCACCTATGTTCGCAACATGGTAAAACATTTTTAAAGCTTCAATAAACTTTTTACCAGCTTCTACGCCACCTTTAACTTCAATTCCAACTAAAGCACCATTTCCACCTTTGAAATATTTTTTAGCTCTAGCTGCTAAATCGCCTTTGTGAAGTGTAGGGTAGATAACTCTTTCAACATTTTTATGTTTGTTTAAATAATCAACAACTTTTTCTGCATTTGAACAATGTTGTTTCATTCTTAATGGAGCTGTCTCTAGACCTTGTATAATCCCCCAAGCATTATCTGGTGCTAAAGGTGCGCCCAAGTCTCTTAATAAACAAACACGAGCTCTTACTGCAAATGAAACGTTAGCTCCAGTTAGTTGAGGAACTACTTCACCCCAAACTGCACCACCATAACTCGCATCAGGCTCATTAAACATTGGTTGTCTTTTAGGATTAGCAGTCCAATCAAAATTACCTCCATCAACTAAACAGCCACCAATAACTGTGCCATGTCCTCCAATGAATTTAGTTAAAGAGTGAACAACTACAGCAGCACCGTGTTCTATTGGTTTACAAATCACTGGTGCAGCCGTATTATCCATAATTAAAGGAATGTTATGTTTTCTTCCAATATCTGCAACTTCTTTAATTGGAAAAACTCTTAAGTAAGGATTTGGTAAAGTTTCTGCATAGAAACATCTAGTTCTATCATCAATCAGCTTTTCAAAATTTTTTGGATCTGATGGATCTGCATATCTACACTCAATTCCCAGCTTTTTTAATGTATGAGTAAAAAGGTTAACAGTTCCTCCGTATAAATCTGTGGAACTAATGAAATTATCACCCGACTGGCAAACATTCATTATTGCAAAAGTTGATGCTGCTTGACCTGACCCAACAGTAACGCAAGCAAGTCCGCCTTCTAAAGCCGCAACTCTTTTTTCAAGTACATCGTTAGTTGGATTCATTATTCTTGTATAAATGTTTCCAAATTCCTTTAGTGCAAAAAGATTTGCTGCATTTTCAGTATCTTTGAATTGATACGATGTTGTTCTATAAACGGGAACTGCAACTGCTGTAGTAGCTGGATCACTTCTGTAATCACCACCATGCAATGCTATAGTTTCCGGATTTTTTATATTTTTTGACATTATTACCTCTCAATTAATTTAATTATTACAATTTAACTAAAATAACCGCATGAATTCAAGTCAAATAGAGACTTTAAAATTGACATTGTGTATAAATCTAAGTATTTATGCGCATTCCTATGACAAAATTTGTAAAAAAAGCAGAAATTGAAAGTTCTTGGTATGAAATAGATGCCAAAAATGCAGTAGTTGGTAGATTAGCAACTATAATTTCAAAAATAATTAGAGGAAAAAATAAAAACACTTTTACTCCTCACATGGATCATGGAGACTTTGTTGTGGTCAAAAATATAGAACAAATTAAATTTACTGGTAAAAAATTTCAAGATAAAATTTATTACAAACATACAGGTCATCCTGGGGGAATTAAAGAAACTACTCCGGAAAAGTTATACCAAAAAAAACCTGAAGAAAGCTTGAAATTGGCTGTTAAAAGAATGTTACCAGGTGGAGCACTTGGAAAAAAACAATTAAGCAAATTAAAAATTTATAAAGGTAATGAACATCCACATTCATCACAAAATCCTAAAATTTTAGATTTATCAAAACTTAATAGAAAAAATTTAAGAGCAGAATAATGTCAGAAAATCAATTAGATTTCAAAGATAGTAAGTACTCGACAGGAAGAAGAAAAAAATCCATTGCAAAAATTTGGTTAAAAAAAGGTTCTGGCAAGATATTTGTTAATGGAAAATCTTATAATGAATATTTTAAAAGAGACAATCATAAAATGCAGTTATTAAGACCATTTGAGATTATTAATCAACCTACTTCTTACGATGTAAGATGTAACGTTAGAGGAGGTGGCCACACAGGTCAGGCGGGAGCAATGGTTCTCGGAATTTCTAAAGCTTTGTTGCAATTTGATCCTGAGTTAAAATCTGCTTTAAAAAAAGAAAAATTAACAACCAGAGACTCCCGAGCCGTTGAAAGAAAAAAATACGGTCATAGGAAAGCTAGAAGAAGCTTCCAGTTTTCTAAAAGATAATATCTTTTTTAATCACAACTGTTATATTAAATTATGTCAAAGCTTAACGTATTAATTTTTGGTGCCACGGGTTATATAGGTAATCAACTTGTTAAATTATTAATAAGTCATAAAAATATAAACATAAAATATTTATGTGGCAATTCTTCGGTAGGAAAAAAAATTTCTTATTATGAACCTAAACTTAAAAATAAAAAATTACCAAGAATAATTAAGTTTAAAAAAAAATATTTAAAAGAAATTGATATTATTTTTACAGCATTGCCAAATGGTGAAGCACAAAAGATATCAAATTTACTATTAAAGAATAATACTTTAATAGACTTATCAGCAGATTTTAGATTAAAGAAAGCAAATAATTATCTCAAATGGTATAAAATTAAACACTTATCACCGATCAATATTAAAAACAGTATATATGCGTTGCCCGAAATTAAAAAAAAAAATATTAAAAAATCAAAAATTATCTCTTGTCCTGGATGTTATCCAACTTCAATTCTATTACCTTTAATTCCATTATTAAAAAAAGGATTAATTAGTACAAAAAATATAATAATAGATTCTAAATCGGGATATTCTGGAGCGGGTAGAGGTGTGCATAAAAAATATGCTAAAAAAAATCTTTATGAATCTTTAAGTGCTTATGGTGTTGCATATCACAGACATAATTCAGAAATTCAGCAAGAACTAGATTTATGTTCATATCAAGCTGTAAATTTTTCATTTACACCACATTTATCGCCAATGTTTAGAGGAATTTTAAGTACAATTTACGTAGATTTAAAAAAAAATAAAAATATTAATAAAATTGTATCTACTTTGAGAACCTTTTATAAAAAAGAAAAGTTTATTAAAATTTTTAAAAAAAATTCTTTATTAAGCACAAATGAAGTAATAAATACAAATAATTGTTATATTTCGGTATGTAACACCAAGTTTAAGAATAAAATTATTATTTTATCAGCTATAGATAATTTGATAAAAGGAGGCGCAGGTCAGGCGATTCAAAATATGAATATTAAATTTAACTTCAATGAATCTAAAGGTTTAACATGAAAAAGATAATCATTTTGTTATTTTTAACTGCTTGCAGTACCAGCAATGTTGACAATAATCTAAATAATGAAACTTTAGATTTTAATATAAATTTAAATTTTGAAGAATTTGAATCATTATTGGAGAAATATAATAAAGTTAAAGGATATCCAGATATAAATAATTAATTATATGAAAAAAATTGGTATAGGAATAATTGGTTTAGGCAATATAGGAAGTCGTTTATATAAAGAGATTATATCTAAAAAAAAAGACATAGGTCTTAAAACAAACACAAGTATTAATATTGTAGCGATATCAGCAAAAAATATTAACAAAAAAAGAACTTTTAAAATTAAAAGAAAAATTTTTTTCAAAAGACCTTTGGATATAACAAAAAATCCTAAAGTTAATATAGTGATTGAGTTGATAGGTAAAGAGAGTGGAATTTCTAAAAAAATTGTCGAAAATTCTTTAAAAAATAAAAAACATGTTATTACAGCTAATAAGGCTCTCATATCTAAACATGGTGATCATTTATCTTCAATAGCGGAAAAAAATAAAGTTAATTTAGAATTTGAAGCTGCTGTTGGTGGCGGTATACCAGTTTTAAGAACTTTAAAAGAAGGTTTAGCCACAAATAAGATTTCAAAAATTTATGGTATTTTAAATGGAACATGTAATTATATTTTATCTGAAATGGAGGATACAAAAGATTCATTTCAAAATGTTTTAAAAAAAGCACAAAAACTAGGTTATGCAGAACCTAGTAACCCAAAATTAGATTTAAATGGTTCTGATGCTATGGCAAAAATTAAAATTTTATCTTCTTTAGCATTTAATAAAAAAATATCTAAATCTAAATGTTTATTAGAGGGCATAGAATCTATTGAAAGCAAAGATATTGATATTGCCAATCAATTAAATTTGAGAATTAAACTTTTAGGAATTACAGAATTAATTAATAATAAATTATTTGAAAGAGTCCATCCATGCTTAGTCCAGAAAAATACTTATATTTCAAATGTTAATGATGTTATGAATGCTGTAATACTTGAGGGTGTGCCAGTTGGAGAAAGCGTATTACAAGGAGAGGGTGCAGGACCTGGTCCAACATCATCTGCTTTAATGTCCGATCTTTTATCAATATTGAGAGGTAATATTAAATTTCCATTTGGTATACCGTCAAATAAAAGAAAAAAACCTATAATTTATGATCAAAACCAAAACTTTAATTCTTTATATTTAAGATTTGAGGTTAAGGACAAACCGGGTGTTTTATCTCAAATTACTAAACAATTAGCAAAATATAAGATTTCTATAGCTCGTTTAATACAAATTCCTGACCATAAAAGAAAAAGAGCATCAATTATAATAATCACCCACAAATCCAAAGAACTATATTCATATAAATGCTTAAAAGCCTTTAAATCCAATAAAAATGTACTGAAATTACCAACATTAATAAGACTTTTTTAGTATGGAAATATATTACAAGTTATTTGAAGTCTTATTTCCTGTATTTTTTGTAGTTGGTATTGGTTATTATCTTGGAAAAAAAAACCCAAAAATAGATACATCTTTTATTACAAATTTTGCTGCAAATATTGGTACTCCAGCAATGATAATATTTGCAGTTACATCTACTGGAATTACATTTGATATATTTAAAGACTATTTCTGGTATTATTTGATAGCGATTACGTGTTTTGCCGCTGTTGGTATTCCTACCTTATTTCTTTTAAAAACAAAAGATATAGTTAGAGAGCTTCCACCTCTTATTTTACCAAACACAGGTAATATGGGTGTTCCGATATGTCTTTTTGCATATGGTTCTGAAGGCCTGGGTGTTTCTGCATCTATCACATCTTTAATTATTTTATTTCATTTTACTTTAGGTGTTTTTTTAGCTGATAGAAAATTTAATTTAAAAATTATTTTAAAAAACCCACCATTTTATGCAATATTATTTTCCACACTAATTCTGTACAATGACATCGATCTACCAGTTTTTATTATCAATACAACAGAATGGTTAATGTTTGCTACAATTTTTTTGATACTTATGTCATTAGGAATTGCTTTAACTAGACTAAAAGTTTTTTCATTATCAAATGCTTTGGTTTCTTCATTTACAAGAATGATTATAGGACCCATTATCGGACTAATCTTGATATTTTATTTTGATCTTTCTGGTTTTGCAGCGGGCGTTTTGTTAATTCAATGTTCTATGCCTAGTGCTGTATTAAACTATTTAGTAGCTAGTATTTATTCTCCAAAAAAAATAGTAGATAGTGTAGCAAGCACAATTGTTGTTTCTACTCTGATGTCATTTATAACTTTACCTATTGTAGTTTATTTCGCTCTGAAATATTTTTCTTAAATGAAGGCTATTATATTGAATTTATCGGCATGGGTTATGCTGCCTATAATGGATGGCTTTGCAAAATATTTAAGTTCAACAATACCAGTTCTCCAAATTACTTGGTCTAGATATTTTTTCACTGTTATAATTGCTTTACCCATTATGTTATTTTTTTTTAGAAAAGATTTCAAATGGACTCAGCAACCTAAATTACAATTAATTCGTGGTTTACTACTATTTAGTGCTAACATTTTATTTTTTTATTCAATTTCTGTAATTTCACTTGCTAAAGCTCTTACTTTAGCCTTTATAGCTCCTTTAATAGTAACTATTTTGTCTCCCATTTTACTATACGAGAAAGTTGGCTTTCGTAGATGGGCAGCAGTGATAACTGGATTTATTGGTTCATTAATCGTTCTAAGACCTGGTTTCGTTGAGATAAATTCAGCTAGCCTAGCAGCTTTAGGAACAGGTTTTTTATATGGAATTTATTTAATAGTAACTAGAAAATTACATAATTCAGATCATCCTCTTTTAACGCTTCTATTAACTGGTGTAGTAGGGGCTATAATTGGCTCAATGATAGTGCCTATAGTTTGGGTTAAACCTACATTAATAGAATGGTACATGATGTTTGCTATAGGTTTTTTTGCTTCTTTAGGTCATCTTCTTCTTATTCTATCTTTAAGATTTGCAGACGCTTCAAGATTAGCTCCTTTAGGTTATTTTGAAATTATTACTAATATTATTATCGGTTTTTACTTCTTCAACCACTTCCCTGACAACTGGACTTTCCTTGGTTTGTTTGTAATTGTGCTATCTGGCATTTATATATTTAAAAGAGAGTCGCTAAATAAATCTAATATTTAACTTAATATAATACTTCAGTTATATGATTTATATAATTGAAATTATTGAATATTTTATACTTATTAAAGTAATAGATTAATATATGTGATAAATAGATACTCTTATATAAAATAAAATGAGTAGTGAAATAAGACAGTAAAATCAAGGGTTTTTGAAGTGTTAAAACAAAATCATCAATTATAGTTTTATAAAGGTCAATATAATCAAGAAAATAAGGGAAAATATCACCTATTTTAGTGGCAAAATAAGCCCTGATAATCTTAGATTCCAGAGCTTTGCAGAAACTGAATATAGCGTTTAAACGGCCATAGAAGGGGTATATTTAGCGATATATACATAGATAGTACAACTGAAGGGTGAATGTAAAAAATATAAGGATAATAGGGGGTAAATTAAAAAAAACGTTGGTATTAATAGCTTTTAGACCCAAAAACCTTCCTTTTTTAGTAGTTTTTTCTTAGCCTTTGATCCTCCAGGAGCGGAAAAACCACCTATGGATCCATCAGATCTGATAACTCTATGACATGGTATTTTAGGTGGATAAGGGTTTTTCCCGCATGCATTAGCCACAGCTCTAGCTGCTTTAGGCATATTAATACCAATTGCTACCTCTTTATAGGTTTTTACCTTACCTTTTGGTATAGTTTTTAGATATTTCCAGACTTTTATTTGAAATTTAGTACCTTTAAGGATCATAAAACAGAAAAAACCCCTGTTTCCTTGCACTTTTTACGGTGCAAAGAACAGTAGTTTTGGCACGTCGTTGTATGCGCTACCGCCATGCCTTCCGCTCTACATGTTTAGCGCTGCTTTGTAGAGCTTTCTGCCCCCTGGGCTTGAACCTCTCGGTTTTTCCCCAATCGGCCAGTTAAGGGTTGCCCCTTAATTAACAAAACAATATCAAAATCAATAAGTTGAAAGTATCACTTATTTGTTGAATTTTAGGGGTTTTTCACAGGGCCTGAATAGTGGGGAAAACTTTTTTAATTCATTAATAGGTACAAAAGCACAAAAATACTCAATAGAAATAAACCAAAAATAATCATTAAAATTCTATTTTTTGTTATTTCTGAAGCTTTTGACCAAAAATTCATTATCACAAATAATAATACTGGTACCGCCAATCCAATTAAAATGTATTTAGGCATTAAAATTATTTATATCTTATTTACTTGACATTAAAAATGCTACATATTATAGTTCCGATAATTAATGGTTATCGGAAATATATATGAATGAACTTGTAACAGACATAAAAAGTCTTGAATTAGAAACTTTAAAAAATTTAAAGAATTCTAAAGCTGCTAATACATTAAGAGCTTATCAAGCTGATTTTAAGGATTTTTCATCATTTTGTATAAAAAATGGATTAACTTCAATGCCAACTGAGCCTAAAATACTATCTTTGTACCTAACCCACTTATCATCAACATCAAAATTTAGCACCTTAAAGAGAAGAATAGCTTCAATAAGCGTGATTCATAAGATGAAAGGGCATTATTTGGACATAAAACATCCAATAATTATGGAAAATTTACATGGAATTAAAAGAGTCAAAGGAAGTAATCAAAAAGCGAAAAAACCTATATTAATCAGTGATTTAAAACTAATAATTAATGCTATAGATCAATCAAATCAAACTGAAAAAAAAAAAATTAGAGATAAATCTATCATACTGACAGGATTTTCAGGAGGATTCAGAAGGTCGGAATTAGTAAATATTGACTACGACGACATAGAATTTGTAACCGAAGGTGTAAAAATTTTTATAAAAAGATCAAAAACTGATCAATCTGGTGAAGGAATGATTAAAGCTATACCCTACTTTGAAAATAAAATATTTTGTCCAGTAACAAACCTAAAAAAGTGGATTGATTATTTAGATATTAAATCAGGCAAAATATTTGCTATCTCAGATAAAAGCGTTGGTCTAATAATTAAAAAATATGCATCATTATCAGGTTTGGATGCAAATAGGTACGGAGGCCATAGTCTTAGATCCGGTTTTGCTACATCAACAGCTGAGTCAGGCGCAGAAGAAAGAAATATTATGGCAATGACAGGTCATAAAACTACGCAAATGGTTAGAAGATATATTCAAGAAGCAAATTTATTTAAAAATAATGCATTAAATAAAATAAAAATTTAATTTGTGTTTATATTATCACCAACTCTTATTACATTAGAATCGTTAATATTGTAAATATATCTAAATGGGTCAATAATAATAGAATTACTAGGAAATTTAAATTTTAAAAATTCTTTATGTTTAGTTCCAATAAAAAAAGTATGTTTAATACTTTTATTATCCCAATTATTTTTTGACAAAACTTTATCAAATGGTTCGTCTACAAAAGGATCCCAGGAAAAAACTTTTTTACCTTTTTCTTCAAGAATATTTTTAAGAAGAATAGAAGGACTGCCCAACAATAAATTAGTTTCAGGTTTAAAGGTTTTGCCCAATATATTAATTTGCCTATCTTGAGATTTATCTATTATAATTTTAGCAAGCCATTCTGTTTGTTTTTCTCTTTGCATCATTATTCCTTCAAACCAATCATAAGATAAATTTAATTTTTGAGATAAATGGCTCAATGCTATATTGTCTCTGGGATGACAACCTCCTCCATCACCCATTCCACCAGACAAATAAGCATCTGAAATTAATCTTCTATTAGCCATTTTTAAAGCATTTGTAACATCGTCAATATTTGTATTTGGTAAATGATAACAGGCTTCCATAATTGTATTAACAAATGAAATTTTAGTTGAGATCATAGTGTTATAAGAAACTTTAATTAATTCTGCATTTTCAATTGTAGTTTTGTAAAAAGGAGAATCGCAAATAGTCTTATAAAATTTTTCTGCTAAATCTGATGCATTTTGGTCATCAACACCAAATAAGATAAATTCAGGATATAAAAAATCTCTTATAGTTGATCCCATCGCTATAAAAAAAGGATTATAACAAAGCTTTGTATGTTTCCCTAGCAGAGGTTTTATTTGACTTCTAATTGTACCAGGCAAAACAGTAGAAATAATAATTACTACCTTATCTTCATTATTTTTTTCAATAGCAGCAGACAAATCTTTTAATCCAGCTTTTAAAAAGGAATAGTCAAAATCTATTCTTTTATCCGGTATTTTTGTAATTCCTTCATATAAAGGATCATGTGGTGTTTGAATCGGAACAAAAATAATTTCAGATTTTTTGACTAAATCGTCAATGTTAGTTATTTCTAAATTCGTTTTTGGAAGATACTTATCTACCCACTCTTCCCTATATCTAATTTTTCTCTTTTTAATATCATCAATTGTTTTTTTTGAAATATCATATCCGAAAACTTTATGTCCTTTGCTTTCAACTGCCAAACTAACTGGAAGACCTAATTTACCTAATCCTAAAAATCCTATATTCATACTAATTTATTTGACTCAATAATTCTGTTTTTTAATGTATCTTTCCAAATTTGATAATCTTTTTCTGGAACACCATCTTTAATATTCTTAAGATGAGTATTGTCAACCTCATTTTCGTGCGTATTGGCAGAAATTTGTGAAACTTGAATTTTTGAGGATACTAAGAATTTTTTGCTACGAAAACTTAAATCACATATCCAAGTATCTAAATACCAAAAATTAAAGTATTCACTACCAACATAACCTAGTGTTTCGTACCAATTTCTATTGATTATAGGAAAATCACAATGCAAATATCTATATTTTTTTCCTGAATCAATCCAGAGACAATATGGTTTATTTTTTGGTGTTTTTGAAAATTCCTCATTTATTAATAAATCCCAATTATTTGATAAAAAAATCATATCATCATTAATTGGAAATAATATTTCACCTGTGGATTTTGCCGCTAAAAAATTGTTTCTTTGAGCGTGAGTCTTTAGATTTTTAATAAATAACTTGATACTAATCTTATTTGAAATTTCATCATTTATAATTTTTCTGTAAACATCTATTTCATTATCATCCTCATCTAATAAAATTAAAATTTCACTACTAGAATAAGAATTACATGTATTTTTAAAACTTTTTAACATTCTCAAAAATTTACTGGATCTTTCCCTAGTTGGGCACAATAAAGAAATTTTAAAATTAGTAATTTTTCTTTGTGAAACCTTAAAGAACAACGTCAGAACAAAGTATTTAGTAATTGTATAAAAATACCAAAATAATCTTTTAAAACCCTTAAAAATATCTTTTTTTAGGCTTTCCAGTAATGTACGATTTTTTTTTTTCATAATTGACTTATCAATTTCTTAGCAACATATAACCAGTTCTTTTTACCTCTATTAGTCATTAAATTATTTCTCATTTCATGCCACAGACTATCATTAGTAAATAATTCTAAAGTGCATCTTGCGAATTCTTTTTCGTTTTTTGCTACAAATCCTGTTTTTCCATTTACAACTCTTTCAGCCAAACACCCCTTCCCTAAAGTTACGATTGGTATACATAGTTCCTTTGCCTCTTCAGCAGCGAGACAAAACAATTCAGCTTTATGTCCAGGTATTAAAAAAATTCTAGCTTTTAATAAATCTTCAATCATATTTTGTTGACTTAAAAGTTTTCTTTTGAATATATTTGCATTTTTGTAATTTAAGCTGTTATCCGTAACAAGTAATTTTAATTTATTATTTTGTGGATATATATATTCGGACCAAATATTTAATAGAAGATCTAAATTCCTATCCTCTCTAGATGTAAATATAGCTAAATTCTTATCAATATTATCGTTAAGATTTGTATTTAAAAAAATATCATCAACAGCATATCTTAAGTTAATATTTCCAAACAAATATAAAAGTTTAGATCTTTTTTTAAGATGATAATGGCTTAAAAAACAAACTATTGGTTTATGTTTTAAGTAGGCAAATAATTGTTTTTTTCTTATAAATTTCTCCAAGCTTTGCAGACTATGTGAAAAAAGTATTTTTTTTTTTGATTTAACCAAATTAAACAATCTGCAATCGGCATTTGCAAAAGCTAAATCATACTCATTATTTTCAAAACTTGAATTTATATTCAACCATCTTACACCATTTATATATTCTGATTTTGGACAATTGTTTATAATTGTTATTTTATGGCCTAATTTATTTAAGGAATTAGAAAGATTTATTAATACAGTTTCTGCACCTCTAAGCTTTTCTGAATACAAATCATTAGAGTTATACTGAAATCTGGTATTATCAATAAAACAAATATTCATTAAGTTTTAAATAAAGTAGTTATAGTTTTCAAATAAATATATTTTAATTTATCTACAAAGTGATCTTTAATAAAAATAATATTTAATTTAGGATTTTTTAGTGGTCCTAGGTATTCAATTTTTTTTTCACCTTTTAAATAATGATTTCTAAAAGTTCTTGGACTTAGTTTCCACTTTAACAAAAAAGTTTTTGTACCTTTATTTTTAGTTACATATTTGCTTTTTCTAGTAGTCGCAGATCCAAAATGGTATACTTTCCATTTACTAAAAGTTTTAAAAATTCTAATATTTTTATTCCACAATTTATAACAAAAATCTGGATCTGAACCATCGCCTGGGTTAAACTCTTCACTGAATCCCCCTACTTCATTCCATAAATCTTTATGTACGACGTGGGGCGCCCAATGAGATCCTTGATAGCTTGGCGTATTATCATTTTCACAAAAAGTATGGAATTTATTGTAATTGAATTCAGATGGCAATTTACCACAATCATGATTTATGAAACCATCTAAATATGAAACATTCATTCCAGAAATATAAAAAAGATTATGATTTATATTTTTAATTTCTTTTAATAGTTGCTCATCCCAACTTTTACAAAAAAACATATCATCATGAGCATAGATAATTAATTCATTTGAGGCTTTTTTTGATGCTAAATTAACAGCACTGCATAAACCAATATTTTCCTTAGAATATGTAAATTTTATATTTTCATTTTTAACATAATCTAAAGTACCGTCAGATCCTTCATTTACATGAACTATTATTTCATTTTTGTAGTTTGAGTTTTCCTTAATGCTTTTTAAAAAAAGTTTAAGATAATTTAAGTTATTATAAGTCGGCACTATTATTGATATTTTCATCAATATAATTTTGCATTAATGCCAATGGATTTATCTAAAATATACTTAGAAATTTTTGTTTCATTAAAAAGTTTAAAATATTTCTTTTTACCATTATGAGCAATTTTTTTTCTAATTGAATCATTCTTTTTATAATATAAAATTTTATCAGCAAGATCGTCTAAATTGCTATAAAAAACTATTTCTTGTTTATTGAAAAAATCATTTAAACAAGTTTTTTTATCAATAAAAGTGAGTAAACCATTACCCATTAGTGATGCAATTCTATTACTTGAATAATGTTTAGTTGGAAGACCACGACTTAAATTTAAACCCATTTTTGAATTTGTTAATGCATTATAAAATTCATCACCCCAAATAGGCTCTTTATTTTCAAAACCGTAAAAATCGTAATTAATACCATTAATTTTTTTAATTAAAGAATTAAGAAAATAAATTCTACTATCATTTTTGCCTTTTTTAAGAGTTGCTCTATTAACGCCATGACTCATAGCGTAAAATATATCTTTTCTTGGATTTAGATTAAAAACATCAAAGCATTCTATATTTTTATCAACTGGAATGAACATAAAATGTAAATTATTTATATTTTTATTTTGTTTTAAAAATACTGATGGATGAGTCGTAATAAAATTATGATCAACCAAATTTCCATAATATGAAATTTTATCTATATTCGCTTTTGAATCTTTTAGACTTTTCATGATTGGGTCTTCGTTCCACTGGGATATAACTATGTTTTTATTTAAGTTTTTGATGGTATCTAATGTTTCAAGATTAATATTATTAGTATGTCCGAAGAATAAAAGGTTAGGATTATAATTTTTAAAAGTTTCAATCAAATAATCTTGAAACTTTGAAGAAGTGCTATTAAGAGACAATTGTCTATTTTGTTTAATAAAATCTCTATCACTTATTTCGAGAACATCATGGCCATTTCTGATAAAACCATTGGTAAATTTTTTTCCAACCGAAATATTATAAAGTCTATGGTTTAACTTTTGACCTAAATTATAAATGTTGACTATTTTTAACTTATTTCTTACAAAATTTAATTTATAATTAATAAACAAAGATTTTCTAATATCATCTATAAGCATAGAGTTATCTTTTGTAATATGTTTTACATTGAAAAAACCTCTTTTTTGAAAATCTTTTCTATTATTAGGATTTATTATTAATTTTTTAATTTCATTATATAAGTTTTTATAATCTAACTTTTTTAAAACTACGCAATGGTCAGAAGTTTCAGGCAATCCTCCTCTATTAGATATTATTGTAGCGCAACCTCTTGATGACGCTTCAAGGGCGGTTCTGCCAAATGGCTCTTCCCATCTAGATGGAACGACTGCTATCTCAGTCTTACACAAAAAATTTAGAACATCCTTGTGAGACAAGTATCCTAGTTCAATATGATTTTTATGATTTATTGTAGGTTTATCACGTCTTTCATCGCCTATAGAATAAGCTTTCCACTCACTAAATTCATCTAAAATCTTTGTTATAGCATCTCTATAAATATCATAACCTTTAGAAGGATTAAGTTTTCCAACAAATACAATTTTTTTTTCTTTTTTTAACAAATATTTCTGTCTATGAATACTTGGATATACAACCTCGGTTTTGTTTAATAATCTTTTATCTATATCAATGAAAAATCTTTTTTGAACCCATTCACTTACAAATATAATTTTTTCTACATTGTTAAGTAAATTTATTCTTTCATTAGCACTTTTAGATCCTTTCATTGATAAAGGATCGTTATGAAAATAAATAATAAAATTTGATTTTATTTTTTTCTTTAATAAATTAAACACTAAAGGTCTATTATGTATTTCAACTATATCAAAATTTTTTCCTTCAATTTTTTTAATTAATTCATTGCAGTATTGATTTGTAGTACTTGTTAATTTAGACCCCAAATCTTTAATTTTTATATTTATATAATTCTTTGATAAATAATCTTTGGAGTCTGTTGATCCATAAATAAAATTATTTTTTTTTAATGATGAATGTTTATAAAAATCACAAACCCATAGTGAAGCTGCTGCAGCTCTTCTTTTAGAATAATTTTCTTTATATGGAAGTATTGTTGCAATTTTTAACATTATTTAATTAAACTTTTCTACAATTGTTAATCTCTTTTTTCTATCTTTTTTTAACTTATATTCATAGCTCATAGCTTGTTTTTTTGATGTAAATTTTTTACTAAAAATTATCTTCCATTTATATCCCTTGGTAGATTTAGCTCCTTTATTAGAATTATGCTTTATTAATCTGTTATTCAAATTGTTTGTATAACCAACATATGTCTTTTTTTTGTTTTTGCTGATTGATATGAGCATGTAGACAAAATATGTCATAAATACTTAATTTTGTGGCGGTCCCTAGGGGAATCGAACCCCTCTTTCGAGGATGAAAACCACGTGTCCTAACCGATAGACGAAGGGACCAAATTTTATTTTTCTATTGTAAAAAAATGTTTTAATCAAGTGTTGAATTCAGTTTTAACAATTTTTTTAAAATCACCTTTTTTGTGGGTAACGTAGGTTTCAGTGATAATAATGTTGTCTCTTTTAGTAACACCTCCTACTAAATCTCCATTTGTAATTCCAGTAGCACAAAAAATAGAATCTCCTTTGACTATTTCTTTTAAATCATATTTTTTTGTAAAATCTTTTATACCCATATTATGAGCTCTTTTTTTATCTACTTCACTATTGAATAAGAATCTTCCTTGAAAAGTACAGTTGAAAGCATCAAGCGCACATGCAGCCAAAACTCCTTCTGGACCACCACCAATACCTAGAAATATATCAACATTATATTTATTTTCAGTTACTAAAAGCGCTCCAGACACATCACCATCAGAAATTAGTTTTAATTTAACTTTAAGTTTTTTTAAATTTTCAATAATTTCTTTATGTCTAGGTCGATCAAGTATACATGCGGTTATTTTTGTAATGTCCTTGTTTTTTGCATCTGCAACATTTTTTATATTTTTAACTACAGAAAAGTCCAGGTCTATAGCATCTTTTGGAACATCCTCTCCTACAGCTAATTTGTTCATATACGTTTCTGGAGCATGAAATAAATTGTCTTTAGAAGTAATTGCAATTACTGAAAGTGCGCCTGGTAAATTTTTGGCCACAAAGTTTGTTCCCTCGAGTGGATCTACGGCTATATCGATCGCTGGACCTTTTTTTGTACCGAGTGTTTCTCCGATAAATAGCATTGGAGCTTTATCAAGTTCACCTTCACCTATAACAACTTTACCGTCAATATTTAATTTATTTAAGTTTTTTCGCATTGCCTCAGTAGCAGCTGCATCCGCTTTTATTTTATCATTTTGACCAACAAATTTGTTGCACGCTATAGCAGCTTCTGATGTAACATTTGTAAGTTGTTTAACTAATTTTTTATCTAGTTCCATTATTATGTTATTATAGCATCATTTTTTTGCGCATATAGTTTCGCTTCGAACTCTCGTAATCTTTTCCAAACAGAAATTAATTCAACAATTGTTGACCAGCTCTTAACTAGATATTGTAAAGAGCCCTCTACTCTTCCAAATGCTCTTGTTATTTGTTGCACAAAGCCAAGAGTTATTGCTCCAGTTACAATAGTTGGTGCTAATGCAAGATATGGAACTATAACCATACCCTGGAAATAACTCCATTTTACAGTATTAAAGTATAAATAATGGAAATAAGATTTATAATGAATACCTCTTACTCTGTTGTACAATTGACCTATGGTAGGAGGAGCAGCTCTAATAGGATCGTCCTCACCATGTACTAATTCTTTTCTGTAACCAGCCTCTTCTTTTTGAATATCATATTCTATACCAGGTAATTTAATTCCAACAGCTGCAAGCACCAATGTTCCACCTAATGCAGAAATAATGGCTACCCAAACTAAAGCATGATCCACCTCGCCAATCCAAGGTAAAACATCTATTTGTTTTGATAAGCCCCATAGAATTGGTGTGAAAGCAACAAGTGTCATTAAACTATCAAGCAAACCAGTACCTAAACCTTCCATTATTCTTGCAAATTTTAATGTGTCCTCCTGAACTCTTTGAGATGCTCCTTCTGTTAATCTAGCTTTTAACCATTGCTCATGATAATAATTTGCCATCGAAGTTCTCCATCGAAAAACCCAATGACTTGTAAAAAAACCTGTAAACACTGCTATAATTATCCAAAGTGCAGCGATTTTTGCAAAAGTAAACAAATATCCAATAAATTCTGTTTCTGTAACTGAATTAGGAGTCGTTAAGGCTTTTTGTAGCGTATCATAAAACTCACCAAACCATTCGTTAATTTTAACATCTAGTTGAACCTGATACCAGGTAGAAACTAATATTAATAAGGATCCTAGTATACTCCAGGCAAACCACTCTTTTTGTGTAAAAAATTTAAACATCTATCTAGTAAAATTTTCAGCGTAAGATTTTTTAACAATTTTTCTTTTTTTAGGCTCAATTAATTCATAATTAATTTTATTTTTTTTAGCATATGCAATAGCCAAGTCCTTGGTAGAAAATTCTAGATTAAACTCAGACATTGTGTCTGTTGATGCCTCCCATCCCATTAATGGATTTACTGTTGGATCTTCAGTAATAAATTCAAGGACCCATTTAATAGTCTTTTTTTTACCTGACTGCATAGATGTTTTACTAGGTTTATATATTTTCGCTTTTTTCATATTAAATGGTCGGGGCGGCAGGATTTGAACCTGCGACCCTCTGGTCCCAAACCAGATGCGCTACCAGGCTGCGCTACGCCCCGAATTTGATTACTATTACAGTAGATACTGATAATTTTAAAGGATAAAGAGGTCAAAAATAAAAGAAATTTGATAGGAATCTGATATATATGAGATCATGATAATTTCATGTCCTTCTTGCAATAAAAAATTCGAAGTCAATGTAAGCTTAATTCCAAAAGAAGGTAGGCTATTACAGTGTGGCTTTTGCTCACATCAATGGTTTTATAACCCTCAAAGTAAAATTAATATACCAGAGGAAGTAGTTGAACTAAAAAATGAAGTTTTTCAGAAAAACGAAACAAATAGTAGCGTTGACGAAGAAAAAATAGAAATACCTAAAAAAAAAAAAATTAAAGAAAGCAGAAATAAAGAAAGTCCCAATAAAATAAATTTTTTAAATATAATAATAGTTGCTATAATTTCCTTTGCTGCTCTAATTTTAATTATTGAGACATTTAAGTTTCAAATTTCAAATTTTATACCAGATATTGATTTTTATCTTTCTAGTTTGTATGAATCTTTAAAAGATATATATTTGTTTTTCAAAGATTTGTTAAAATAGATAAATGATTAATTATATTACATCACCATTCAGATGGTTTTTTAAATTAGAAGCTGCAGGTGGATTGTTGTTATTAATAAGCGCAATTATTGCGTTAATAATAAGCAATTCTTCATACTCTCAAATGTATTTTGAAACATTAAACGAATATATTTTTATTGGAGTTAATAATTTTGGTCTTAAGTTATCTTTGTTGCATTGGATAAATGATGCTCTAATGGCTATCTTCTTTTTTTTTGTTACTTTAGAAATTAAGAGAGAATTTATACAAGGAGAGCTTTCCAATATAAAACAGGCAGCACTTCCAATCGTTGGTGCTGTTGGTGGGATGCTTGTACCAGCATTAATTTATATATTTATAAACTTTAATAACCCTGAAACACTTAATGGCTGGGCGATCCCCTCCGCTACTGATATAGCGTTCTCAATAGGTATATTGTCATTATTAGGATCAAGAGTTCCCATATCTTTAAAAGTTTTTCTTACTGCATTAGCTATTATTGATGATTTAGGAGCAATTCTAATTATTGCTTTTTTTTATACTGGAGAAATAAATATAAATTATCTTATACTAATTTTTTTAAGCTTTATTTTACTACTAGCTTTAAACAGATTTAATATTAAAAAAGCATTACCTTATTTGGCTGTTGGATTATTTTTATGGTTCTTTACTTATAAGTCTGGTGTACATGCTACCATAGCAGGAGTATTGCTAGCATCATGTATTCCTCATAGAAAGAAAGAACATGACTTTTCACTATTAGCTAAATTGGAGCATAGTATTAGTCCCTATGTAGTTTATTTTATTATGCCACTTTTTGCTTTTGCTAATGCAGGTGTATCTTTAGAGGGAATTTCAATGGACTCATTTTTAAAACCTGTGCCATTGGGTATATTATTGGGATTATTTGTGGGTAAACAAATAGGTGTATTTTTATTTTCTTACATTTCAATTATTCTTGGTGTTGCTCAGATGCCAAGCAAATCCAACTGGATCAGTTTATACGGAGTTGGGATATTAACTGGTATTGGTTTTACTATGAGCCTGTTTGTTGGAAATTTAGCATTTGTGAATGACATGCAATACATGGACGGAGTTAAAATAGGCGTTTTGTCTGGGTCACTTTTGTCAACTTTATTTGGATATTTTTTATTGCTATTAAGTAATAAAAAATAACAATGCACTTTTATAAAAAAAGTTATTTAATAATAGTAGTTTTTATAACAACATTATTTTTAATGGAAAATTCAGTAGCTAAATACGAAAAAATATTTTTTGATTTTAATGTAACTGGCTTGGATGGAGAAAATATAGATCTATCTAAATATAAAAATAAAGCAGTGCTATTAGTTAATGTAGCGAGTAATTGTGGATTTACAAAACAGTATGGCGATTTACAAAGAATATGGGATCTATATAAAGATCAAGGCTTATTAGTTCTTGGTGTACCTTCAAATCAATTTGGTAATCAGGAACCTGGATCAAATGAAGATATAAAAAAATTTTGCAAAGTTAATTTCAATGTAAACTTCCCTATGACTGATAAATTAAATGTTAAAGGTGAAAATGCACATGAAATTTATAAATGGGCAATAAAAAACTTTGGAAAATCAGCTGAACCTAAATGGAATTTTCATAAAATTTTAATTAATAAAGATGGCAAAATAGTAGACACCTACTCTTCATTTACGAAACCAACATCTAAAAAAATCGTTAGTGAAATTGAAAAAATATTAAATATAAAATGACAATCCATCGTAAGCTGGTGTTACATTTTTTGGTAGTTTTCTTTTAAGCTCAGAATAATCCATCTCATTATTAAGGTTAGTTAAAATTGTTTTTTTTGGTTTAATAATCTTAACTAATTTTAACACCCCATCTAAATTATAATGAGAATAGTGAAAAGAATATCTTAAACAATCAATTACTAAATATTTAAGGTTAAGAAATTTCTTCATATCTTTATCGTATATTTTGCTTACATCACTTGCGTATGCACATTTGTTATTAATTATGTAGCAAATACTATTAATATTTCCATGTTTTACTGGAACACTTTGAATTTTTAAATCTTCTTGATTAATTTGAAAATTATGAACTTTTTTTAATTTATTTAATTTCAATGTAGGCGGATATTCATTTGTATTTAAAAAACAATATTTAAACGTGTTTAAAAGATATCTGGTTGTATTTTTGTCTGCATAAACAGGCAATTTTTTTTGGCTTTTTAGATAAAAAACTCTTAAATCATTAATTCCATGTGTCTGGTCTCCATGAGAATGTGTATAGAAAACTTTATTTATATTTTTTATTTTGTTAAAAATTAATTGTGATTTTAAATCTGGAGAACTATCTATTAAAATATTTTCATTTGAACTTGAAATTAAAGCAGAGCATCTTGTTCTATAATTTCTTTTGTTTTTAGGATTACATTTACCAAAATATCCATCTATTCTAGGTACACCCATTGAATAACCACAGCCAAGAATAGTAAACTTTATAGACATTAGCTGAAAAATAAATTATTAAAATTTTTACTTGTCAATACATCTAATTCTTCTTGGCTCACACTTTTTAAATTAGCAAGTTTTTTTAGTGTATGTTCTATAAAACTAGGTTCATTTTTTTTGCCTCTTAAAGGTACGGGTGACAAAAATGGACTATCAGTTTCTATTAAAAGTCTTTCTAGAGGAATTTTTTTAAAAGTATTTTGTAATTCTAGGCTATTATTAAAAGTTATTATACCACTTGCAGAGAAAAATGTATTGTATTTAAATAATTTTTCAGCAAATTCATATGATCCTGTAAAACAATGCATAATTATTTTTAAATTATCTTTTTCATAATTTTTTATAATATTAAATGTTTCATCCTCGGCACTTCTCGAATGTACAATTAAAGGTACATTTAAATCTATAGATGCTTCAATATGTTTTTTGAAACTTTCTACTTGATCGTTTTTTTTGCTATTATTGTAGTAGAAATCTAATCCAGTTTCTCCAATACCAATAATTTTTTCATTTTGATTAAATTTTTGGATTATTTCCTTTTTTTCCAAAACATCATTACTTGATTCATGCGGATGTATACCAAAAGTTCCATAAATAATTGGATCAATTTGAACTATTTTTAAAATTTCATCATATCCATTTTTAGTTGTACAAATTGTTAAAAGTTTTTCTATACCAATAGATTTAGATCTTGAAATAACTTTTTCCAGATTATTTGATAAAGGTTCATGATTTAGGTGACAGTGTGAATCAATCATTTTTTTCAATTTTTTTAAAAAGAATATTAATTTTGCTTATTTTTGTTTTAGATTTTAAATAATCATTATCTTTAATTGATTTAAAATCAATCTTATCTTCATCTATACCAAAAATTTTTAACACTTTTAACGAACTTTCAGGAATAATTGGATAAAGCATTATTGTAATTTTTCTTATTAATTCAAAAGAAACGTACTGAATAGTGTTCAATCTATTAGTATCTTTTTTTTTATTCCAAGGTTCTTGATCATTAAAATATTTATTAGCTGCAAAAAGTTGATCTAGTATAAAATTTACATATCCATTTATATTTTGATTATCTATGTAATTAATTAAATTTTCATAATTGGATATAAATACATTTAAAACTTTTAAATCACTTTCGATAAATTTATCTTTTTTTGGAATTTCAAGGTTAGAATTTTTCTCATTAAAAGAGATAACCCTTTGACATAAATTTCCAAAATTGTTAGCAAGGTCGCTATTAATGCAATTTTCTAACTTCTCTTTTGAAATATTTCCATCATTACCAAATGATACTTCTTTAATTAAATAATATCTTAAAGGATCAAGTCCATATGTATTTATAATTTCAATTGGATCTAATATATTTCCTTTTGATTTTGACATTTTTTCTTCTCCAGAAAGTATCCATCCATGTCCATAAATTCTTTTTGGTGGTTTAATATTTGCCGCCAATAAAAAAGCAGGCCAATAAACTGCATGAAATCGTAATATGTCCTTTCCGATAAGATGAAGAGTTGCAGGCCAAAATTTTTTATAAAGATTATCATTTTCATCAGGATAATTTAAAGCGCTAATATAATTTGTTAAAGCATCTAACCAAACATATATTACATGATCTTTATTAGACGGCACTTTTATTCCCCAAGAAAAAGATTTACGACTTACTGACAAATCTTTTAATCCACTTTTTACAAAACTTAAAACTTCGTTTTTTCTGCTTTCGGGCAAAATAAAATCTGGATTTTTTTCATAAAACTTTAACAAAGGCTCTTGCCATTTAGAAAGTTTAAAAAAATAGGACTCTTCTTCCACCCATTCTACGGCAGATCCTGAAAGTTTTGATACTTTGTTGTCATCTATTGTTTCTATTTCATCTTCTGAATAAAAGGCTTCATCTGATACAGAATACCATCCTGAATACTTCGAAAGATAAATTTCCTTTTTTTTTTCTAAAATGTTCCATAAATTTGATACAGATTTTTTGTGCCTATCCTCAGTTGTTCTAATAAAATCTGTATTTGATAAATTAAGTATTTTTGAGAGATCCTTAAAAGTTTTACTTATTTCGTTGCAAAAAATTAAGGGATCCATATTTTTTTTTTCAGCTGCTCTTTGAATTTTTTGTCCATGCTCATCTGTACCTGTTAAAAAAAAAACATTACAACCTTGAATTCTTTTAAAACGTGCAAAAAAATCTGCAATTATACTGGAATAAGCGTGACCCATATGTGGTTTTGCTGAAGGATAATATATAGGTGTGGTGATATAGTAATTGTTATTCATGTAAGATTTTTGATTTAAATTCTAAAAATAATGCTTCGTGATCTAAGTTATATGTAAATGTATTATTAATTTTATAGATGAATTTTGTATACAAATCTAATATTTTATTTTTGTTAATACTATTATTAAATATTTTTAAAAAATATAATTCAATTAAAAAATATATATATGACTTTACAAAATAATTTTTTATATAAATTTTTTCATTTATTAAATGAAGTAAAAAATTATTCAAATCGTATTGAGTCAAATCTATATTATTTTCCTTTGCGAAATTTATTAGGTTAACAAAATTACCTGGTGTGAAATAATGATTTATAAAATCTTTGTGAAGTAAATTTAATAAATTTTCATTTAATAAATGATTGGTAATATCCAATGTTTTTTTAAAAGACAAATGTACTTTATACAACAAACATCTTGACTTTAAAGTATCTGGTAACTTTTTATTATTGTTGTGGATAAATATAAAAACAACATTGTAATTAGGTTCTTCGACTATTTTGAGTAATGAATTTAATGAATTCTTATTAAGATTTTCCGCGTTATCAATCAAAATTATTCTAGGTAGCTGATTGAAACTTGATTTATTAATATAATTTATCATTTCTCTACTTTGTGAAATTTCTATATTTTTTTTTTCTTTATGCAAATCAACTAGAAAAAAGTTAGGATGAGTTTTGTTGTTTACTAGAATGTAAGATTTATTATCATTATAAATAGTTTTTTCATTATAATTATATGGATATTGTTCATTTTTAGAAAATATATAATTAATAAAATGATAAGCTAAAGTAGATTTCCCGCTTCCTTTCGGGCCGCTTAATAGAATTTTACTAGGTAATTTATTATTAATAAACAAATTTGATAATTCATCAAAAATTTCATTTAGTCCAAATAGTTTGGTTTGTAAGTTAGGTTCTATTATCATTATATGATTTCTTTAATTTTATTCAAAATTATTTTTTTATTATTATTTATATCTAAATTTGAATTAATTCTTAAATACTTTTTTCTGTTTTTTTTTGATAGCTTAATATAGCCAGTTTGGACTCTTTTATAAAAAGCCATTTTAAATTTATCATATCTGTTAAGATTTTTTCTTTTTATTAATCTTAATTTCATGTTTTTTGAATCAACTAAATGGAGAAATGTAAAACTAACTTTTATTTTTTTTAATAAAAATTTATTGATAAAATGTATGAATTTAATATTAATACCCATTCCATAATGTTGATATGCTACGGTTGAGTCAGTGAATCTGTCTATTAATATTATTTTTTTTCGAAAATTATCATTGATCTCATTAACAATATTTTCATTTCTTGCTGCAGAATAAAGCAAAAGATCGGTTGTTTTATCGAATTTAGATTTGTTACTTAAAATTAGTTTTCTTATTTTTTCTGAATTTTGATTGCCCCCTGGTTCTCTTATTTTGATAAATTTTATTCTTTTTTTTTTTAGATATTTGGCAACATTATTAATATGAAGAGATTTACCCGATCCTTCTATGCCTTCAAATACTATGATTGGCGTTTTATACATCGCCCCAGATTAAATAATTAATTGAATGTATTAATCTGGAAAAGATATTGACTTTTTTAATATTTTCAAATGCTAATAAATCATATTCATTTATTAACTCATCTTTATAAAAAACTTTTAACTTTCCAACAACCTGATCTTTGTTAATTGGAGCTTCAATTGGTCCGTTATACTCTACTAACGCCTTTAAATATCTTTTTCTGGCTTTAGGTATAATTTTATATACGTCTTGCTTAACATATGCGTTAATTTTATTTTTTTTTCCTAACCAAACATCCATATCGGTTATTGGTTTATCTTTATCTGCAATTTGTATTAAATCAAAACGCGTTAATCCCCACACATGTAATTTTCTTGACTCTCTCGATCTATCATTTTTTGTTTGAAAACCACTTGCTACAGCAATTAATCTTCTGTTATTTTTAAATATTGATGATGCTAGTGAGTACTTTTCTACCGCTAAATATCCTGTTTTTATTCCATCAGCTCCAATGTTTTTGTATAACAAAGGATTACGATTTCCTTGTGTAATTGGATCTCCACCAGTTCTATCCCAGGTAAATTCTTTTTCTTTAAAATATTTATACTCTTCAGGATAATTTTTAATAAGATAATGTGACATAATTAAAATATCTCTTACGGTTGAATAGTTGTCAGGATCATTTATGCCTGAAGAGTTAGAAAAATTAGTATTAGTCATACCAATTTCATTAGCTTTAGAAGTCATCATAATCGCGAATTCTTCTTCTGAACCTGCTATACCTTCTGCGAGTGCAACACAAGCATCGTTGCCAGAAGCTACTATTATACCCCGTAATAAATCTTCTACACTAACTTCATCACCAACCATTATAAACATCGAAGAGAAACCAGCTGCTGATAATCGCCAAGCATTTTCAGAAACAATAAATTTATCGTCAAGGCTCAAATCACCTTTTGATATAAGTTCAAAAGCAATGATTGATGTCATAATTTTGGTCATAGATGCTGGATAAATTTCTCTATCAGCTTCCTTTTCAAAAAGAATTTCTCCAGATAGATAGTCTTGAAGAATTACGGTTGATGCTTTTATATCGAAATTAGCATTTGTTGGTGTAAAAAAAAGTAAACCAACAAAAATTTTAGCAAAATAAATTTTAATTTTTTTTATCATTTTTTAATAATTTCAATGTTTTCGAATTGTAATATATTTATACTATTAAATCCTTTTTGTAGAGACTTTATGTCCATATAAGGGCCTAAAAAAACTCTATATTCTGTATCCGATAAGATTTGTATTTTAACGTTTTTTTCATCAGTTTCTTCAAGTATTCTGTTTACCATAGACTGCGCTGTATCTTTAAAATAAAAATCTGCAACTTTGATAATATATTTAAATTTAGTTTTTACAGGTAAAATCTCTTTTTCAGTATTGGAATTAAGATCATTAATGTTTACGCTATCTACTGGAGCTTTATTTGCGACTTCTTTTTCTTTGTCATGCATTTTAGCTTTTTTTGCAATAAAGGTTGAATTTTGTATAACTTCATATACCTCAACATAAGGTTCATCTAAATCTAAACCAATCTCATTAGAAATTCTCTCAGTAACCACAATATTGTTAAAGATAGGATATTCAGATCTGGATCCAACTTTGGCTAATACAGTTTTATCATTTAAAATATTTTTAATCCTTACAATTGTCCCCTTTTTTAAATTTTTTTGAAAAACAATCATTTCTCTATTGTCCAATTTTTTTGAAATTTTTTTAAGTTCAAAAAGATCGTCAGTATAAACAATTGCAAAACCTTTGTTTACAAAGTTTTTGCTATTTATATTTATTTTATTAGTTTGACTATCAATAGTTGAACAGGATGTTAAAATTAATAATAAAATAATGTAAAATTTTTTATAAAACATTTGAAAACTTATTTTTTAATGTACATGTAGCTATAGCAAATCGTAATGATCTATTCCATTTTAGTATAAGCTCATAATTATCAAACACAATGTATGCTGGATTATGAATATCAGGATTTGAAACAATATCTTTATCTGGTGTAATTATAGCTGCGATTACATTTTCTTTAATATTTAAATCATCGTAATTTGTTATATATTTTTTAAAAAAATTTGCCTTTTTTTTATTTTTAATTTTTCTTGCAGAACTATTTAAATATTTTTTAGGTATACTTTTCTTAAGATTTATTTTGTAAAAACATGGTTGATTTTTTTTCCAACCGATTTTACTAAGATAATTAGCAGCAGATGCAAATGAATCTTCTATAGTTTTTAGCTCTATTAACTCATTTGAGTCATGATCAATGGCATATCTTTGAATTGTTGATGGCATAAATTGGAAGTTTCCAAAAGCGCCTGCCCATGAACCATACAGTATTTTATAATCGATAATCCCTTCATCTACTAATTTTAAAACTGTTAATAATTCATTTGTAAAAAAAGCACTCCTTCGTTTATCAAAACTTAAAGTGGCTAAAGATGATACAATGTCCATTTTGCCTACATAAGTTCCGAAATTAGTTTCTATTCCCATTAGAGCTAAGAGCAATTCCTTTTCGACAGAAAAATTTTTATCAATTTTATTTATGATTTTTTGGTTTGTTTTATAAAGCTTAATACCATTTTTAACTTTTTTATCCGATGTTCTCTTTGATACATATGTTATTGTATCCTCGTAAAACTCTGGCTGATAACGATCATACTTTATCACTTTAGGTAAAAATTTAGCGTTTTTCATAACATTAGAAAATGTTGACTCAGAAATTCCTTCATTTAAAGCTTTAACTTTAAAAGTTTTTTTCCACTCAAGAAACTTTTCCTGATTTTCCGCTAATGCATTAGAAAAGATTGCTATTAAAAATAGTATTATAATACTAATTTGTTTCATAAAGATCATTTAGATATATGATTACAGCAATCCAAATAATAATAAAACTCAGAAATTTAACTAATGAAAACTCCTCATTGTAGTAGAAATAACCTAAAATAAACTGCAATGTAGGTGTTATGTAAAAAATCATTCCTGTTGGACCTAGGCCTATAAGTTCAACACCTCTTACATACAGAAATAAAGGAATCACAGTCATCGGCCCAGCCAGAAGTAAAAAAAAACTTAATCCAGGACTTGATAGGCTAAAATCATTAAAACCATTTATTGTTATGAAGTAAAAAAAAATTAAGGCCAAAGGTAAAATATACAAACTTTCAATTAACAAACCAATGTCAGTATCAATATTTATTTTTTTTCTTATCAAATTATAAAAAGACCAGCTTAAAGCTACAATGATGCCTACCCAAGGTAAACTTTTAAAATTAAAAAAAATTAAAATTAAAATAGATATAAAAACTAATATAATAGAAAAAACTCTTTTTTTATTTAGATTTTCTTTAAAAAAAATATATCCTAATAAAACACTAATTATAGGCATAATAAAATAACCAAAACTTGCATCTATAATTCTTTCGGTTGATACTGCATAAATCCAAACAGACCAGTTAATAAAAATTAACAAACCCGATCCGAATAAACCAATTAAATTTTTTTTGTTAGATGAGGTTTTGATAAAAACTTTCCACTTTGAAAAAAAACTAGTTGTTAAAATTAACATTACAGCTGTCCACAAGCATCTATGAACAACTAATTCAATATGACCAATAAAAGATACAGATTGAAAATACAAAACGCCAATAAAACCCCACCAAAAAGAACCTAATGATGTATATAGAATACCTTTGTTAAAATTAGAAATATTCATATAGTAAAAAATTATTTAATTGTCATTATTTAGAAGGTTATACAATATTTGATTTAAAGAAATTTTTTCTTTTATTATAATCGATTTATCTGATTTACTTTTTTTGTGAACAAATAAAACATTGTTAATACTATTATCGATAATCCTTGAATCATGATCTGAAAAAAATATTATTTCTAAATTATTATAAATTTTTTCATTCTTTAATTTTTTAATAAATTTTTCTAAATATATCACTAAACAATATTTTTCTAAATTATGTCGTAATCTTTTTTCATTAGTTGAAATTTTATTATAATCAATTGATTTTACCCCATCATAATTGCAAGCATCATCAAAACCATAAGGTATATGAGGAACAAGAATATGTGCAAAAACTAAATTTGATTTTTCATATTTTACACTCTCAAAAATTTGATCCAATATAAATTGGATTGCAGCTTTTTCTCCTTCCGGATCAAGTATACTATCGCTAAATCTAAATTCTCGACTTAATCTCCAAATATAATTACTAAAAATAGAACCATTATTTTTATAAATAGATACATATCTAGTAACTATTGTATTTTTAAATCCTTTTAAAAATTTTAAATCGTGATTAAAGGGATTAAATTGAAAACATCTTATAACCTTTATATGGTTGCAAAAGTTTAAAAACATTGATTGATGAACAATTATGTTTTTATGTTCATTCATATCAAATAGTTTATTATTCGTTAATTCATTAACAATAAAATAATTATTTGATTTTTTAATAAATTGTTTATTTTTTTTTGTATTTATGTTCTCATAATCCTTTATATCTATTATAAAATTTAAAGACGAAGACATGACTTTGTCAGTTGAAAAAAATAAAGAATAAGCATTGGTATATATATTAAAATTATTTCGAATATAAAAATCTAAGATTAAATCATTAATATTATTTGAATTTTTGACTTTATTATCTTCACTATTAAATCCTGACATTTCATCAAAAACAATAATTAACTTTTTATTGCTATTTGATAAATCTATATTTTCAATTTCTTTATTAACTTTAATAGCTGGAAATTTAGAAAAATTTTTTGTTACATCTAAACAATTAAATATAAATATAACGAATACAAATGAGAAAATAATTTTTAGTCCATTTTTTTTTAATAATAAAAAAAATATCGTTAATAAAAAAATTGAAAATAGTGAAAAATTAAGAGAATTTAAGTAAGGTGTGCCTGTATTAAATAGTTTAGTTATAATACCAGAAAATATCCATAGCCCCAAATTTTGATCTATTGAATAAAAACTTATAAATGCAAACCAAATATAAACTAAATAATCTTTTTTTTGTTTAATTAAAAAAGTTATTAATCCAAAATGTATTAGATAAGGAATTAATAGAAATATTGAAAATAATATTGAAATATCAATAACATCTAGATTGCCACGAAATATCCAAATAGGAAATAAGGACAAAAAACCATAAATATTATAAAACCTTGTATTCATAAATAACTCTATTTGAATTATGTAGTTTATGTTTTTTTAGAATTTCGACATGTTGAATTAGATATTTTTCAAAATTTTCTTCATTATAATCCTTATAAATATCTTCCTTTGTTGAAAGCATATCCTTTACAGTTTGATCATCTTTTGGAACAAATTCTAATAATCCAATCTGACTAAGACTAACTAACCAATTAACAAAATCTTTAATTGGAATATTTTTGCCAATTATTAAATGATGTTCTAATGCTAAAGCTATTAAAGCATTGCATTTAAATCTTTCAACAAAACCTTTTCTTTCATTTTGTTTCCATCCTCGATTAGGACTCGGATCTGACAGATTCATTAACAAAGGTAAAAAATTTAAATTATCATTTTTAGTCAAGTTATAAGCTTCGGTTATTACATTATAATCAAAATCAACTCCTACTGCATCTTTAGCGCCATTCTTTAGAGCTATTTTGCTAAATGATCCATTATTACATCCTAGATCTAATATTTTAATTGGCTTAAATTTTTTAGCAAAATTTGCAATTATTGTTTCCTTCTCATGTAAACTTTTTTCATTATAAGTGTTAGTTTTACTATAAGAACCCCAAATTGATTTTTGTTTTTTAAACGTAAGTTTTTTTATCCAAGATTTTAACTGGTTTAATAAAAAAAAATATGATTTTTTTTTAAATTTTTTTAATTTTTTTTTTTTATCTCTGGTATAATGTGGATTTTCTATATCTTTTTTTAAAAGACTTGATTGTAAAACAACATGTATAAATGTATTAAAAGAAAATTTATTTTGCAAACTTAGGAGATTGTTTAATTTTATAGTTTCTAAACCTTCAATGGATCCTCTGAAAAAATCATTATGATGAATAGATTTTAAATGACTTAAAAGTAATGGATTTAAAAAATTTTCACAGAATTGTTTATATCCAATCCAATATTCTCCCTCTTCATAATGTTTAAGAGATAAAATATCAATAAATATTGGTTTACCTTTATGAAATTGAACATTAAAGGCTGATGAATCTCTTAGTACGCAATTTTTATTCAATAAAAATATTTGAAAATCTAAATGATGTAATGCAGCATCTTTTAATTGATCAAAAGTCCATTCATATGGATAACTTATGAAAGGTAATATTTCAGATTGTAAAATTATGTTGCATGTTTTTAATTGTTCAGGAAAGTTATTTTTTTCAACTTCTTGAAAATCGATTAAAAAATTATTTTTTATTGAATCTCTATAAATGTTCTGTTTTTTTAAAGTTAGATAATTACTTTCGGCAGGTGCATTTATTGTTCTAAGGACCTTATTTTTAAAAAAATAAACAGATCCGTGATTATCTCTATAAGAAGACTCTTCTTTATGAAATTCATTGTTTATCATCAGTTAAATTTTTTTTATTTTTAGTAAAAAACTTTTTTATTTTTGACCAATAAATAGAGGCAGTTGTACCTACAGCCGCGATAGCTCCAAGTATAGCTTGAATAATAATGCTACCAGAACCTGGGTCAATATATGCATATGCATTATTTGAAATGAGTAAAATAAAAATATTTATGATAAAAATTTTTTTCATTAAATTATTATGAATAATTACTCTTATTGAATCAGGAAATCAAATTTTAATGACCTTTTTTTTGTTGAATTTAATTATTATACTAATAAAAACGTTGCTTATGGAGAGATGGCTGAGCGGTTGAAAGCACTAGTCTTGAAAACTAGCAAAGGGGCAACTCTTTCCTGGGTTCGAATCCCAGTCTCTCCGCCATAATTACTTTTCAAATTTATATTCTTTAAACAATTTACTAATTTGGTTATTTGGAATTTTAATTGATGTTTCTATATCACATTTAAATTTATAAAGATTATCGTCATCTATATTCAATAGTTTGTATAAATCTAATAAATCTTCATTATTCAAACTATTGATAACTTTTTCAACAAAAGATCTTAACAAAGCATCCATTTCTTTAGTTCCTCTATAAGATGATCTGTATATAATTTTTTTTTTTAACTCTTCTATACTATTAGTCATAAAATTTAATATATTATATAAAAAATGAAAAATAATAATAATTACGAATATTTGCTAAATAAACTGACAAAAATAAAAGGTGTTGGAAAAAAAACTACTGAAATATTAAAAAAAAAGGGTATCACAAATATATTTGATTTATTATGGCGACTTCCAAAGTCGTATATTGATAGATCTACCAAATCTAAAATTAATGAGTTACAAATTGGACAGTTGTCTACTATTACTATAAAACCAATAAAATACTCGTTTCCTAGGATTAGAAACTTACCGAACAAAGTCACCTGTGAGGATGAAACGGGTTTAATAGATTGTATTTTCTTTAATAGTTACGAGGGATATATAAAAAAAATATTACCACTAAACGCTAATATAACGATTAGTGGAAAAATTGGTTATTATAAAAATAAATATCAAATTACCAATCCTACATATGTATCTAAGGATGAAGGCTTAATAGAAAAAATACATAACAAATATAGATTAACTGATGGAATAAACCAAAAATATTATAATAAAATAATAGAGCAAATTTTAAATAATTTACCATCTATACCTGAGTGGCACTCAGATAAAATACAAAAAAAGTTTAATAATCAAAAATGGAAAGAGTCAATTATAAAATTACATGATCCCAAAAATATAGATAACTTTCAGAGTGATTACTATCGAAGACTAGCATTTGACGAAATTCTAGCATCAATGCTAATTTCCTCAGAAATAAGAAAAAAAATTAAAAAAATAAAAAAAAAAAATAAGATTTTTAAAACCGATGAATCCAAAATTATTTTAAGCAACCTAGACTTTGAATTGACTAATGATCAAAAAAAGGCATTAAATGAAATTAATATCGATTTGAAATCTAAAAATAAAATGTTCAGACTTTTGCAAGGAGATGTTGGTAGCGGAAAAACTATTGTTTCTCTTATTTCGGCTTTAAATGTAGTTAAATCACATTATCAAGTAGCTTTAATGGCGCCTACTGAAATATTGGCTAAACAACATTATGATCTTGCTAAAAAGTTATTTCCTAAAAATATTGAAATAAGCATGCTGTCAGGAAAAACTGAAACAAAGCAAAAAAATATAATTTACGAAAAAATTAAAAATGGTGAAATCAAAATGATTTTTGGTACACATACACTTTTTCAAAAAAAAATAAATTTTAAAAATCTTGGTTATATAATTATTGATGAACAGCATAAATTTGGTGTCAAACAAAGAAAGAACCTTTCAGACAAAGGTGGTAGCAATTGTGATGTACTTTTAATGTCGGCAACACCTATTCCTAGAACACTTATAATGTCAATTTATGGAGATATGGATATATCAATAATTAGAGAGAAACCTAAAAATCGAAAAAATGTAATTACCTATAGTAAACTAGACAGTAAAATAGGCGATGTCATTAAATTTGTGAAGAAGGAAATAGACGAAGGTAATCAAATATTTTGGGTATGTCCATTAATTGAAGATTCAAAAAAAATTGACCATGAATCTGCAATAAAAAAATATAATTATCTTAAAAATATATTTCCTAACTCTGTTGATATTTTACACGGTAATATTGACAAAAATAAAAAAGAAGAAATTTTAAATAATTTTTTAAATAAAAAATTTAGTATTCTAGTATCAACCACTATAATTGAAGTTGGCATAGATTTTCCAAATGCCAATGTTATTATCATAGAAAATGCGAATAAGTTTGGTCTATCTCAGCTACACCAACTAAGAGGCCGAGTTGGCAGAGGTTATAAACAAGCGAGCTGCATTTTAATGTTTAAATCAAGTTTAAGTGAAAATGCTAAAAAAAGAATTAATATTCTTAAAAATTCAAATGATGGATTTATAATTTCTGAAGAAGATATGAAATTGAGAGGTTTTGGTGACCTCTTAGGTTTTAAACAAAGTGGTTTAAAAAACTATAGATTAGCCGATCCTATTCATAATGCCGATTTATTTAAACTGGGTGAAAATGAAATTTTAAGAATAGAAAAAGAAGAACCTAATATCAAAAGATACAAACCATTACTAAAATTGTATGATCAAGCTGATATAATTAATGATATTATTTAGCCTTAGGGTTAGATGTTCCAGCAGAGACTATAAATTTAGAAGCTTCCTCGAAACTAATATCTAAATATATAACCTCTTCTTTAGGAAACATTAATAAAAAACCACTTGTTGGATTTGGTGTCGTTGGAACAAAGACGTTCACTAATTCTCTATTAGTTTTAGATTGTATTTCACCTTTATTATCTTTAGTTGCAAAACCAACCGCCCAAGTACCTTTTCTTGGATACTCAACCAAGACAACACTTTTTTTGCCAGATTTATTTTGAGTAAAAGTTTCTGTCATTTGAGTAAAGGCAGTGTAGATAGTTCTTAAAATAGGAATTTTTTTAAATAAATCGTCAATAAATTGTAAAAATTTTTTACCTAAAAAAGATAACGATAAGCCTCCTATTATAGTAATAAAAAAAACAGTTAATAATACTTCAAGACCAGGTATATAAAAATTAAGATATGTATTTGGGTTTATTTTTTCAGGTAAAATTTTCGAAGATAGATTTAATAATAATTTTGTAAGATATAAGGTAAAGGCGATTGGAATTAAAACTATAACGCCTGTAAAAAAATAGTTTCTAACTCTAAGTGCAAAGGATTTTTTTCTAGTTTTAGTCATTAAGTTTTTTTACTATAGATTATTTTAATAGTTAAGCTTTAACACAAATATTACAACATTTTTTTTGGTATAAAACCATGCAAATTAACTTATTTTGTGATAATAACTATTTATTAATTCAATGAATAGAAGAAAATTTCTCAATTATGTTGGCTGCAGTTGTGGCAGCTTAATTTTAAGCTCTTGCACAACAGTTCCAATTACAGAAAGAAAACAGTTAAAACTTATTCCCGAGCATAAATTAAATGCACAAGCTGCACAAATTTATGAAAAAATAAAAAGCAAAGAGAAATTAAGTAAAGATAAAAAAAAATTAAATGAGATTGTAGAAATTGGAAAAAAAATGGAAGACTCTATAAGTGAATATTTTTATCAGTCAAATTTACAAGATCCAACCACCCAATTTGATTGGGAGTACATATTAATTGATAATGACAAAGTTAAGAATGCTTGGTGTATGCCTGGTGGGAAGATAGCTGTTTACACAGGCATACTTGATGTTACCAAAAATACAAATGGATTGGCTGCTGTGATGGGTCATGAAATTGCTCATGCAGTTGCAAAACATTCTGTTGAAAGAGCAAGTAGAGCAACACTAATAAATACTAGCACTCAAATAATTGACATTGTTACAGGTGGAAAAATATCACAAGTTAACAGAACTACTGGCATGAATACTGTGGGATTATTATCTCAATTAGGATTAATGAATCCATTTAACAGAAAACAAGAAAGTGAAGCAGATTATTTAGGTTTAGTATTTTCTTCTTTATCTGGCTATGACATTAGAGAGGCTCCAAAAATTTGGGAAAGAATGAAAGAGTCCAATAAAGGTAAAGAGCCTCCAGAATTTATGAGCACTCACCCTTCGTCTGCTAATAGAATAAAAAAATTAAATGGTTGGATGAATGAAGTAATAATAGAATATCCGCCTATCGAAATTTCATAATCACAAGTAATAAAAAAATTTTTAATTTTTTATTACTGGTGAGCCGTGCTGGATTCGAACCAGCGACCCATTCCTTAAAAGGGAATTGCTCTACCAACTGAGCTAACGGCCCAACGGAATTTCTTATAATGTTTTTTTTGAAATAATCAATGCGAATAAATTATAACTTTTTAATAAATTGATCATGAAATTCATTAAATGTGCCATTCTTAATGTTTTTTCTAATTGCTAACATCAATTCTTGATAGAAATTAATATTATGCAAAGTTAATATCATTGATGCTAGTATTTCATTTGTATTAAACAAATGATTTAAATAGTTTTTGGAATACTTGTTTAGATTAAAATTTTTAGATTTTATGTCTAAAGGTTCATTATCTTTTTGATATTTAGAATTTTTTATATTTACACGACCATTCCAAGTAAAAGCTAAACCTGTTCTTCCAGATCTTGTTGGCAAAACACAGTCAAACATATCAATGCCTCTTTTAACAGCTCCTAATATATCAGAAGGAGTTCCAACACCCATTAAATATCTTGGTTTGTTTTCAGGTAAATGATCTTTTAAATTATCCAATACCTTAAACATTTCGTTCTGTGTTTCTCCAACAGCCAAACCACCAACAGCATATCCATCAAATCCTATTTTAATTAATTCATTTAATGATTTTATTCTTAAATCATTAAATAATCCCCCTTGAACAATTCCAAATAAAGCTTTATGAGGATTTTTTCCAAACTCTTTTTTCGATCTTAAAGCCCAATAGGTAGATAGATTCATTGATTTTTCAATTTTTTTATAATCGTTTGTTTTTTTAGGACATTCATCCATAACCATTACAATATCAGAATTAAGCTTTTTTTGAATTTTAATACTAGTTTCCGGACTTAGTATTATTTTTTTTCCATCAATATGAGAATTAAAAATGGCACCTTTTTCTCTATCTATTTTATTTAATTTAGATAAAGACATAACTTGAAATCCACCTGAATCAGTCAATATTGGTAAAGAACAATTCATAAATTTATGTAAACCACCAACAGAAGCAATTCTGTCAGGACCTGGCCTTAACATTAAATGATAAGTGTTTGAAAGAATTATTTCTGAACCTGTTTTAATTATATCGTCTATAAAAACAGCTTTTACAGTTGCTTGAGTCCCAACTGGCATGAATGCAGGGGTATTAATATTTCCTCGATGAGTTTCAATTAAGCCACATCTTGCATCTTTATCTCTGGAGATGACATTAAAACCAAAATTTTTTAGTGCCATTACTTTTAATCTACAAAGATTTGAAACTTATTATTTTGTCCGGATTTTCTACTGAACCATTTTGATTTGAATCACCCATTTTAATTTTATCTACGAATTCCATTCCTTCGATAACTTTTCCAAAAACTGTATACTGTCTATCTAGAAACGGCGCTGGTTTAAAACATATAAAAAATTGACTATTTGCACTGTTTGGATCTTGAGATCTTGCCATAGACAAAACTCCTCTATCATGTGGCAAATCATTAAATTCAGATTTAAGATCTGGAAGTGAAGATCCACCTGTACCTACTCTTCTCAAATCATATTTATCATTGGAAGAATTTCCAAATTGTACATCGCCTGTTTGAGCCATGAATCCTTCAATAACTCTGTGAAAAACAACATTATCATACTCTCCTTTGTCAGCTAAAAATTTTATTCTTTCAACGTGTTTTGGCGCAACATCAGGGAAAAGTTCAATTTTAACATCACCATCTTTTAGTTTTAGTATCATCATATTTTCCTCTCCAATTATATAGTTAGTAAAAAGAAAAAAAAAAAATAAAATCTTAATACCAAATTTAAGCATATTTTTCTTTTAAATACTTTATAGTACTTTTTGTGGTAAATTTATTTACATCTCCACCCAAAGCTATAATTTCTTTTACAAATTTTGATGAAATAATTTGATTTTCAACATTAGACATCAAAAAAATAGTTTCTATATTATTATTAAGTTTTCTGTTCATGCCAGCTAGTTGAAATTCATATTCAAAGTCAGATACTGCACGCAAACCTCTTAATATTATATTTGATTTATATTTTTTACATAAATTTGTTGTTAAAGTTCTAAAAGAAACTACTTTAATTCTTTTTTTTTTAAATTTTAGATCAGAAAATAAAGCAGTTTTAACGATTTCAATTCTTTCATCTGAACTGAAAAGATAATCTTTATTGCTTATGTCAGATATAGCAATTATCACAGTGTCTACAATTTTTAATGCTTTTTTAATAACATCAATGTGACCATATGTTATTGGATCAAACGTTCCTGGATAAATTGCATTATTTTTCATCAGATTAAATTATCATCAATTTTAATTGCTGAAACAACTTTTTCATCGCCTGATAACTTAATAATTCTTACACCCTGGGTATTTCTACCAGCTATTCTAATTTCCTTAACAGCAACTCTTATCACTCTTCCTTTATTTGTAGAAATTAATATATCGTCCCCTTCATTTACTGGAAAAGTAGACGAAACGTTTCCGTTTCTATCAGAATTAATAATTCCTATTATTCCTTTGCCACCCCTATTTGTTACTCGATAATCATAATGAGATGTTCTTTTACCATAACCATTTTCAGTAATTGCAAGAATAAATTTTTCTTTTGCTATAATTTCTGATTTATTATCTTTGGTTAATTTACCGTTTTTTTTATTAGAAGAATGGTCAATTATAGACAATGAAACGATTGTATCTTTATCAGATAAATTAATACCTTTTATTCCCTTTGAAGATCTACCCTTAAAAACCCTTAGTTTTTTAGACTCAAATCTTATACATTTACCATTTTTAGTTCCAAGAATAATATCTTGGTCATCTTTACATATTTTTACACCTATAATTTTATCGTTAGTATCAAGTTTCATTGCTATTTTTCCAGAGGCACTAATGGAAGAAAAATCCTCAAGTTTATTTTTTCTAACTTTTCCGTTCATAGTTGCAAAAACAATATTTAAGTTTTTCCATTCAGACTCATCTTCAGGGAAAGGCATTATCGAGCTTATAGATTGATGGTTTTTTAATGGTAGTATATTAAATAACGATTTTCCTTTTGATGAAGCTGAACCTTCAGGAATTTTCCAAGCTTTGATTTTGTAAACTAAACCCTCTGTAGAGAAAAATAAAACTGAAGTATGTGTATTTACAGACAATGTTTGAACTACCGAGTCCTCGTCTCTTGTTTTTATACCGGATTTGCCCTTTCCACCTCGTTTTTGTTTTTTCACGCTACTTAAGGCGCCTCTTTTAATATATCCTTGTAAAGTAACTGTAATTATCACTTGCTCTTTTTGTATCGTTTCTTCAATATCATAATTTAAAACAGCATCAATAATTTGTGTTCTTCTTGGTACAGAAAACTTTTCTTTTATATTGTTCAACTCTTCGCTTATGACTTTTAAAAGTTCTTTTCTTGAATTTATAATTTTTTTTAACTTTGTAATAAGTTCAGATAGTTTTTTAATTTCATTTTCAATTTCACTAATACCAATAGCTGTTAATTTTTGGAGCCTAAGTTCTAAAATTGCTACAACTTGAGGTTCTGATAATGAATAAATATTTTTTCCTTTTCTAGACTCTATAAAATTTATAAGCTTTAATGATTTATTTATTTTCCATTTTGTATTAAGTAAAATCTTTTTCGCATCATCTGGTGTTTTGGAGTTTCTAATTATTTTTATAATTTTGTCTAAATTTTCCACAGAAACAGATAAACCAATAAGTATATGAGCTCTCTCCTCAGCTTTAGTTAAATCGAATTTTGTTTTTTTAATTACTACATCTTCTCTAAATTTCAAAAAGTTCTCTAAAAAATCTTTTAGATTGCATGTTTTTGGTTTGTTATCGACTATTGCTAAAGTATTAAAACCAAAAGAAGACTCGATAGATGTATATTTAAATAATTGTCTTTTAACAGTTTCAGGTTCAACATTTGACCTTAAGTCGATAGCTACTCGTATCCCTTCTCTATTTGACTCGTCTCTTATATCTCTTATACCTTCAATTTTTTTATCTCTTACTAACTCAGCTATTCTTTCGTTTAGTACTGATTTATTCACTTGATAAGGTATAGATGTAATAATTAAACGTTCTCTATTATTTTTTGTTTGCTCAATTTTTATTTCGCCTCTAATTTTAAATGAACCACGACCAGTTTTATATCCCTCTTTAATAATGCTCTTACCTATAATAATTCCTCCTGTGGGAAAGTCAGGACCTGGTATATGTTTCATTAATTCGCTAACTTTAATTTCTTTGTTATTTATTAAAGCCAATGTGCCATTTATAATTTCACCTAAGTTATGAGGTGGTATACTAGTAGCCATACCAACAGCTATACCACCAGCTCCATTAACTAGTAAATTTGGATATTGAGCTGGTAAAACTGATGGTTCTTTTTCAGTTTCGTCGTAATTACTTTTAAAATCTACAGTTTGTTTTTCAATATCATCAATTAAAAATTGTGAAACTTTTGATAATCTAGTTTCTGTATATCTCATTGCAGCAGGAGGGTCTCCGTCTACAGAACCAAAATTTCCTTGGCCTTCAACAAGTGGTAAGCTCATTGAAAAGTCTTGG
>CABYVA010000006.1 GCA_902522325.1 uncultured Pelagibacteraceae bacterium
GATTTTTTAATATTTAGTTTACTTCTTTTATAAAATAGTTTTTTCAAATTTTTTAGAATAATGATAACTGATTTTTCCTTAATAAAATCCTCATTATGTTTCCAAAAAAATTTAGTACCAAAATAACCTTTGTCTATTATACTGCCACCATCCAAAGTATTATTTAATATTTGAAGAGTTACACCTGTAGTAGGTTCATTGTTATAAACTTCCCAAAAACCAGGTGCTAGTCCCCTATAGCGATCATTATCACCATGATGCAAAGACCAAACTCCATATTTAGCAGAATTTAATATTTCACCTTTTAAAATTCTAAAATCTCTACGTAAAATTAAATCCAAATTATATTGTTTTATTTTTTTACATTCCTTTTTGGAAAATAAATCTACATATTTTTTTTTGATGTAAGATGGCTTAAAAAGTTTTATTTTATTTAAAATATTTAATAATTTTGTTTCATTTTCTTTTCTTTTTTTTTTTATGAATTTTCTTTCAATGATTTTTATAAATTTCGATATTGCTGATAATAATAAATTGCCTTCTAAAAATTTATTTATTAATTCTTGAAAAAAAATATTTTTAACTATTTTTTTATTATTTGATATAATTAACTTAATTTCACAATATTTAGAGTTTAATAAATTTTGAAAAAGATTTATTTCCCAATCCTGCAAAGATCTTTTAGTATCAAGCATAAGACCAATTTTTAGTTTTTGTGTTTGCTTCATAATAATTTTGGTAATTGCTTGATCCAGTTAGAGATCGAACCTGCACCCATTCCAATAACTATTTTCTTTCCATACATGTTTTGTTTAACAAATCTTCCAAGTTGATACTGATCTTTAACTAGATATACCGTTGTTTTTGAATTTTTTGCAATTTCCTTTGCAAAATTTAAATAGCTAAAGCCTAATTTTTCTCTTTCACCGGCAGAATAAATTGGGCACAAAATTACACTATCTGCATTTATAAACGAATAGCTAAATTCTTTTTTTAAATCTTTTAATCTAGAAATTCTATGAGGTTGAAATATACAAAATATTTTTTCTAATTGATAAACTTTCTTAACTCCTTTCAGAACCTCTCTTATTTCTGTAGGATGATGGGCATAATCGTCAAAAAAGGGTATTTCTCTATATGTAAATATTTTATTAAACCTCCTTTGAACACCCTTAAATTCTTTAAGACCCCGCTTAATAATTTCTTTAGAAATACCTATAGTCGTTGAAACAGCTGCAGCGGCTGTAGCATTTCTAATATTGTGTAAACCAAGAAGTGGGATTTTGATATTTCGAATTGCTGTTTCTGTTTTCCCTGGCAATTTAATTTCTATATCAAATTTAGAATATTCCTTTAATTGTTTAACTTTCTTAATTAAAAATTGCGAATTTGGATTTGTTCCATAAGTATAAAAATTTTTTACTTTAATTTTTTTAATAATTTCATTATTATTTTTATCATCTATACAAATAAATGATTTTCCAAAAGATGGTACTTTTTTTATAAATTCTGAAAATAATTTTTTTAAATTATCCATTGATTTATAAAAATCCATATGTTCTCTATCAATATTTGTTATTATTGAATATGTAGGTGGAACTTTGATAAAACTTCCGTCAGACTCGTCAGACTCTAAAATGCACCAATTACTTTTTCCTAACTTTGCAGAATGATTAAAAGAATTTAATATGCCTCCATTTATAATTGTTGGATCAAGTTTTGCTTTTGAAAAAATACTTTCGATAATAGAAGTTGTAGTTGTTTTTCCATGAGATCCTGAAATTACAATATTTTTGGTTAGCGAAACAATGTGAGCCAACATATCTCCTCTTTTATAAACCGGGAGCTGTCTTTTTTTTGCTGCTAAAATTTCTGGATTATTTTTTTTAATAGCTGAAGATATAACCAAAATTGTTGCTTTTTTTATATTTTTTCTGTTATGACCAATAATTATTTTTATATTATTTTTTTTTAATCTATCGGTATTTTTGTTAGAAAAAATATCACTACCCTGGATTTTGAAACCCATGCTTTTCATAATTAACGCCAAGCCGCTCATTCCAATTCCACCTATACCTACAAAGTGAATAATTTCAGTTTTTGCTAATTCAATTTTCATTTATTGTATTTAAGAGTTTTTCATTTATCTTATTCCAAGTATTTTGATAACTAAAATCTTTCATATTTTTCTTTTTGTTCAAATAATCTTCTTTATTTTTAAGTAAATTTATTAAAAATTTTGAAAGTGAATTATTCTTAAGTTCTTTTTCGTTTAACATCCAACAACAATTTTTATTTTTATAAAATAATGCATTTTGGGATTGGTGATCGTCCTTTGCTAAAGCATATGGAATTGCAATGTAAGGTATATTTAAAAAAGTCAATTCTGATAATGTTGAGGCACCAGCTCGTGTTATGCATAAATTTATATTTTTAACGAAATCAGGAAAATTTTGTTCAAAACTAAATAACTTATAAGAAATGTTGTTTTTCTCATAAAAATTTTCTAATTCTCTTTTATTTTCATGACTTACTTGTTGATAAATTTTAAACTCATATTTAGTTGATAAATCAGTAATTGTTTTTTTTACCTCAGTTTCAAATAATTTAGCACCTTGACTTCCTCCGATAATTAATAGATTAATTTTATTTCCAATATCATCATTTTCATCAAATTTTATGGAATAAAAGTCTTTCCTCAAAAGATGATTAATAACTAATATTTTATTAATATATTTTTTTGGAAAATTTAATATTTTTTCTGAATAGCAAAAAATTTTCTCACAGTGTTTTAAAAAAAATCTATTCGCTCGCCCTAGGACCATATTTGGCTCAAATAAGTATATTTTGATATTTAGAATTTTTGCAGCAAAGAATAGAGGTAATGACATATAGCCACCAGTAGATATGAATATATCTATTTTTTTTCTTTTTAAAAAAAAAAGTGATTTAATTGTTAAAAAAAATAAAAAAAATAAATTCATAGGTAATAAAAATAAATTGGATGTAAGTTTCGGCGTATTAAAAATATTTGCTTTAAATTTTTCTAAATTTAAAAATTTAGCTCCACGCAAATCTGAAGTTAAAATAACATCAAACTCATTTTTTAGGTGATCGAAAAATACAGTTGCTGGAATTACATGTCCTCCCGAACCGCCTGTGCTTATTAAAATTTTTTTTTTCATCTAATAATTAACTTTCCTTTTAGTAAGATTTAAAATAATTCCTGATAGTATAGATGTTCCAATTATAGACGAACCACCATAACTTAAAAAAGGTAAAGTCATTCCAGTAGTAGGAAATAGCCTAATATTTACACCAATATGAATCAAAGCTTGAATTAACAAAATAGAGATAGAGCCCACAAGTATTAATTTTATTTTATCATTTTTTTCAAAAAATAACTTTTTAAATACCTGATAAACAAAAAATAAAAAAATCATCATCAAAAAAATTATAATTAACGCTCCGAACTCTTCCGAAATCACAGATACAATGTAATCTGTATGTGCTTCTGGTACTCTGTTTTTTAAAACTCCTTCTCCAATACCTTTTCCAAAAAATCCACCATTTATAATTGCCTCTGAAGCTTTTTCAGGCTGGTAATTATTACCTGACGATGGATCAAAAAATGATTTTAATCTTATTAAAATGTAATTAAATTTTGATACAAAAAAAATTAAGTATAATAAAAAAAATATCATAACTCCAAAAAACAAAAAGAAAATTACTAAATTAATTCCAGATGTAAAAACTAAACTTAACCAAGTCAAAAAAACTAGTAAAGTTTGACCTATATCGGGTTGGGTTATTAGAAGAAACAAAATTGGAAGTATTAAAACTAAACTTAGAAAATATTTATTATAAATATTATGATATTTTTTGGAACATAATACAGCAGCAACTGCTATAATAATGAAAGGTTTTAATAACTCTATTGGTTGAAATCTTGGTAAAAAGAAAAAATCTAACCATCTTTTCGATCCTTTTACCTCAATGCCTATAATTGGAACTAATAACAAAAAAACAAAACAAATAATAAATAAAAAAAATGATATTTTTATTAAATTCTTATGATTTAGAGATGAAAAAAAAATTATAAAAAAAAATCCCAACCCTATAAAAAATAAATGTTTAAAAAAAAAGTGATAGCTGTTTGTATTTAACTTATCAGAAACTATTAAAGAGGTAGAAACTAGTGAAAAAAATAACCCTAAGCCAAAAAGCAAAATTATTAAAAATAAAATAGATTTATCAATATTTTTCCACCATTCATAATAGAATTTATATATCAAATTATTGTTAAGCATAAATTAATTTTTTTAAATTTAACTTTCTAACTAAATTGTTAAATTTTTCTCCTCTATCCTCAAAATTTTTAAAATTATCGAATGAGGCGCCCGATGGACTAAATAGTATAGTTTTATGAGCTGTGTTTTTTTTTAATTTTATATCTAAAATAATTTTTTTAAGTGCTTCCTCTAGATTTGCAAAACTTTGAAGATTTATTTTGTTTTTCAAATGTTTAATAAAATAATTTTTATTTTTTCCAAAAATATAAGCTTTAAATGTTAAACATTTTTTTTTACTTAATAGAAATTTGTCACCTTTTTTTGGTATTCCTCCCACAAGCCAGAAAACATTTTTTAGTGATTTAAGAATACTCAGAGAGGATGAAAAACTTGTTGCTTTAGAGTCATTAATTAATGTTATTTTTTTTGATTTATAAATTATTTCTTGTCTGTATTTTAACCCTTTAAAGTTATTAATACTTTTAAATATTTTATTTTTTTTCAATTTTAAAATTTTCGAAATTGCAAAAATAAAAGACAAGTTTTGTCTATTTCCATCTGTAAAGAAATATGGGTTTTTAATTTTAGTTTTATACCTATCAATTAATTTTAAATTAATACTAGTTATTCTAGATTTAATCTTATTTTTTCTGATTTCTTTTTTTAAAAATTTATTACTTGTATTAAAAATTGAATAGTCTTTTTTTGTTTGATTTTTAAATAATTTAAATTTTGATTTTACGTAATTATTAAAAGTTCCGTGACGCTCCAAATGATCGGGTGAAATATTTAATATTAAAGCGTAGTTTGCTTTAAAAATTTTACTATAAGCTATCTGGTAAGATGAAGCCTCTACTACAAAAATAGTTTTTGAGGTAATTTTTTTTTCATCCAAAATTGGATTTCCAATATTACCGACAAGTCTAGTATCTTTTTTGTGGTGTCTTAATATATTAAATAGTAATTTTGCGGTTGTGGATTTTCCATTTGTTCCAGTTATTACTATATTTTTATTACTAAAATAATTAGTATAAAAAACATCTAAATCAGTAATAATTTTAGACGAATTTTTTTTGAGAAAATTTTTAAGACTACACTTATCGATATTAATTCCTGGACTAATAATAATAAAATCGAAGTATTTTTTTTTAATATTTTTTGGTTTAATTATTAATTTTTTAATTTTTTTATCTTTAACTATGTTTTTTTTATCATCATATAATGATATATGATTATTTTTTCTTAAAAAATAATAACAAGAGTAACCGCTTTTTCCCAATCCATAAATTAAAATTTTTTTTTTTAAAAAAATTTTTTTTGTATCTAACATTATCTTAATTTTAATGTGGCAAGACCAATCATGGCTAAAATTATTGAAATTATCCAAAACCTAATTACAACTGTAGATTCTGGCCAGCCTTTTTTTTCAAAATGATGATGAATAGGAGCCATTTTAAAAACTCTTTTGCCTGTTAACTTAAATGATATTACTTGTACAATAACTGAAACTGCTTCTAAAACAAACAAACCGCCGGTAATTGCTAAAACTATTTCATGTTTAGTTATAATTCCTACTGTACCCAAAGATCCACCTAAAGCTAATGATCCTGTGTCACCCATAAATATTTTAGCTGGAGGTGCGTTAAACCATAAAAAACCTAAACATGCTCCAATCATTGATCCTAAGAAAACTGCAACCTCACCAACACCTTCTACATATGGAATATGAAGATATTCTGAAAAAACAATGTTACCTGTTACGTAGCTTATAAAAGCAAAACATGCGGCCACTAAAATAACTGGTACAGTAGCCAATCCATCAAGTCCATCAGTTAAATTAACTGCATTAGAAGATCCAACAATTATAAAAGCTGCAAAAGGAATAAAAAACCAACCAAGATTTATTATTAAATTCTTAAAAAAAGGAAAATATAAATATTCTAAGTCGGAATGATCCGAAAAATTCGTTAATATTAATATTCCTATAACAGCAATTAAAACTTGTATTATAATTTTAAAACTAAAAGACACTCCAGATGAATTATTAAATTTAATTTTTTTATAATCATCGTATGCGCCCAATAATCCGAACCCAGCAACAACAAATATAAGTGTCCATATATAGGGATTAGATAAATTACACCATAATAAAATACCAGAAAAAAGTCCCACTAAAATTAAAACACCTCCCATTGTTGGCGTTCCAATTTTTTTAATAATATGTTCATCGGGTCCATCTGCTCTAATTGGATTAGTAAAATGTTTTGCAGAGAAAAAATTTATAAAAGGTGTGCCTATTAAAAATACAATAATCATTGAGGTAAACATTGCTAGACCTGTTCTTACTGTTAAATATTTAAAAACATTAAGAAATGAAAAAACATCAACATAATTTAAAATAAAGTTATAAAGCATTAATATTTCCTTTTTTTATAGAGCTTACGAAACGGTTTAATCCAGTAGAATTAGATCCTTTGATCATCAAATAATCATTATTATTTATATTCTTTTGAATCAAATCAAATATTTGTGAATTTTCTTTTAAAATTAAACCTTTTTTCTGGGTCTCAATATTTTTATAAGTTTCAACTATATGTTTTCCAAGAACGCTTACTTTATCTATTGAAGTTGAATTTATAATTTTGCTCATTTTTTGATGTAATCTTTTAGAATGCTTTCCAAGTTCCAACATATCACCTAAAATCATATGTTTTTTATTATTTGTTTTAATCGAATTAAAGTTTTCTATGGCAGATTTAAGAGACAATGGGTTTGAATTATAACTTTCGTCAACTAAATTGATGTTTTTTTTTTTTATTTTTATTTTATTGATATCTCCCCGGCCTACAGGTGTTTTAAATTTATAAAAAATATTTTTGTCTAATTCTAGTGGGTTTTTAAAAATTGAAATTATAGTAATAGCGCCCATTAAATTTTTAATAAAGTTTTCGAAATTATTTAAAACATAAAAATTTTTTTTTTTATTGCTAATTATTAGAGAAACTTTAAATCTTTTTTTTTCTCTTTTAATGCTTGCAAGTTTTACATCAGCTTTTTTATTTTTCCCAAAAGAAAGAACATTCAACTTTTTTTGGATAGCAATTTTTTTATGTAGATTAAAAAATTTATCATCCGCATTTAACACAATAAAACCATCAACATTGATATTGTTCATAATCTCTGCTTTTGCCAATGCAATTTGTTTAATATTTTTAAAATTTTTTGCATGTGCATAAGAAATATTCGTTATTATCCCTATGTCAGGTTTAATAATTTTAGATAATGAATTTATCTCACCTTTTTTATCCATGCCTACTTCAAATACCCCATAGTCATGATTAAAATTTAAATTAAAAAGACTTAGTGGAACGCCATATCTGTTATTAAATGATTTTGGCGATGATGTTACTTTTCCAAATTTATTAAGAGTTTCCTTTAATAATTCTTTTAAAGAAGTTTTTCCACAACTACCTGTTATTGCAATTATTTTTGAAGAAAAATTTCTTCTAATTGCCTCTGAAACTTTTGTTAAAAATTTTAATGTATCTTTTACTTTAATTTTTTTAATATTTTTTTTTGATTTATTAATTTTATTAACAATAGCTAGACTCGCTCCATTATTAAAAGCCTCATTTACAAATTTGTTTCCATCTTTATTTTTTCCTCGAATTGCAAAAAATATATCATTTTTCTTAATATCTTTTGAATTAATTGAGCCTTTTCTTATTTTTGCTTTTATATGAACATATGGATTTTGACTTGTTTCATGCAAAATATTTAATTTAAGGTCATTTTTCAGAAGTTTATTTTTTATACTTATATACTTTAGAATATATTTTTTATCTGAAAATTTTTTTTTATAACTCCCATAATCTTGAGTTTTTTCGTGACCTTTACCTGCTACAACTAAAACTTCGCCAGATAAAAGATCTTGTACTGCGTGAGCTATAGCGCTTTCTCTGTTTGAAATTTCAAATAATTTTTTTTTGTTTATTTTTTTTTTTATGCTTTGTCTAATTTTTTTTGGATTTTCATTTCTAGGATTATCATCTGTTAAATAAATTTTATCACAGTACTTATTTACAATTTTTCCCATTATTTGTCTTTTAAATTTATCTCTTTCTCCACCACAGCCAAAAACAACTGATAATTTTCGATTTTTAAATTGATCTTTAATATTTTGTAAACAAAGCCTTAATGCATCTGGTGTATGAGCATAATCCAAAATTACGGATGAATTATTTTTGATTGAACCAATTTTTTCTAGTCTACCAGATACAGGTTTAATTTTTTCAATAACGTTGACAATTTTTTTAAAATCAATGTTGTTCATATTTGCTGCAATCATTGACATTAAAACATTTTTTAATTGTATTTTACCAATCAAATTTAATTTAAAATTATATAATTTTTTTTTATAATTTATTCTTAATAATTGTTTTTCACCAAGGTATCTGTGAGATATAATAGACAAATCTCCATTTTTATTAGATATTGTATTTATCTTAATTTGTTTTTTTTTTGCTATTGATTTAATTTTTTTGTGCTCTGGAATATCTAAATCTGAAATAATGTTTGAATTTTTTTTAAGTAATTTTTTAAATAAATATAATTTTGAATTTAAGTAATTTTTATAAGATTTATGGTAATCCAAATGGTCATGAGATAAGTTAGTAAATATTCCTGTTTTAAATTTTAATCCATCAAGTCTAAATTGTTTAAGTCCATGGCTTGATGCTTCTAATATTATATTATCAATTTTTTGTTCTTTCAATTTACTTAAATATTTACCTAATTGTAATGGGTCTAATGTTGTGTTTTGCAATTCAATTTTTTTGGAAGTTGAGTTAATTCCTAAAGTTCCAATTGATGCAACTTTTTTTTTATTTAATTCTAATATTTGTAAATAAAAATTAGCAACAGAAGATTTCCCGTTAGTGCCAGTGACAGCAATTAAGTTTTTAGGTTTTTTTTTATAAATCTTATGTGCAACTTCAGCTAATGATTTCCTAACATTTAATGATTTTATAAAAAGAACATCGTTTTTCACCCCTTGATATTTGTTGTTAGATACTATTGTCTTTGCACCTTTTTTAATTGCTAGATCAATGAATTTGTTACCATCGAGACTAGTGCCTTTAATTGCGAAAAAAATGTAATTTTTTTTACAATGTGAACTATTAAAGCTTAAACCTGAAAATAAATGGTTCTTAAATTTAGAATTAATATTTTTAAAATAATTACCTATTAACATGAAGCTAATTAATTTTTATATATTTTGTGGCTAAAATAGGTCCAATTTTCTCTATAATTTTGCCTGCAACCTCAACTGATGTCCATCCAGCAGTATTATAAGCCGTTCCCTTATATTTCCAACCTGAGCCATCTTTATAATGATAAATATATTCTTTATTAGGCTTAGGTTCGTCTAATAAAACTATCAAAACATACTTTGGTTTAGATGTTGGAAAAATAGCAGCAAAAGTATTTACCTTGTTTTTTGAATATCCACCTACTTGAGTTTTTTGTGCTGTACCTGTTTTTCCTCCAACTTGATAACCTTTAATATTTGCAAACCCAGCAGTTCCTTCTTTAGTGGAAACTACTTTTCTTAAAATTGGATTTATTAAGTCTGATACTCCATCATTTAAAATTTTATTTTTAATTATTTTTTGAGAATTGTCTTTTTTAATTAAAGTTGGCTTTATATCGTATCCACCATTACTAATAATAGAATATCCTTTTGCTAATTGAAGAGGAGTAGTTGTTATCCCGTGACCAAAGGATGACGTAGCCAATTTACACTTACCCCATTTAAATGATAAGGGTTGACCGACCTCTTCGATATCAAATTCAATTTTATTTAAAATTCCTATTTTTTCTAAAAAAGATTTAAATTTTTCTATTCCGATTTTTTGAGCAATTCTAACAGATCCAATATTTCCTGATCTTATTAAGATTTCTTCTGCTGTTAAATCAGATGGAATTTCATTATCATATTCTCTAATCGGTCTTCCTGCACATGTGAGGTTTTTAGGCAGATCTTCAAATAATGTGTTTGGCTCAATCTCATTTTCATTTATTCCTGCTGCAAAAGTAAAAGTTTTAAAAACCGAACCAAGTTCATAAACTCCTTTGGATACTCTGTTAATAAACTTAATATCCTTAATTTCCTCTCTTTTGTTCAAATTAAAATCCGGTAAAGAAACCATTGAAATTATATTTCCATTGTTTACGTTCATCAAAATTGCTGCGCTACCCACACTTCTAAAAATTTCTTGAAATTTTAAAAGCTCTTCTCTTATTAAAAATTGAATATCTGTATCAACTGTAAGTTTTAGTGGTTCTTTTCTAGATCTTAATTCATAATCATAAAATTTTTCAATACCTGATATTCCATTATTATCGTCATCTATTTGACCAATGATATGGCTAAATAAATTTTCCTGAGGATATATTCTTGATAATTTTTCCTCTGCTATAATTGATTTATCTCCCATCAAAAGAACTTTTTCATATTTTTCTTCACTTATTTTTTTTGTGAAATAAAAAGTTTTATTACCATAAATTTTTTTTTTTATTTTTGAAAAATCTTTATCTGGATAAATTAGTTTTAAATTTATCAATAATCTTTTTTTATCAATTGCTAAATTAGGATTAATTAATATATCTATTGTATTAATTGTTTTAGCTACAAAGTTTCCATTTACATCGACTATGTCAGCCCTATAATTCGTTTTTATTGGCAAAGGATTTTTAATTTTTATTTTTGAATTTAACGAACCTAAATAAAATACTTTAAATGAATAAATAATACATATGGTCAAAAATACAAAAAAAATAAAAGCAATTCTGTTGAATGTTATATTTAAATTAGATTTACTTTTTTCATAAAAAAATTCATTTTCATAATCTTCCAATACTATTCTTTCGATTTTATCTTTATTGTTCATTTTCTATTTTGTTAAATTCAGTAATTACTAATTTATCATTTATTTTTGTTATCTTTTTTACCTCGTTTATATCAATAGGAATTAAATCTTTTTCAAAGTATTTTGATTGATACTCTAATAATTTTTTAGGCGTTGTTAAAAAATTATAATCCAATAAAACTAATTCAAATTTTTCTTTTAAAACATTTATATCTTCTTTAACCAAAAAGATTTTATCTTCTAATCTTTTTGTTGAGTTTTTTGTTACTGCTGTAACTACAATTAAAAAAAAAATTGATAAAATAATAAAAAATTTACTCATAGTTTTTTGGAATAATTTTCAATATCAATTAAATATTTAAATTTATTCAATATATCTGTTTCAAAATCATTAAAATTTTCTTGTTTTGTGGCAAATCTTAATTTCGCAGATCTTGATGAAATATTTTCTTTAATTTCTTTATCAGATGGAATTATTGGTTTTTTACTCATAACTTTGAATAAATTCTTTTTCTCTTGTTCTTTTGGCATATATCTGGAGACACTTTTATTTTCGGATAAACTTTTGAAAAAATACTTTACAATTTTATCTTCTAATGAATGAAAACTAACAACAACAATTATTCCATTTTTTTTAAGTATTTTAGTTGCATTTATTAAACCATAAATTAATTCAGTGATTTCCTTGTTAACAAAGATTCTTAATGCTTGGAAAACTTTTGTTGCGGCATGTACTTTGTAGTATTTTTTTTTTTTTGAAGAATATATTATTTTTACTAGTGTAGGTATGTCTATATTTTTAACTTTCCTATCTTTTGTGATCTTATATGCTATTTTTTTATAATCTTTTTCATCCCCAAAATATCTAAATATATTTTCTAAATCTTTTTGATCCAGTTTGCATATAGCATCTTTTGCTGAAAATTTGTTTAAACCCATCCTCATATCAAGTTCGCCTTTTGAATTAAAAGATAAGCCTTTCTCTAGATTTTTAATTTGGGTGTATGAATATCCAAGATCGAAAATTATTCCTTTAATTTTTTCATTTCTTAAATCTATGGTATCTATCTCGCTAAATTTTTTATTATTAAATATAAACCTATTTTTAAGCTTTTTTTTAATTTCTGAAGCTATTTTCTCTGAGTCTTTATCTCTATCAAGACTAATTACTTTTGTATTTGAAAATTCTAAAATTTTTTTTGAATAACCACCTTGACCAAATGTGCAGTCAATAAATGTGCCACCATATTGAGGGGTAATAATGCTGATTATTTCATCTAGCAGTACCGAATAATGTTTTTTTTTGTTCGGTATTATGGTGGCAATCATTTATTTTTACGAAGACCATTAGTTTTTTTGTCTTCTTAAAAATGCTGGTATTTCCAACTCATCTTCCTCGGAAAAATCATTCTTATCATCAGATGACATAGAATCGTCAGAAACATTATTTTCTTCAGGATTAAAAAGCTCTGGTGTTTCTTGCTCAATTTCAAAATTTTCTAAACCATTAGAGATATTTTCTGACTCTTCCCTTAAGTTTGTTAAATCATCTTCTTTATGACCCGTGTCCTCATAAACTGAGTCTTCATTTTTTTGATAATCTTCTAAAAACTGTTCGTTATACTCATGATTTAAATCTTTAATAGATGAAGAAGATGTATCGATATTCTCCTTTACATCTGCGGTGACTTCATTTTCAAGTTTTAAGGCGTTCGCGCCATGAGTAATTGGATTACTCTGAGTATTTGAAAAATTAAAAGACTGCGTAGGAGCAATATTTGAAAAATCTGAATATCCTGGGTTCCTATTTTGAATTCTGTGAACCATGTTTATTACAGATTTTGACTCAGGTTGTTGGCCGTCTAAAGATGTTGCAACAATAGATACTCTTATCTTTCCTTCAAGCGAAGTATCTGTAATTGCACCAATAATCACTTCTGCTTCTACATCAACTTCTGACCTTATTTTATTAACTACTTCATCTACTTCAAAAAGTTTAAGATCATCACCGCCAGTGATATTTACTAACAATCCTTTAGCACCTTTAAGTGTATAATCATCAATTAAAGGATTGCTTATTGCCATTTCTGTAGCTTTCATTGCTCTTCCTTCTCCTTCGGCTTCTCCAGTACCCATCATGGCCTTGCCCATTGATGCCATTACAGTTTCAACATCAGCAAAATCTAAGTTTATTATGCCTGGCCTGACCATCAAATCTGTTACACTCTGAACTCCGTGCATCAAAACGTTATTAGAAAGATTAAAAGATTCTTTAAAAGTAGTTTGTTCATTTGCAATTTTAAATAAATTTTGATTGGGAATTACAATGATTGTATCAACATGTTTTCTTAACTCTTCAAGTCCTAATTGAGCTCGTCTCATTCTTGAAGGACCTTCGTACAGAAAAGGAAGAGTAACCACGCCAACTGTTAAAATATTTAATTCTTTTGCTGCTCTAGCTATTACGTGAGCAGCACCAGTGCCTGTTCCACCGCCCATTCCCGCAGCAATAAAAACCATGTTTGCACCTTGTAGACAATTTACTATTTCATTTAAAGATTCATCTGCAGCTGCTTGACCAATATCAATTTTTGCACCTGCTCCCAGACCTTTTGTTACATTAACTCCTATTTGAATTTTTGCTTTTGCTTTACTATGTTTTAAATCTTGCGCATCTGTATTTACAGCAATGAATTCAACTCCTTGTAATCCATTATCAATCATTTCATTAATTGCGTTTCCTCCTGCTCCTCCAACTCCTAAAACTAATAATCTTGGTTGTAATTCTTTAATTTCTGGTGCTTTAAAGTTTATTGACATTTTACCCCTCTAGTTATTATTTAATTGTTTCTCCCATTTAAGGCTTGCACGGTTTAAATTAGATTTCTTTCTTGCACTTACCCTAAATTTTTCAAAAATTATTGGCTCCCATATTTGGAATGTTTTTCCTTGGCCAACAAATAAAACATTATTCTTAATTTTCGCATGTTTTAGTAATTTTTCTGGAATTGAAATTCTGCCTTCACTATCAAATTGTAAATTAATACTTGCTGATAATATTGAAGTAGCAAAGAAATCTTTTTTTTCTTCAAAAGGATTTAAAGCATCGATTGCATTAGAAATTTTTTCTATTCTATCTTGGGGCCAAGCTTCTATGGATGAATTATTAAAAGATGGATAACATACTACGCCATTATAGCCTAAGTTTGAAAGGTGCGATCTAAAACTAGCAGGCACTGACACCCTCCCTTTTTTGTCCAATTTGTTCTCGTAGGTCGATAAAAACATAATTCATAAGTTCCTATATAATCCCTTATTTGGGAATTTATGGGATCATATGGGTTTTCAACCTATGCGTCAATCCTTAATTTTGGCTGATTTGTGTGTGATATTTATGAATATACTACTTAAAGTATACCCAATTATATTTTTTAGAAAACCAACCTATTGATGAAAAAAAAGAACATAAATGACTCAAGAGTGAGTCAAAACAGGAACATTTTAAATTAATATATTTTAAACTGTGAGTAAATTTGCCAGATAAACTATAAGCCGGGTTCTGTCTTTTAAACCTATCATTTGTCTAGACTTAAGATCACTCTTAAGCTCAAGCAACCAACCCTGATGACTAGCCAAAGACTGCTTTTAGTTTTTCAACAATGTCATCTCTACTTGGTTTTGCTCCCAGTGGGGTTTTCCATGCGCTAATTGTTACCAATTTAGCCGGTGTGCTCTTACCACACCTTTTCACCCTTGCCTTGATTAGGCGGTTTATTTTCTGTGGCACTATCCCTGGGGTTTCCCCCGCCAGGCATTACCTGGCACTGTGTCTTCGTAGAGCCCGGACTTTCCTCTTTAAAATTAATTAAAGCGATAAGTCATTTATCTGGCTTGTTTAATCTATTAATTAATCGCTACTTTTCAAGTAAAAAAATTTAAATCAATTTTTGGCTAATAAATAGGCTTTCTTGATCAATTTTTCCATTAATAAGTTCTGGCCTATATCTTCTTTGAAAAGCTTTTGTAACATATCTTAAATAATTGTTTTTTTTAGAATTTGTTGAATATCCAATTTTAAAAACATTGTTAAAGAAATTTCTTTGTAATAATTGATTACATTTTTTGTTTCTTAATTTTCTTAATTTTTTACTATCTAATTTATGCCAAATTCCAATTTTCCTTTTAGCCAAATATCTCCATGGAAATTTTTCTCCAGGGTCTTTTTTTCGATCTGGCGCGATATCAGAATGTCCGAGAAAATTTTTTTTATTAATTTTATATTTTTTCATTAGTATTTTGCTTAATTTAATCAATGAATTAATCTGTTTTTTTGAAAATTTTTTATAACCAAATTGATGACCAGGATTTGCAATTTCAATTCCTATTGAGCTTTTATTTAATGAATTTTCTTTACCCCAGCATGAAATTCCAGCATGCCAAGCTATATATAAATCTGGTACCATATTAATTATTTGACCATTTCCCTTTACCATATAATGTGCAGCAACCTGAGATTGTATATTTGTTAGCCAACTAATTGCTGATTTTTCACTTTTCATTCCCGTATAATGAAAAACTACAAATTTAATATCTTTTTTTACCCTTTTTTTAGGATTAAAATTAATCGAATAATTTTTAGTTGTTTTTAAAGGCATTCTATATGTTTTTATCTTATTTTTATCACTTTAACATTTCTCTTAAAAGCATTATACACGAGTTTAGATAATGAAAAAAATTATATTAACTTTTTTAATAACAATATCCTTATTATTCAGTGCACATGCTGGATCTGAAAGTGAAAATTCACTATCAGGCAAAAAAAATACAAATCCAAAGGATTGCTTTGAAAAAGTAAATAGAGCTACTTTTGCATTTAACAATGGATTAGATAAAGTTATATTTAAACCTGTTGCAAAGCTTTATAGACAGCTGCCGTCTCCAGCAAGAACGGGTTTAGGAAACATGCTAAATAATTTGTCAAACCTTACAACCATTCCAAATAATATTTTGCAAGGAAGTCTAGATACAGCAGGAACAAACCTAGCAAGATTTGGGTTAAACTCAACAGTAGGAATACTTGGAATATTTGATGTTGCCTCTTCAGTTGGTTTCCCTGAATACATAAAAGAAGATTATGGACAAACATTTGGTACGATGGGATTTGGAGAAGGTTGTTATGTGGTTCTGCCAGTGCTTGGGCCTTCAACTGTTAGAGATGTTGCTGGCACTGTAATAAGTTTTGTGGGTGGAGATCCATGGTATAATGTTACAGTGAAAAACGACACACAATATTTTACCGAATCAGATTATTACGTATCTAGAATAACAGGTGGAGTAGATTTTAGAGCAAAAAATTTAGAGACTCTTGAAAATTTAGAAAACAATGCAATTGATTTCTATGCCTCTGTAAGAAGTTTGTATATTCAAGATAGAAAACAAAAAATTATCAATTCAAAAAAAATTATTGATACCCAGAATGATAGCGACTGGGAGGAAATAGATACAGAATAATTCCAGCTATATCATGAATTTAAAAAAAAAAATTTTTAAATTTTTTTTAATAATTTATTTTATTTCAACACATTCAACAAATTCTTTATCATTAGAACCTAAAGATTTTGTTCAATCGATTGTTGATCAAGCTTCACAAATACTTAGTAAAAGTTATTCCAAAGAAGAAAAAATTGCAAAACTAAAATTAATTGCAAAAGAAAATGTAGATATTAAAGGAATAGGATTTTATTCTTTAGGATCTCATAGAAAATCATTATCAGATGATAAAAAAAAAGAATATATTGATATTTTCGAACAATATTTTTTAAAAAGTTTTTCAAGTAGATTGGCTGAGTACACTGATCCAAAAATCGAAGTAAATGATCAAGAAAAATTGAATGAGAAATATACAATGGTATCAAGTGTTTTATTGGCAACTAAAGACAAGCCTCAAATCAAAATCGATTGGCGAATTATTACAAAAAATCCTGACAAACCATTAATCATCGATGTGGTAATCGAAGGGGTAAGTCTTGCTAAAGTGCAAAAAGAAGAATTTAATTCTACTATCCAAACCAACGATGGGGATATAAACTCATTACTTTTTAGTTTGAAAGAATTTGTTAACAAATAGTTTTTGGTGGGCCCGCCAGGACTCGAACCTGGGACCAATACATTATGAGTGTACTGCTCTAACCAACTGAGCTACAGGCCCTTTCAGTAATCTAGCTTTTACTTTGTTTTTAAATTTCATTCAAGTTTTGTTTCATAATTGAAAATATTTGTTTTTTTGTTTGATGCATAAAGTAATGAAAAATTAATCCAAAAAATAGTAGAGTTGAAATCATTAAAAAACGATCCTCCAGGTATAAATGGAGTAAAAATTAAAATAAGATATAAAAAACATCCTAGCTGAACATAATTTTGCGAAATAATGATAACCTTTAATACTCTAAATATTAAATAAAACAAAATTGATAATAAAATCAAAGTGCCAACTAGTCCATGTTCAGAGAGAAATTCGAAATAAATTTGATGTGGATGAGTTGTGCATCTCTTGTAGGTATTATCTTTTCTACAAACTTCTATCCTAAAGTTTTTATTACCAACACCAAAAAATGGATGTTTCTTAAAAACTTCATAACCAACAGAATATAAAACAACATATTTGTTATTGGTTAAAGTTGCGTGACTAATATTATTTTTTCCAGTTATATAATTAAGAAGTTGACCTTCATATCTCAATTTTAAAAATTCTGAATTAGAATAAATAAGTATTATTAAAGCTGTAAATATTGTAAATAAATATAACTTAACTTTCGATCCAAAATTCTTATTTAGTAAAAGAAATGCTATAGAGCCAATTAAAGCTTTTATAGAATTTGAACGTTCGCCAGTGAAAAATATAGCATATAAAAATATAAAAAATATTAGCAAAATTGAAATTTGAAGAGTTTTGTTTTTTTTATTAAACTCAATGAAAAAATAACCGACTAATATTAAAAAAAAACTATTAATAAAAGCACCTGATATCAACTCATCTTTAAAAAAACTTACAACCCTTTCTCTAGTCAATTTATCATCACCGTAACCTAGGATATTTTTACCTGTGATGACTTCAAAGTAGACGTCTGCAGCAAAAATTATTAAAATTATAGACCAGAATTTAAATAAATTATTTGGTTTTTTTGAAATATAAAAAAAATAATTACAAGCAATGAATAACAATATAAACCTTATAAATCCAAAATTTCTCTTTGCGCTCGCCATAAAATCTAGCGCAATAAAAGAATTAAATATCAAGTATAAATAGAGTAATATTAGAATTTTTACTGTTCTGCTTAAAAAAATATTATGTCCTTGTTTATAAATTGATGGAAGAATAAAAAAGCTCGATAAACTAATAGCTAAAACAGCAAATAAACTAGCAGCTGGTCCTATTATAATGCTGATTGGAATTAATGAAAAAAATACTAAAAAATATTTTTCAAAGAATTTTTGACTCATAAATCTAAATTTTAAAAATATATAGCGATATATTTCTTAATTAACTTTCCAAGAAACTCTTTAACTGCTTAGATCTGCTTGGATGTTTTAATTTTCGTAAGGCCTTTGCTTCAATTTGTCTAATTCTTTCCCTGGTGACTGAAAACTGCAATCCTACTTCTTCTAAAGTATGATCGGTATTCATTCCAACCCCAAATCTCATACGTAAAACTCTTTCTTCTCTTGGAGTAAGTGTTGATAAAATTTTTGTGGTAGCTTCACTTAAATTAGATTTAATCGCTTGTTCTAAAGGTGCTAAAGCTTTGGTATCTTCAATGAAATCTCCTAAGCTACTATCTTCTTCATCTCCAACTGGTTTTTCCAAAGAAACTGGTTCTTTTGAAATTTTTAAAACTTTTCTAACTTTTTCCAAAGGCATTCTAAGTTTTTTTGCCAATTCCTCTGGAGTAGCTTCTCTTCCAAACTCGCTTAAGATTAATCTTTGCGTTCTTACAATTTTGTTTATTGTCTCTATCATGTGAACTGGAATTCTGATAGTTCTAGCTTGATCTGCTATTGATCTAGTGATTGCCTGTCTAATCCACCATGTTGCGTAAGTTGAAAATTTATATCCTCTTCTATATTCAAATTTATCAACTGCTTTCATTAAACCAATATTACCTTCTTGGATTAAATCTAAAAACTGCAATCCTCTATTTGTATATTTTTTTGCAATTGATATTACCAATCTTAAATTGGCTTCTACCATTTCTTTTTTTGCAATTCTTGATTCTTTTTCTCCTTTTTGTACTCTGCTAACTAACTTTTTATAGTCAGTTACAGATATTCCAAGTTTATGACTAATCTCAATTAATCTTTCTCTAATATTTTTAAATTCATCTTTATTTTTCTGGAAAAATTGTTTCCACGTTAAGTTTGTATCTAAAAATGTTTTTAGTTTCGGATTAATTTCATTTCCAACATAAAATTTTATAAATTCGTTTCTGGATATTTTATTGTTTAAAGCGAGTCTTAAGAGATTCCCTTCTAGTGAAATAATTTTTTTATTTTCAATATAATGTTTCTGAACCAATTCCTCTAAAACAGAAGGTGATAACTGCAATGATTCTATAGACTTTAATATTCCTTCAACTATTTTTTTATAACCCTTTTCTTTAGCTGGTGAAAAGCTATTTGAATTTAAAATACATTCAAGCTTCTCTTTTTGGTATTTTAATAGTTTATTATATTCTTTTGTTAATGTCTTCACAGTAAGTAAAACTTTTGGTCTAATTTCTGTTTCCATTGCTGCAAGTGTTGGGTTAAATTCATCTTCGTCAACGTTTGTCTCTTGACTTTCTTCTTTGTTGATTTCTTCAGTTTTATTTTTTTCATTACTAAGATCTGGAGATTTCTTTTGTTTAGCACTTTGCCCAGTGTTTTCATCTTCCATATAATTAGTATCGATATCAATAATCTCTCTAACTAATATTTCATTGTTTTGAAGCTTCTGATCCCACTCAAAAAATTGTTGCGCGGTTATTGGACTTTGCGATAGGGCGTTAAGCATAACATCTTTCCCCGCTTCTATTCTTTTCGCAATTGCTATTTCACCTTCTCTTGATAAAAGCTCCACACCCCCCATTTCTCTTAAATACATTCTTATAGGGTCGTCACTTTTCTCAACAGTTTTTCCCTCTTCTTTAGATGAGTTATCTTTTTTTCTTAAAACTTTAAAATCTGATTTCTTTTCGACCAATTCAATTTTTTCGTCTAAAATATGTATGAAGGCCTGCTCAAGATTTGAATTACTAAGATTCCTTTTCCCTAAGGATTTATTTAGTTCTTCGTGAGTAATAAATCCTCTATGGATTCCTCTACCCATCAACCTAGCAAATGATTTTGTTATTATTCTTTCCACAATAAATATCCGGAAGATCTATATAATGACAATTTTAGAAAAATCCATGCTTAATTTCAATGATTTAATTGAGATTTTGTAATTTTTTTAACTCTCTAATTTCGTTGAAAGTATTTTCGTTTAAATCTTTAGAAAATTTTGATTCTAATTCTTCTATCCTAAGTTCAAGTTCATAATTTTTTAGATCTCTAATAATCTCCTCTAATAAATCAAATATTTTACTATGATCATGTTTGTTCATATTTAAAATGTGTTTAATAGATGCAAACTTAAATATTTTTTCAATCAATTGAGCATCTATTTGAAGGTCGTTTATAGTAAATTTTTCGTTTTCTTTTAATTTAGATAAAATTGCTTCAAAAATTAATCTATTTTCATCTGTAAATAATTTTATTTTTTCAATTAAATAAATATTTTTTTGAAAAACTTCTAAATTATTCAATATCAAATATAAAAATGAAAACTCCTTAATTTCAATTTGGGTAACTGATTTAGTGTCGTTAAAATGTTTTTGAGTTGATTTTAAAGATTTAGCTGTTTTTGTGAAAAATTTTTTATTTTTATAATTTGTATGTGGAGTTAAAGAAGAAATTCTATCTAAAAAATATTCTAAGACATATTTTTTAATAAATTTATCTTTAATAGTGCTTGCAATTTCTCTTAATCTTTTTTCAAATATGGCCATTGAAGATGGGTTGTTTTCTGTTTGTTTTTTATAGTGCTCAAATATAAATTGATGAATAGAAATTTTATTTTCTTTGGTAAAATTTACAAAATAACTCTTACCATTTTTATTTACAAAACTATCTGGATCTTCCTTATTTGGTAAAAATAAAAAAGAAATTTGTTTTTCGGGTTGCAATTCTTTTATAGAATTTTCGGCTGCTCTTAATGCTGCTTTGTATCCACTCTCATCCCCATCAAAACAAATAATAATATCTTCGAAAAACTGATTTAGAATTATGATTTGTTTTTCGGTTAATGAAGTACCAAGATTTGCTACAGCATTTTCAATTCCATTTTTGTTAAGTCCAATCACATCCATATAACCTTCAACAAGATATATATGATCTATTTTGTTTGAAAACTTTCTAGCACGATCTAAATTATATAAATTTGATCCTTTTTTAAAAAAAGTTGTCTCTGGTGAATTAATATATTTTGCTAAATAATTTTTATCTTCAATTATCCTTCCCCCTAAAGCGATGGGGTCTCCTGAAATATTATTTATAGGAAAAATAATTCTATCTCTAAATCTTTCGACATAAATATTTTTTTTATCATCGAAATAAAAAAGGCCAGTTTCAATAAGAAATTTTTCATTATAATTCTTTTTTAGTTCTTCAAATATATTTGTGTTTTTTTCTACAAATCCAATTTTAAATACCTCAACTTCTTCTTTAGATAAATTTCTATTTTTCAAATATTCTTTTGCGAAAGATAGATTTTGATTTTTTAAAAGATTTGAATGGCAAAATTCTACATATTTTTTATAAATAGCAGAGTAAGTTTGCCAATTTTTTTCTCTTTCAATATCTTGCTTAGAAAAAGTATATGGTCTCATACCCGCTATATTTGCAAGATATTTTACTGCTTCTCCGAATTTCAAATTTTGTGTTTTCATTACAAAGTCAAAAATATTTCCATGTTCAGAAGTACTAAAGCAATGATAAAAACCTTTTTCATCATTTACTGTAAAAGATGGCGTCTTTTCAGTTTTAAAAGGAGATAAGCCAATAAATTCCTTACCTCTTTTTTTTAAGTTGACAGTTTTTGATACGATGTTTGAAACTTTTAGCCTTGTTTTAATTTCATCTAAATATTCCTTAGGATATTTCATTTTTTATTTAAAACTTCTTTCAAATACGTGCCTGCTTTCGAAAAGTCTAATGTATCTGAATAATCCTTTTTTAATACACCCATTACTTTTCCCATATCTTTAATTGAAGATGCATTTAATTTTTTTATTGTTTGATTACAAATATTTTTTGTCTCTTCCTCACTTAATTGTTTTGGTAAAAAAGAAGATATTATTTCATGTTCTTTTTTTTCAACTGCCAACAGGTCCTGTCTATTATTTTTTTTATATATTTCGATCGATTCGTCTCTTTGTTTTATCATTTTTTTTAATAATTTTTTAATATCTTCGTCATTAGTCTCCTTTTTATTTGAGCCCGATCTGTTAGCTATATCTAAGTCCTTAATTGAGGATAAAATTAACCTATAGGTTGATATTTCTAGTTTATCCTTAGATTTTAGAGAATTATTATAATTATTTTCTATTTTTTCTTTTAAAGACATTTTTTTAATCTACTTCAAAGATAAAATTCTTCAAAATAAAAATTTTTCATTTTTATACAACAGGTGTTGCGGTAATTATGGTTTTATTGTATTAACCTTTAACTCATGAGTTGTAATTGAACAAAAAGCAAAAAAGAAACTCAACAAACTTTTCACATTTATCATCAGGCGTTTTAGTTCTTGAAAATAAAACAATCTTTAAAGGCATTGGCATTGGATATAGAGGAACAGCTACAGGAGAAGTTTGTTTCAATACTTCTTTAACAGGTTATCAAGAAATTATATCAGACCCATCTTACGCTGGACAAATTATCAATTTTACTTTTCCACATATTGGAAATGTTGGCACTAATAATGAAGATCATGAGTCAGATAAGATTTGGACAAAAGGAGTTATTTTTAATACTGAAATAACTAATCCATCAAATTACAGATCTTTAAAAAAATTAGATGGCTGGCTCAAAAAAAATAAAATTGTAGGAATTACAGGATTAGATACTAGAAGCTTAACCAATTTTATAAGAGACAAAGGAGCGCCTAAAGGTACCATTTCTAATAATAATAAAGGTATTTTTAATCTAAAAAAATTAACTAATAGTTCTATTAAATGGCATGGATTAAATGGTCTTGATTTAGCAAAGATTGTTACAACAAAAAAAAGTTATATATGGAAAGGATTTAAAACTTGGAAAAAAGAAAAAGGTTTTGAAAAAAATAAAAAGAAAAAATACAAAATTGTTGCAATTGATTATGGAATTAAGAAAAATATTTTAAGATATTTTTCTAATTTTAATTGCCAAGTGATTGTTGTTCCTTGTAATCTTGGTGCAACAGATATAATTAAATTAAAACCTGATGGTATATTTTTATCAAACGGTCCTGGCGATCCTGCGGCAACCGGAAAATATGCAATAAATATAATCCAAAAATTAATTAAAACAAATATTCCACTATTTGGAATTTGTCTTGGACATCAACTTTTAGCTTTAGCGCTTAAAGCAAAAACAAAAAAAATGAAATTGGGGCATAGAGGTGCTAATCATCCAGTAAAAAATCTAATTAATAATAAAGTTGAGATAACAAGTCAAAATCATGGATTTGAAGTTGTTAAAGAAAGCTTGCCAAAAAATGTTCAGATGACTCATAAATCTTTATTTGATAATTCTGTAGAAGGGATAAAATTAAAAAACAAACCTGTTTTTTCTGTTCAATATCATCCAGAGTCAAACCCTGGTCCTCAAGATAGCCATTATTTATTTAATCAATTTATTAATGAAGTAAAAAAAAATGCCAAAAAGAAAAGATATTAAAAAAATTTTAGTAGTGGGAGCTGGTCCAATTATTATTGGACAAGCCTGTGAGTTTGATTACTCTGGTACCCAAGCATGTAAAGCATTAAAAGATGAGGGTTATAAAGTAATATTGATAAACTCAAATCCTGCAACAATTATGACTGACCCTGGTGTTGCAGATAAAACTTACATTGAGCCGATAACAATTGATGTTCTAGAAAAAATTTTAATAAAAGAAAAGCCTGATGCAATTTTACCAACGATGGGTGGGCAAACTGCACTAAATTTAGCAATCAAAGCGGAAAAAATTGGATTGCTGAAAAAATATAAAATTGAATTAATTGGAGCAAATTCAAAAGCTATTTCTAACGCAGAAGATAGAAAAAAATTTAGAAAAAATATGAGTGATATTGGATTAAATCTTCCAAAATCAGAAATCGTTAACAATATTAGCCAAATTAAGAAATGTTTAATTAAAGTTGGATTGCCTGCAATAATTAGACCAGCTTTTACTCTTGGTGGACTTGGTAGCGGTATAGCTAAAAATAAAAAAGATTTTTTCAAACGAGTTAAAGAAGGTCTGGATGCATCGCCTGTAAATCAAGTTTTGGTGGAAGAGTGTTTGGAGGGCTGGAAAGAATTTGAAATGGAAGTTGTTAGAGATAGAAAAGATAACTGCATCATAATATGTTCTATTGAAAATTTAGACCCTATGGGGATTCACACTGGAGATTCTATTACAATTGCGCCTGCTTTAACTCTGACTGATAAAGAATATCAGGTTATGAGAAATGCTTCTATTGCGTGCTTAAGAAAAATTGGAGTAGAGACTGGAGGATCGAACGTTCAGTTTGCCATTAATCCAAAAAACGGTCGAATGGTAGTTATAGAAATGAATCCTAGAGTTTCTAGATCTTCAGCACTTGCATCAAAAGCAACTGGTTTTCCGATAGCAAAAGTTGCAGCAAAACTAGCTGTTGGTTACACGCTTGATGAATTAAAAAATGAGATTACTAAAGTTACTCCTGCATCATTTGAGCCAACAATAGATTATGTGGTCACTAAAATTCCAAGATTTACTTTTGAAAAGTTTTCTAGTTCGCCTGCAATATTAGGCACTTCAATGAAATCTGTTGGTGAGGCAATGGCGATTGGAAGAAACTTTAAGGAATCTCTTCAAAAAGCATTAATATCTTTAGAAATCGGTTTTTCGGGTTTAGATAGAATTTTTGATTTAAATAAAAGTGATATTGAAAAAAAACTTAAGATCAATATCCCAAATAAAATTTTATTAATTGCAGAAGCAATACGTAAAAAAATTAATTTAAAAAAAATATACAAATTATCTAAAGTAGATCCTTGGTTCTTAGAGCAAATTAAAGAAATTGTAGATGAAGAAAATAAAATCTCTAAAAAAGGCCTACCTAAAAATTTTAACGAATTTAATAGAATTAAATCAATAGGATTCTCTGATAAGAAATTATCTCAACTAACTAATTTAAAAGAGAAAATTGTTAGAAGAAAAAGAATCGCTTTAAAAGTTTTACCAGTATTTAAAAAAGTAGATACATGTGCAGCCGAATTTAAATCTTTTACTCCTTACATGTATTCAACATATCAAAGAAATTTTTCATTAAATACAGAATGTGAGGCCGATCCTTCTAAAAAAAATAAAATTATTATATTGGGTGGAGGACCAAATAGAATAGGCCAAGGAATTGAATTTGATTATTGTTGTTGCCAAGCAAGTTACTCTTTAAAAGAAGCTGGATTTGAAACAATAATGATTAACTGTAATCCAGAAACTGTTTCAACTGATTATGATACAAGTGATAGATTATATTTTGAACCTTTGATTGAAGAATACGTTCACAACATAATTTTAGAAGAAAAATCAAAAGGGAATTTAGTAGGCATAATTGCACAATTTGGAGGTCAGACTCCTATTAAATTAGCAAAATTTCTTCATGATAACTCTTTACCAATTATAGGTACTCAATATTCATCAATAGATTTAGCGGAGGATCGAGACAGATTTAGAAAACTTTTAATCAAATTAAAATTAAAACAAGCAGATAGTGGAATAGCTAAAACATATGATGAAGCCATAAAAATAGCATCTGAAATTGGATTACCGCTTGTTGTGCGACCTTCATATGTATTGGGAGGTAGAGCTATGGAAATAGTTCATGAAAAAAACCAACTAAAAAATTTTGTTCAAGAAGCATTTAAGGCTGCAGAAAATAATCCAATTTTAATTGATAGGTTTATTAATAATGCAATGGAAGTAGATGTTGATGCAATATCAGATGGGAAGGATGTTTTTGTTGCGGGGGTTATGCAACATATTGAGGAAGCTGGAATTCATTCAGGAGATTCCGCATGTTGTATACCGCCAGTCGCGATTAAAAAAGAATTAATTAATGAAATTAATAATCAAACAAAAAAACTAGCTTTAGCTTTAAAAGTAAAAGGTTTTATGAATATACAATTTGCAATCAAAAATGATGAAATTTATATTATTGAAGTCAATCCAAGAGCTAGCAGAACTGTACCTTTTGTTTCTAAGGCTAAAGGAATTCCTCTAGCCAAAATTGCATCAAGAGTAATGGCAGGAGAAAAATTAAAAAAATTTAATTTAAAAGATAAAAATAAAAACTTATATGCTGTTAAAGAAGCTGTTTTTCCATTTAATAAATTTCCAAATGTTGACGTTTTGCTAGGACCAGAAATGAAATCAACAGGAGAAGTGATGGGAATAGATAAAGATTTTGGTTTAGCATATGCTAAAAGTCAAATAGCTTCACAAAATTCTCTTCCAACCAAGGGATTAGCATTCATTTCTTTAAAAGATCGACATAAAAATGAAGGAGTAGATTTGGCAAAACAATTAGTAAAATTAGGTTTTACATTATGCGGAACGGAAGGAACTGCAAATAGAATTATTAAAAATGGTATAAAATGTAAAAAAATAAATAAGGTTAGCGGAGGCTCTCCTCACATCATAGATGTATTAAATGCAAAAAAAATTGCATTAGTAATTAATACTGGCGGTGGAAAACGTGCGTATCGAATTCAAGACTCTACATCTTTGAGAAGATCAACCCTAATAAATAAAGTTCCTTACTGCACAAATATGTCTACCGCTTATGCTTTTTTAGAGGCTATTAAATCATTGAAAACAAAAAAAATAGAAGTCAAATCTTTACAAGATATTTAACCTTCAACCTTCCAATCAGTTTCAAATGTAACATAATTTACCTGAAGGCAACGTCTTTCTTTAATAATTTCTTTTTTTTCCATTCCATGCCATGTATTAGGTCCGCTTGAAAAAAAATATCCATAGTTATCTCTGTAAGGAAGAGTTTTTACTTTTTTTAAGTCGCTATCATAAAAATCAGTTCCTAAATTTTCATTTTCTTTAGACTTGTTTACAAAAAGCAAACATGAAATTAACTTTTCTTTAATATCGCAATGCGGTTTTAACCAAAAACCTTTTCTATCACATATAACTTCAACTCTTACATAGGAGTTGGTTAAATCTTTTCCAATTAGACTTGAAATTTTTTCATGAGTTTTTTTATTTTGGAGTTCTTGAATAAATTTTGTTAAATTCGGAAATTTATTTGTATTTTCTTTTGTTATAAAGCATCTAAATTTTAAAGCTTTTCCTCCATCTGAAATGCCTTTTCTAAATTTCCCTTCTCCACCATCAATTGCTCTAGTTCCATCATAGTTAAGATCATGCTCAATAGGATTAGCAATATCTGCTGATACAATCTCATTAATCTGTTCGTCAGTTAAAGGTTCATTTAACTCCCAATGAGTAAAAGGACTTTCAAATTTTTTAGATTTTTTTTCAATTGATTTTAAAAATGACATTATAATATTTTTTTTTTGATTTCTTTTGCTATTCTATCTGTTTCATTTAAACTTTTATAGTTCCAAATCTCAAGTTTATCATTTAAATTTTTTGTTATATTTAATTTACTAAATAATTCCCTAAACATTTTAAATCTTCGATCATTCTTTTTAGCCGGTATATCTGCAATATATATAGGCTTACCTGTGATAGCTGCCTCTGATATCATAGACGTAGAGTCGCAGGTAACAATAATATATTTTGCTAAAGATAGTCCTGAAAGATATGCTTTCTTATCAATTTTAGTAATCACAAGATTTTCTTTACCTAGTATTTCATCAGCTAAATTTATTGTTTTGTTTGGTGTTCTCATTGATGGAATTACTATTAATTGTAAATTATTTACACTTAATATTTTTTTAATCATATCAAAAATATTTATTAAATTTTGATCATCATAGTCATAATATTTATTAGGACCTCCTAAAACTAATAGCAAATAATCCTTTTGTTTATCAAGTTTTTCTTCGAGATAACTATGATTATTTTTAATTTCGTCCTTTGTTAAATAATGTATTGCACCTTTTGAGGTAATGACATTTTTTCCTTTTAAACTGTCATGCTCTGGTGCAATTATAAAATCAAAATTATTTAATGAAACTTTGGGATCTTGAATGTGAATATTAAAAATTTTTTTATTTGAACTTTTCTTCAAATAAATTGAAGGAATTACACTTTTTCTTCCACAGGAAATAATTATATCAAAATCTGGAACTTTGAGTTTTTTAAAAACTATGTTTGAAACCGGAGTTAAATTAGGAGGTATCATTTTCCAAAAACTATTTAGTTCAACTTTCTGGTGAGTAAATTCAATATCTAAAGCTTTTGCTAAGCCTTCAACCTGGCTTATCATACCATGCATTCCTTCCGTTAATAATAAAGCTTTAAATTTGGACATAAATTACTATATAGCTTTGATATGAAACAAAATCCAACTAAACACACAAAAGTGTTAATAATTGGATCTGGCCCGGCTGGATATACTGCTGCAGTTTATGCTGCAAGAGCGATGTTAAAGCCTATTATGGTTTCTGGTATGGAGCCAGGCGGACAATTAACTACCACAACTGACGTTGAAAATTATCCTGGATTTGCAGAAGTTATACAAGGACCATGGTTGATGGAGCAAATGCGAGACCAAGCAAAAGCTGTTGGCACTGAAATGATTGAAGATCATATTTCTTCAGTTAATTTAAAATCTAAACCATTCGAAGCAGTTGGAGATGGTGGCCAAAAATATACTGCAGACTCAATTATAATTTCAACTGGAGCTCAAGCAAGATGGTTAAATATTGAATCTGAACAAAAATTTAGAGGATTTGGTGTATCAGCTTGCGCAACATGTGATGGGTTTTTCTTTAAAGATAAAACTGTTGCAGTGGTTGGTGGCGGAAATGCTGCAGTGGAAGAAGCAATGTTTTTGACGAAATTTGCATCTAAAGTTCAGTTAATACATAGAAGAGATTCACTAAGAGCAGAAAAATTACTTCAAAAAAAATTGATGTCTAATAAAAAAATAGAAATTATTTGGGATAGTGTTGTTGAAGAAGTAATCGGAGAAGACAATCCTAAAAATGTAAAAGGATTAAAAATAAAAAATGTAAAAACAAAAAAAATTCAACAATTAGGTATAGATGGATTGTTCATTGCAATAGGCCATGATCCAGCAACTCAATTATTTAAAAACCAATTAAAAATGGACAAAGAAGGTTATTTAATAACAAAAGCTGATTCTACTGAAACTAACGTGCCAGGTGTTTTTGCGGCAGGAGATGTTAAAGACAAAATATTCAGACAAGCTGTAACCGCAGCAGGAATGGGCTGTATGGCTGCTCTTGAAGCAGAAAAGCATTTGTCGCATAGCTAAATGAGATAAAATTGTTACTATTTAAATAATATGGAAAAAGTTGTTAAACAAATTCAATTAGTAGCCCTATTAATAATTCTAGTATGTACTGTTATTGCGTTCTTAGTTGAAATTTTTCAAATGGTTGAAGTTAGACAAATTTCTTTGGCTGATTTAATTCTTCTTTTTCTTTACCTTGAAGTACTAGCTATGGTGCGGGTTTTTTGGGAAAGCCAATCAATACAAATTACTTTGCCATTGTTTATAGCCATAACTGCTTTAGCGAGGTTTATAATTTTACAAGGAAAAAATATCAATCCTGAAGTTCTTATTTATGAAGCAGGCGCAATTGTGTTAATTGCAATAGCAATTTTAGTATTAAGATTTAGAAACTCTTCAATAGTTGGTTTAGACAAAAAGAAAAAAAAATCTAAAAAGTAAAATGAGTGAAAAAGTATTGCTAACAGGGGTTAGTGGCTGGATTGCAAAACATACTACAATAGAATTATTAAATTCAGGCTATGAAGTTTTAGGAACAATAAGAAACAAGAACTTAATTGAACAAACTAAAAAAACTATAAGTAAATACACTTCTATAGATAAATTGTCATTCGTTGAGTTAGATCTTTTAAAAGATGAAGGATGGAATGAAGCAGCAAAAGGATGTAAATATATAATGCACATTGCTTCTCCTTTTCCCATGAAAGTTTCAAATAATAGGGATAGTTTATTACCAGTTGCTGTAGATGGAACTTTAAGGGTTTTAAATGCAGGTTTGAATGCTGACGTAGAGCAAATAATTATAACTTCCTCTATCGTGGCAATGTTTAGAAAACCTAATAGAAATAATCCTTATTCATTTGGAGAAAATGATTGGACTGATGTTAATTGGGTTGATGGTGTGAGTGATTACTTTTTATCGAAAACAAAAGCTGAAAGAGCTGCTTGGGATTTTATGGAAAGCAAAGGATTAAAAAATAAATTAACAGCAATTAATCCTGGTGGAGTATTTGGTGATGCATTGGATAAAAAAGGTGGTACATCAATCGAATACATAAGACAATTTATGAAGGGTAAATTTCCAGGAGCACCTAAATTTGCAGTTTTAATTTCTGATGTAAAGGACATAGCAAAAGCACACGTTGCCTGCATTGGAAATAGCAAAGTTGGCGGAAGAAGATTAATTGTTGGTAAAGAAGTAAAAAAACTAGTTGAATTGTCTCAATTGATTGCTGAAGCCATGCCTGAGTATTCAAAAAAACTTCCAAAAAAAGAATTACCAAATTTTATGGTCAAATTAATAAGTTATTTAGACTCAAGTGCTAAAACAATGATACCTGACCTTGGAATTGTAATGCAAACTGACACAACATATGCTGAAAAATTATTAGGTTTTAAATTTAAACCTGCAAAAGGTTGCATATCTGAAAATGCTAAATCAGTAGTTAGATTAGGATTAGTTTAATGTGTCCAATATGTTGGATTAGTGGATTTATTGCAGCATTATTTGGAGGATCTCTTATAGCAGTTGTTAACCATCCAATATCTTGGATCCTAAGTATATTTTTGATTTCTTACGCTGCCTATAAATTTTATGAAGCTAAAAGAAAAGGGAAACAAATGAATCAAGATACAAAAGCCAGAAATAAAAAAACAATATTTAGATTTGTACAAGGTGTAATTGTTGGCTCAATAGTCACTGTAATTGTTTTTTATGGATTAACTTATAAAGAACATCAAAGAATGCATGATTTGTTAGAAAAACACGGGATAGAAAAGCACGAACACTAAATTATACTAATTTAAACTTTCACAAAAAGATTTAATTCTTGCCATTGCCACTTTTAACTTTTTTATAGACGTTGCATAAGAAATTCTAAAATACCCTGGTAAACCAAATGCAGATCCTTGAACAACAGCTACATTTGCTTTTTCTAGTAGCTTTTCAACAAATTCACTATCTGTTTTAAGTTTTGTTTTTTTGCCTAGTAATTTTTTGCAACTTGGAAAAACATAAAAAGCACCATTGGGTGTTAAACAGTTAATTCCTTTAATTTTATTTAGGCTACTAACTACAAAATCTCTTCTTTTTTTAAACTCTTTTGATCTCACTTTTATAAAATTTTGAGTTCCATTTAAAGCTTCAACAGCAGCTGCCTGGCTTACTGATGAAGGGTTTGAAGTTGATTGAGATTGAACTTTTCGAATTGCTTTAATAATTTCTTTAGGGCCACCAGCATACCCTATTCTCCATCCTGTCATAGCATAAGATTTGCTAACACCGTTCATAGTAAGTGTTCTATTTTTTAAATTAGATATTTGAGCAATAGTAAAATATTTAAATTTTTCATAAGAAATATGTTCATAAATATCATCACTTAAAATATGAATTTTTTTGTATTTAGTTAATATTTTGGATAATTTTATTATCTCTGCTTTTGTATAACTTGCTCCTGTGGGATTCGAAGGAGAATTTAGTATTAGCCATTTTGTTTTTTTTGAAATAGCTTTTTTTAGTTTGTCTGGAGTGATTTTAAAATTATTAGCCTCACTACATTTTACAATTTTTGGTTTTCCTCCCGCTAAAAGAACCATGTCAGGATAGGAAACCCAAAAAGGTGCAGGAATAATTACTTCATCACCTCTATTTAAAGTTGCCATGAACGCATTATAAAGAACTTGTTTACCGCCTGTTCCTACAGTTATTTCTTCATGCGAATACTTTAAATTGTTTTCTTTTTTAAATTTTTTGATTATTGCTTTTTTTAAAGCTGGAGTTCCATCAACTGCAGTATATTTAGTATCACCTCTCCTAATAGCTTTTATAGCTGCATTCTTAATATTATTTGGTGTATCAAAATCTGGTTCTCCTGCTCCTAGTCCAATTACATCTTTACCAGCCGCTCTTAATTCCCTAGCTTTTTGAGTAACAGCTATAGTAGGCGATGGTTTAATTCTTTTTAAACTATCTGATATTATGCTCATTGAAATATAAAATTATTCTAATACGTTGTTTAATATATGGAAAATACTTATCAAGATCTAATTACAGATATCCAGGGTAAAAATCCAAAAATTAGTGGGAAACTTGAGGGTGGTAAAAAATTCAAAATTAAATCTGATTTTAAACCAGCTGGTGATCAACCAGAAGCTATAAAAAAATTGGTCCAGAGTGCTAATACAGGAGAATTCAATCAAGTGCTTCTTGGAGTAACAGGATCAGGAAAAACCTTTACAATGGCAAAAGTGATTGAGGCAACGAATAGACCTGCATTAATTTTAGCTCCAAACAAAACACTTGCTGCTCAGCTTTACGGTGAGATGAAAGGTTTCTTCCCAGATAATGCTGTCGAATATTTTGTCTCCTATTATGACTATTATACCCCTGAAGCATATGTGCCTAGATCAGATACTTACATCGAAAAAGAAGCTTCAATTAATGAACAGATAGATAGAATGAGACACTCAGCCACAAGATCTCTTTTAGAAAGAGATGATGTTTTAATTGTTGCTAGCGTATCTTGTATTTATGGTCTTGGATCAGTGGAAGCGTACAGCAAGATGACTTTAACACTTCAAAAAAATTATGAATACAATAGAGAACACATAATTAAATCTTTAGTTGCGCTTCAGTACAAAAGAAATGACCAAAATTTTTATAGAGGAACATTTAGAGCTAGAGGAGAATATCTTGAAATTTTTCCATCACACCTTGAGGATAGAGCTTGGCGTTTAAGTTTGTTTGGTGACAAATTAGAAAAAATTGAAGAGTTTGATCCATTAACTGGAGATCAAGTTAGAGAATTAAATTTAATTAAAATTTATGCAAATAGCCACTACATAACTCCTAAACCAACTGTAGAACAAGCAATTATAAATATAAAAAAAGAATTAGAAATAACTTTAAAAAAACATAAGTCCGAAAATAAATTGCTTGAAGCACAAAGATTAGAAGAAAGAACAAAATTCGATTTAGAAATGATTGAAGCAACAGGTACGTGTGCTGGAATCGAAAATTACTCTAGATTTTTATCTGGAAGAAAACCAGGTGAACCTCCTCCTACTCTATTTGAATATTTTCCAGATAATACTTTAGTATTTGTAGATGAGTGCCACGTTACAGTACCACAATTAAATGGAATGTTTAAAGGGGATAGGTCTAGAAAAAGTACTCTTGCAGAATATGGGTTTAGACTTCCATCATGCATGGATAACAGACCTTTAAAATTTGAAGAATGGGACATGATGAGGACTCAAACAGTTTTTGTCTCTGCTACTCCTGGACCTTGGGAGTTAAAACAAACTAAGGGAAAATTTATTGATCAAGTAATAAGACCTACTGGTCTTATAGATCCAAATGTAGAAATTAGACCTGCAAAAAACCAAGTGGATGATTTAATGCATGAATGTAAAAAAGTTGTTGAGAAAAACTATAGAGTATTAGTAACAACACTAACAAAAAAAATGGCAGAAGATTTGACTGAGTATCTTCATGAAAATGGAATAAAGGTAAGATACCTGCACTCTGATATTGATACTCTTGAAAGAATTGAAATCATGAGAGATTTAAGAATGGGAGTATTTGATGTATTGGTTGGAATAAATTTATTAAGAGAGGGACTTGATATACCAGAATGTGCTTTGGTTGGGATTTTAGATGCAGATAAGGAAGGTTTCTTGAGGTCTGAAACATCGCTTATCCAAACTATTGGGAGAGCTGCACGAAATGTCGAAGGAAAAGTAATTCTTTATGCTGATAAGGAGACTAAAAGCATAAAAAAAGCAATTCAAGAAACAGATAGAAGAAGACAAATACAACTTAATTATAATAAAAAAAATAATATTGATGCAAAATCAGTAAAGAAAGAAATCAGTGATATTTTAGAAAGTGTTTATGAAAAAGATTATGTAAAAGTTAGTGAAGGCTCAAATATAGGTGGAAACCTAAAAAAACACTTAAAAGCATTAAACAAGAAGATGAAGGACTCTGCATCTAATTTAGAATTCGAAGAAGCTGCAAAAATAAGAGATGAAATAAGAAAACTTGAAAGTACAGAACTAGAAATTACTTTAAATCCAAAAATAAGACAGTACGATGTTAAAAATAAACTCTACCCTAAGGGGAGATCAACCATGGGAATGCCTGGAACTAGAGCACAAAAAGGAAAGAAAAAATGGAAGCAAATAAAATAATCATTACTGGAGGTGCAACTCGTATTGGGGCTGCTATAGCTAAAAGGCTTGCGGGACGTGGAGTAGAAATTGTTATACATTTTAATAAATCTAAATCTAAAGCGGAAAAATTAAAAAAAGAATTATCAAAAAAACACACTAAGGTTTATCTTATTAAAGGAGATTTAAGCAAAGAGACAGATGTGAACAAAATTTTAAAATTTGCCAAATCTAAATTAAAATATTTTGATTGCTTAATTAATAACGCTTCTTTATTTGAAAATGATAAACTTGAAAATTTTAGTACTGCTAGTTGGGGTCGTCATTTAAGAACTAATCTTAGAACTCCTGCCTTATTGTCCAAAGAATTTGCAAAAAATATCAAAGTTAAGAATAACAATATAATTAATATTATTGATCAAAGAGTTTTTAAATTAACTCCATTTTTTTTTTCCTACACAATAAGCAAAACAGGACTTTATACTCTCACAAAAACAAGTGCTATGAGCTTATCACCTGATATAAGAGTAAATGGAATCGCACCTGGACCTACAATGAAAAATAAAAGACAATCAGAAAAACATTTTAAAAAACAATACTTGGCCACTCCTCTAAAAAGACAAGTTAATGTAGAAGAAATTTGTAATGCAGTTGACTTTTTTATTAAAAATAGGTCTATTACTGGACAAGTAATAGCTATTGATAGTGGACAAAATTTAAATTGGCAAACACCAGATATAATGAAAGTAAAAGAATGAAAAAAATAATTTTATCAATACTTGCCATCCTGTTCACAACAAATCTTTTAGCTCACTCACCTCCAAAATTCGACTCTAAATCAAACTGCACCAAAAAACGATCAATGTTAATTGCAATATCTAAAGTAAAGGGTTACCGAGGTGGTGAAATAATTAAATTTAATTCCTATACAGGGTTTGATCAAAGAACTGTTTTGATTGACGGTCACTTAAATAATCCTATTGAAATAACTGGATACCTTCAATTACCAGAAGGATCAGATAAAGTTCCTATTGTAATACGTACTCACAGCAGTGGAGGACCTGGGGATTATATCTGGGATGATTTTGTCTATCATTCTACAAAAAATCTTTTGAAAGCAGGTATTGGTGTAATGTACATTGATAATTTTTGCCCAAGAGGAGCAAGAGAAACTTGGAGAGATCAATCAAGGGTGCCACTAATCAATGGAGCAATTGATGCTCTTATGGCTTTAAAACTTTTACAATCTCATCCAAGATCAAATGGGAAATTTGGTACCACTGGCCACTCAAGAGGTGGGACTAATTCTTTTTACTTGGCTGATGTTAAACTCACATCTAAATTCCTTGGAGGCACAAAGGGTTTTGATGCAATTCTTCCAGAAGCAGCAGAATGTAGGATGGCTGGTTTTTTTGCAAAACCTGAATTAACATCTAATACAACAATGCTTGTAGTTCATGGGGGTGCGGATAATTACACTTTGGCTAAGTTTTGTAAGGAGCATGCTGAAAGAATAAAAGCACCACCAGGTAAAGTAAAAGTTGATATAAAACAAGGCTGGCACCATGGATGGTATTATGGAAAAAAACCTTGGAAAGTAAAAATGGCAATGACACTTCACGACTGCCCAGATGTATTTGTTGACAATGATGGTAGGGTTACTAACCCAATATGGAAAGAATGGCTAATAGATAAATATAAAATTTACCCAAGTGAAGAAGCTTGGTATGAAGCTGCTCAAAATGAACCAAGAAAAACTTTCAAAAAAATTTTTAAGGCTATGAAAAAAGAAAAATGTCTCTCTAAAGGTGTTACAATCGGTGGAAAAAATATGGATGTATATATGCCTCAATTTATCAATTTCTTTAAGGAGAACTTGCTTTAAATGAAAAAAAATAATTTCAAAATAATAAAAATAGACAACAATAAAACCTTATTTAATTACGAAAAAAAAGTCTTAATTAAAGATTTAATATTAAATTTAAAACTTGGATACTTCGATTTCGAAAAAGAAAAGTCACAAAAAGTAAAGTTTAACCTAGATGTAAACTATGAAGATAAAAAACCATCAAATGATAAAGATATTAAATCAATTGTAAACTACTCAAAGATTGTAAGGTTAATAAAAAAATTAGTTAAAAATAGACATTATAACTTTCTTGAAACATTGGCTGAAGACGTTTTTGATGAATTATTTAAAGATCAAAGAATTGATAAAATAAGCCTTCAAATTGAAAAATTGGAAATAATGAAAGATTGTTCATCAGTAGGAATTCAAATTTCTAAAAAAAGAAGTCATGATTAGTTCTGAAATTGGAAAAGAGGCAATAAAAAAAGAACTCCCATTAATACCTAAGCTTCCTGGTGTTTATAGGATGCTCAACTCTAAGAATGAAATATTATATGTTGGAAAGGCCAAAAATCTTCCAAACAGATTAAAAAGTTATATCGCAGAAAAAAATCATATAATAAGAACAGAAAGAATGTTGTCTCAAACAAAAAAAATTGAGATAACAACTACATCTAATGAAAGTGAAGCCTTACTCTTAGAAGCTAATTTAATAAAAAAATATAAACCAAAGTTTAATATTCTTTTAAGAGATGATAAATCATTTCCATTTATTTTTATTGGAAACAAAGATCAATGGCCACAAATAAAAAGACATAGAGGAAAAAAAACTAAAGAAGGATTCTATTTTGGACCATTTGCGTCTGCTGGTTCAGCTAACTGGACGATTAAAATGATTCAAAAAATTTTTCATTTAAGAGTTTGCGATGATACTGTTTTTAAAAATAGAGAACGACCATGTATTTTATATCAAATAAAAAGATGTTCAGGGCCATGCGTTGGTTATATCGATAAGGAAGAATATAAAAGGTCAGTTGAAGATGCTATTGAATTCGTTTCAGGCAAATCAAGAAGAATACAAAAAAATCTTTCAAATCAAATGGAAAAAGCAAGTGAAGATTTAGATTTTGAAAAAGCAGCAATATTAAGAGATAGAATTAAATCATTAAATATTATTCAATCATCACAAAGAATTAATGAAGCAAATTTATTAGAAGCAGATGTAATTGCTGGATACAAGGAGTCTGGTAAAGCTTGCATACAAGTATTTTTTTATAGGTCTAAACAGAATTGGGGTAATCAAGCTTTTTTTCCTAAACATGACCCAGATGAAAAATTAGGTAATATATTAAACTCATTTGTTTCTCAGTTTTATGAAAATAAAAGTGTACCATCTTTAATAATACTTTCAGAAGATATCGAAGAAAAAAATTTAATTGAAAAAACACTTTCTAAAAAAGAGAGTAAACATATTAATATTTCTGTTGCAAAAAAAGGATCAAAATTAAAAGTTATAAATCAAGCAATTAAAAATGCAAAAGATAGTTTGAATAGGAAGCTTTATGAAAGCCAAAATAATAAAGAGTTATTTGATTCTGTTTCTAAAAAGTTTGATCTTGAAACAAACATAAGCCTTATTGAAGTTTATGACAATAGTCATATTCAAGGAACAAATAGTGTTGGAGCTTTGATTGCATTTGGAGACGAGGGATTTGTTAAAAAAAGGTACAGAAAGTTTAATATAAAGAAAAAAAATAATGAGCAAGATGATTATGGAATGATGAGAGAAGTTTTAAATAGAAGATTTAAAAGAGCCATCCAAGAGAAAGATAATTTCCTATCTTTTCCAGATTTAGTGATGATAGATGGAGGCAAAGGACAATACTCAACCGCTAGAGAAACTATGAACGAATTAGGTTTGCATGATATACCAGTTATAGCCATTGCAAAAGGTAAATACAGAAACAGTGGAAATGAAACTTTTTTTCACAACGGTAGAGAATTTAAATTTGAAAAAAATGATCCAACACTCTTTTTTCTCCAAAGAATAAGGGATGAATCTCATAGATTTGCAATAAGTGCGCATAGAGCAAAAAGGAAAAAAGGAATAACAAAATCACTTCTTGATCAAATACAAGGAATTGGATCTATGAGAAAAAGAGCATTATTAAATCATTTTGGGTCTGCAAGAGCAGTAGAATCTGCAAGTCTGGACGAGATCAAAACAGTAGAAGGAGTTGAAGAAAAAGTTGCAAAAAAAATATATAACTTTTTCCACGAATGAAAATAAAAATACCAAATTACTTAACGATTGGCAGAATTATAATAGTGCCCTTTTTTGTTATCGCATTTTATTTTCCTGGATTTTATGGAGATATTATTCCTTTAACACTATTCATTATTGCCTCCTTTACCGATTTTTTAGATGGTTTATTGGCAAGAATGTTTAAAGAAGAGTCAAAACTTGGAGAACTTTTGGATCCAATAGCTGATAAAATTATTGTAGCTACTGCCTTAATTTTGCTAGTTATGAATGGAACTATCAAAAACTATGAGGTGATAGCAGCAATTATAATATTAACTAGGGAAATACTTATTTCTGGTTTAAGAGAATTTTTAGCTATAGGAAAAATAAAACTTCCTGTATCAAATCTTGCAAAACTAAAAACTTTTTTACAAATGTTTTCAATTGCAATTCTATTAACTGGTGAAACAGGAAATAAAATAATTAACTTTGAAGATTACAATGCTCAAACTATTGGTATAATATTATTATGGTTATCTGCATTTCTAACTTTATACACCGGTTATGATTATCTTAGAAAAGGAATTGATCACGCTATATCTGAAGATGAAAAAAATTAAGCAGCTTTCTTTTTTCTAACTAATTTTTCATAACTAGTTGATAAGTCTAAAATCAAATCACAAACCTTATAATTGTGTTCAGCGATTTTTGAAATAGGTGTAACTTCTGCAGCAGTACCAGTTAAAAAACATCCAACAAAGCTAGAAAGTTCTCCTGGAGAAATTTTTCTTTCATTTACTTTAATATTTTTAGACTTTGCTATTTCAATTACTGTCCTTCTAGTTATCCCATCTAAAAAGCAATCTGGAGTTGGAGTATGCAAATCTCCTTTTTTGTCCTTAAAAAATATATTTGCTCCTGTAGCCTCAGCAATATTACCATCATGATCAAGCATTAATGAATCGGCATATCCTTGTCTCTCTGCTTCATGTTTTGAAAGTGTACAAATCATATATAACCCTGCGGCTTTAGTGTCCCAAGGAATTGTATTTGGAGCCGGTCTTCTCCATTTAGAAATGTTTAATTTAATCCCTTCAAGTTTTAATTTTGAATCAAAATATGTTCCCCATTCCCATGTTGCTATTGCTACATGAATTTTTGTTTGTTGAGCAGAAACTGCCATCATTTCGCTTCCTCTCCAAACAAAAGGCCTTACATATCCATTTTTAACATTTTGCGAAGAGACAATTTTTTTAATTGCAGTATTTATTTCATCTTTAGAATAAGGAATTTTAATATCCATTCTTTCAGCTGAATGAAAAAGTCTATCTGTATGTTCTTCTAATTTAAATACTTCTTCGTCATAAACTCTCAATCCTTCGAACACACAGCTAGCATAATGAAGACCATGACTTAGGACGTGTAATTTAGCATCTTGCCAATCTACAAGTTGATTATTGTACCAAATTTTGCCTTCTCTTTTATCGTAGGGTATCATCAGATTTATTTTCTCAAAAAATATCTTTGTATATATAATATGTCAATATAACTTACCAATAATGAAAGAACTTTTATATTTAAAAGATGATCAATTAAAAGAATTTATTGAAAAACTCTTTATAGGGTATCGAGAATCTTTTTCTGATGCAAAAAAGACATTAGAAAAATATTCAATAGGAATAGCCCATCATAAAACTATTCATTTATTGTCTATTTATAAGGGGATTACTATCTCTAAACTTTTAAAAAAATTAAAAATAACTAAACAAAGTTTGAACAGAATTTTAAGGGATCTTATTAAAATTAATGCAATATATTTTAAAAAGAACGAAAAAGATACAAGACTGAAGCATATTTTTTTAAGTGAAAAAGGAGAAAAAATCTTTAATGAAATTTTTTCAATGCAAAAAAAAAGGATATATAAAGCTCTGCTTGATTCAACATCTGAAGAAGTTTTATATTTTAACAAAGTGTTAAAAAAAATAATTAATGAATAAATTTAAAGCACATATATTAATTGTTGATGATGATGATGGTATAAGAGATTTAGTTAAACAATATCTTTTAGAAAATAATTTTTTAATCACAACTGCAAAAAATGCTGAAGAAGCAAAAAATAAAATTTCAGTAATTAAATTTGATTTAATTGTTTTAGATATAATGATGCCGGGGCAAAGTGGTTTGGAATTTACCTTAGAAAATAAACATAAAATAGATACACCAATTATTTTATTAACTGCGAAGGGAGAGCCTGGAGAAAGAATAGAGGGTTTAGAAACTGGTGCCGATGATTATTTGCCTAAGCCATTCGAGCCTAAAGAATTAATTTTACGAATAAAAAATATTTTAAACAAAACAAAGAGTCAAAGTCAAAAAAGAGTTATAGAGTTTGATAATATTAAAATAGATCTAAATAAATTATTAATTCTTCAAAATGGTAAAGAATTCAAAATAAATAACACAGAAAAAATTATACTTGAAAAAATGATTAATGCACCTGGTCAAACATTTTCTAGAGAATCGATAGGCAAATTAATAGATTTAGATAAAGAAAGATCAATTGATGTTATAATAACTAGGTTAAGAAAAAAAATTGAAATTGATCCTAAAAACCCAAAATTTCTCCAAACAATAAGAGGGGCTGGCTATGTTTTATGGATTGAATAAAATTATAAAAAATATATTACCCAAAAGACTTTTTTATAGAGCGCTACTAATTGTTGCAGCTCCAATAATCATTTTACAATTAACTATCTCTGTAGTTTTTTTTGATAGCCTTTGGATAAAAACTAATAAAGGTATGACCAGAGCCCTTGTTAACGAGATAAAGTTTTTTATAAGTGCTTATGAAAATGAACAATACAATAAAGACTCACTAACAAAACTTTTTTCTGAAAATCATGATGTAAAAGTTATTTATGTTCCAGAAAAACTTCTACCCGAAAAAAGCCAAGAAAGATGGTTTAGCCCAATGGATAGAACTCTTAGAAGAGAACTAAAATCAAATATGTTTAATTATTGGTTTGATACTACTAAATTTAAAGATTCAATTGATTTAAAAATAAAACATCTAAATGGATATTTTCAATTTTTAGTTCCTAAAGAAAGAGTAATAAGTTCTTCAGCAAGAATGTTTGCATTGTGGATTACTTTGCCTGCTTTCCTGTTAATTTTTATATCCTTAATTTTTTTAAAAAATCAAACCAGACCAATAACTAATTTGGCAAAAGCATCAGCTAGATTTGGAAGAGGTGAAGAGATAGATGAGTTTAGACCTTCTGGCGCACAAGAAATAAGACAAGCAGGATACGAATTTGATAGAATGAGAAAAAGAATAATGAGACATTTAAATCAAAGATCAGAAATGTTGTCTGGAATAAGTCACGACTTAAGAACGCCATTAACAAGAATAAAATTACAGCTTGCATTTATAAAAGATCAAAACATTGCAAAAAAACTGTCAGATGATGTGCTTGAAATGGAAAAAATGCTTAATGAATATTTACAATTTGCAAGTTCCAGTTTCGCAGATAAAACTGAAAAATTTAATATTTCCAATCTTATTGAAAATATAATTAAAAAATATGAAAATAAAAAAATTACCTCTGAATTCTCTAAAGATATTTATATGATGGGTAGAAAAAATTTAATTACTCGATGTATTAGTAATTTGATTGATAATGCTACAAAATATGCAAATAAAGTTGATATACAAATGAAAAAAGCAAAAGATAACATATTTATAACTATTGATGATGATGGTCCTGGAATTTCAAATAGCGAATATGAAAATGTTTTTAAACCTTTTTACAAAATAAATAAAAGTAGAGGAGATTCAAAATCTAGTGTTGGACTTGGATTGTCTATTGCCTCAGATATTGTGAGATCGCATGGAGGAAATATTGCTTTAGATAAATCTCCTCAAAATGGACTAAGAGTAAGAGTTACTTTGCCCTTTTAGTTTTTTTTTTACTTAATTTTTTTTCAAATTTTTCTAATTTTTTTTCTAGATTTCCAATTCTTTTATTTAAAATCTCAATTTCTTCCTTACTGGCTAGTTTCATTCTAAAAATTATCTCATCTTTTTTCGATCTCAATATATTTAAAATTTCAGTGTTTAAATCCTTATAAGATACTAAACCCTGTTCAAATAACTTGGCTAATCTATCAATTACTAATTTTGATTTTGACATATAATCATTTATAAAATTAATATATTCTACATTTATTATATTAAAATGTTTATTAATAATATTGACCCAGTAGCTTTTCAAATTTTTTCTTTAGAAATTAGATGGTATTCTTTGGCCTATATTTTTGGAATTATATTTGGTTGGTTGTATTGCAAGAAAATATTAGCTAATGATAAAAAATTACTTGCTTTACTTGATAATCTTATTACTTACATCATCATAGGGATCATTATTGGTGGTAGACTAGGATATATATTATTCTACAATTTAGAATATTACCTTAAAAATATCTTTGAGATTTTTATGATCTGGAATGGAGGAATGTCTTTTCATGGTGGCCTCATTGGTGTTCTCGTAGCTGTTACTATATTTAGTAAAAAACATAAAATTGATTCTTTTATTTTTCTGGATCTAATCTCTTTAGTAGCACCTATAGGTATATTTTTAGGAAGAATTGCAAATTTTATAAATTCAGAACTCTATGGAAGAGAAACTGATGTGGCGTGGTCGGTTAAATTTATTGCAATTGATAATATTCCAAGACACCCTTCGCAAATATATGAAGCTATTTTTGAAGGGATTATATTATTCATTTTGTTGAATTTTTTTTATAAAAAAAACTATTTATCTAAAACTGGTCTAATTTCGTCAATTTTTTTAATTTTTTATTCAGTATTTAGATTTTTTTTAGAATTTTTCAGAGTACCCGATCCTCAATTAGGTTTCTTATTTTTTCAATTAACATTTGGTCAAATAATAAGTGTAATTTTTTTAATTTTTGGCACTTATCTTTTTTTTACAAAAAAAAATGAAATCTAAAAAAAAAATTTTACCTATCGATAAATATGTAAACGAAGCTCTTTACAATAAAAAATTTGGCTATTACATGAAAAAAAATCCTTTTGGAAAAAAAGGTGACTTTATAACTGCACCAAATATTTCTATACTATTTTCAGAAATGATTGCTATATGGATAATCTCTTTTTGGGAAAATCTTAAATGCCCGAAAAAAATCAATCTAATTGAATTAGGCGCAGGAAACGGTTCAATGTTGAAAGAAATTATAAATACATTTGAAAAATTTCCCCATATTAAAAAAAGTTGCAAAATTTTTATATATGAAAAAAGTATTTATTTAAAAAACTTACAAAAAAAGAATCTTAAAAAAAAAAATATAACTTGGTTGAAAGATTTAAATAAACTTCCAAAAAATACAAATATTTTTATTGGAAATGAATTTTTTGATGCATTGCCTATAAAGCAATTTATAAAAAAAAATAATAAATGGTATGAAAGAAATGTTGAATTTTTTGAATCTGGTAAAACAAGATTTTTAGATATATTAACAAATATTAAAAAATTAGAAAAAAAAATTGGATTTAAAATTTCATATCAACAAAAATTTATTGAGTTTTCACCTTTGGCAAATAGTTATCTTAAAATAATATCAAAAAAAATTAGATCTTCTGAAGGTGGATTACTGATTATTGATTACGGGTATTTCAGTGAAAATATGAAAAATACTCTACAATCAGTATTAAATCATAGATACAATAATATTTTAAATAACTTTGGAAAAGCAGATATCACGTATTGTGTTAATTTTAATCTTTTAAAAAGAATAATAGATAAACTTAAGTTAAAAACTATTGGTGTGACCAGTCAGGAAAAATTCCTAACAAATCTTGGAATTTTAAAAAGAGCCGAAATGATTTCTATTAATTTACCTTTTTCAAAAAAAGCTGATATTTATTATAGATTAAAACGTTTAATTGATAAAAATTTTATGGGTAGGCTATTTAAAGTAATGTTTATCTCTAAAAAAAATATAAATTTTAAACTAGGATTTTAATTTTGATTACTTCAAGAAAACTAGAAAAATTCAAAAACATAAAGCATGGTTTCTTTGATCGCACTGGGGGTAAATCTTCTGGAATATATAAAAGTTTAAATTGTGGTTTTGGTTCTTCTGATAAAAAAAAAAATATATTAAAAAATATAAAAATTATTTGTAAAAAAATTGGATGCCATAGAAATAAACTTGTACTTTTACATCAAATACATAGTAGCAAAATTTTTTTTATCAAAAATAACTACAATTTTAAAAAAAAAATCAAATCAGACGCTTCAATAACTCAAACAAAAAATGTAGCGCTTGGGGTTTTAACTGCAGATTGTGTTCCAGTATTGATTTACGATAAAAAGTTAAAAATTATATCAGCTGTACATGCTGGCTGGAAAGGTGCATACAAAGGCATTGTTACTAAAGTAATAAATTTTTTTTTAAAAAAAGGAAGTAGTTTAAAAAATCTTTACGCGATTGTTGGTCCTAGCATTACAGGAAAGAATTACGAAGTAAAAAAAAAATTTAAGCAAAAATTCATTAAAAAAGATAAAAAAAGTATTATTTTTTTTAAAACTAAAAAAAACAAAACATATTTTTGCCTTAATAAATATGTTTATAATCAATTAAGACAGTTGGGTATAAAAAACTTAGAATTAATCAACAAAGATACATATGACAAAAAAAATAATTTTTTTAGTGCTAGAAGATCAGCTCATAACAATGAAGGTGATTATGGTAGAAATATTTCAATAATTATGATTAAATAAGGTTCTCATAAAATGAAACTTCTTACAGGAAACAGCAATAAGAACCTCAGTCAAAAAATATCAAAAAATTTAAAAACGAAATTAGTTCATTCGAGCATTAGAAAGTTTGCTGATGGAGAAATTTACATAGAAATAAATGAAAACATTAGAGGTAATAGTATATTTCTAATTCAATCTACTTCTGCTCCAGCGAATGATAATTTAATGGAACTTTTATTATGTATAGATGCGTTAAAAAGATCTTCCGCAAAAAATATTACAGCTGTAATACCTTATTTTGGTTATGCTAGACAAGACCGTAAAGTTGCTCCGAGAACCTCGATATCTGCAAAACTAGTATCAAATTTAATAACTAAAGCTGGAGCGGATAGAGTTGTAACTGTTGATTTGCACGCTGGCCAAATACAAGGCTTTTTTGATATTCCTGTTGATAACCTTTTTGCGACTCCAATTTTCGCGAGACATATTAAAAAGAATTTAAATAGAAAAAACTTAATTTGTGTAGCTCCTGATGTCGGAGGAGTAGAAAGAACAAGAGCGCTTGCAAGAAAATTAGATATCGGTATCGGGATAATTGATAAAAGAAGACCTTCTCCTGGAAAATCACAAGTAATGAATGTTATTGGAAATGTAAATGGTAAAACTTGTATAATTGTTGATGATATAATTGACTCTGGTGGAACCATTGTAAATGCTGCACAAGCCTTAATGAATAGAGGCGCCAAAGAAGTTCATGTTTATATTACTCATGGCGTTTTAAGTGGCGATGCAGTTGAAAAAATTAAAAAATCTAAAATTAAAAAATTAGTAGTTACTGATACAATCGATAATTCTAATAAGATAAAAAAAGCTAGAAATATAGAGGTGTTAACAATGTCTAACTTGTTAAGTGAAGCTATTAAAAGAATTTCCAACTCCACTTCAGTTTCAGACTTATTCAAATAATTTTCTTGAGTTATTAAAGAACATAAGATAAAAACCGTTGTTTTTATGAATTCAATAGATGTAAGCATTAGAAAAACAAATACAAAAGGGGAAATTAATTCTCTAAGAACAAAAGGTAATGTTCCGGCTATCATCTATGGTGGCAAGAATGAAAATCAAAAAATCTCTATTTCTAAAAAAACTCTTAAAGTTTTGCTTGATAAAGAAAATTTTTTATCAAATATATTATCTATAACAATTGATGGAAAACCTGAAAATGTATTACCAAAAGAAATAGTATGGGATCCAATTACTGATGAACCTATTCACATTGATTTTTTAAGAATAGTTAAAGGGGGAAAAATAACACTAGAAATACCCGTGAAGTTTATTAATAATGAAAAATCTCCTGGTCTAAAAAGAGGTGGAGTTCTAAACATAGTTAGAAGAAAAGTAGAGCTAAAATGTCCAACAGAAAATATTCCAACTGAACTGATTGTAGATTTAGAAGGTCTTGATATTGGTTCTAGTATAAAAATTTCTTCAATAAAATTACCAGAAAAAGTTACACCTACAATCCAAGGCAGAGACTTTGTGGTGGCAACTGTTGCGGCACCAACAATAATTAAAGAACCTGAAAAACCAGCAGAAGTAGCTGAAGGAGAAGAAGGAACGGAAGGAGCTGCTGCAGCTGAAGGGGGAACTGAAGGTGAAGTTAAAGCTTCAGAAGGTGAAAAAAAAGAGGGTGATAAAAAAGAAGGTGAAAAGAAAGAAGCTGGTAAAAAGGAAGACGATAAAAAAAAAGCCTCACCAGAAAAAAAATAATCTTATAAAGAGTGAAAACTATTAGTATTAATATCAAAAAATTATGCTTTTATTCGTAGGATTAGGAAACCCAACTCCTAATAGTGAAAATAATAGACACAATATAGGTTTCAAAATTATTGATTCCATCAATAAAAAATTTAGCTTATCAAAACAAAAACCAAAATTTAAAGGACTACTTACAACTGGAAACATAAACAAAAAAAAAGTTTATGCTATTAAACCTCTAACGTTCATGAATAATTCCGGTATCTGTATCAGAGAATTAATAGAATATTTTAAAATTGATGCCGAAAATGTAATTGTTTTTCATGATGATCTTGATATTGATTTTGGAAAAATTAAAGCTAAGTTTGGTGGATCAAGCGCTGGTCATAATGGAATTGAGTCAATTGATAAGTTTATAGGAAAAGATTATTCAAGAGTTAGAATAGGTATTGGCAAACCTAATTCAAAAATTGCAACTTCAGATTATGTTTTAAAAGACTTTGATGAAGATGAAATAAAGAAACTAGAAAAAATTACAGAAAACATAACCGACTCTATAGCAATATTACTTGATAAAAAATTAGATCTTTTTTCTAGTACAGTAAATAATAATCAATGAGTTTTAAATGCGGAATTGTTGGTCTGCCAAATGTTGGCAAATCAACTTTATTTAATGCTTTAACAAATTCAAATAAAGCCCAAGCTGAAAATTTTCCTTTTTGTACAATTGATCCAAATATTGGAGTTGTTAATGTTCCAGACTTCAGGTTAGACGAACTGGCAAAAATTTCTAAATCTAAAAAAAAAATTAGCACTACAATTTCCTTTGTCGATATTGCCGGACTTGTCAAGGGTGCCTCCAAAGGAGAAGGATTAGGTAATAAATTTTTATCTCATATAAGAGAAGTAGATGCAATTAT
>CABYVA010000007.1 GCA_902522325.1 uncultured Pelagibacteraceae bacterium
CCATCCTTTTTCATGCCAAAAAACTGACCCAGGACTCTCTTCTCTAAAATGAAAAAGATCCATTTCTTTTCCTAATTTTCTGTGGTCTCTTTTTTCTGCTTCTTCCAATCTTTTTATATAATTTTCTAAATCTTTTTTTGAAGCCCAAGAAGTTCCGTATATTCTTTGAAGCATTTCATTTTTTGAATCGCCTCTCCAATAAGCGCCCGCTACTTTTGTTAGTTTAAAATTCTTTCCAATCTTACCAGTGGAAGTTAAATGAGGTCCTCTACATAAATCGTGCCATTTTCCATGAAAATAAATTGAAACTTCTTCATCTTTAGGAATTTCGTTAATAATTTCAGATTTATATTTCTCACCAATTTTTTTGAAGTGTAATATAGCTTTATCACGATCCCAAACTTCTCTATGTGTAGTTTCATTTCTATCAACTATTTCTGACATTTTTTGTTCAATTTTTTTCAAGTCTCCTTCGGTAAAAGGTTCCTTTCTAGAAAAATCATAATAAAAACCGTCTTCTATAGTTGGTCCTATTGTTACTTGAGTTCCAGGAAATAATTCTTGAACAGCCATTGCTAAAATATGAGCTGTATCGTGTCGGATTGTTTCTAGGCCTTCCTTATCTTTAGAAGTAAAAATTTTAACAGTAGAGTCTTTTTCAATTTCAAAACTTAAATCTTTTAAATCGTTATTTACACTCATAATAAGTGCTTCTTTAGCTAAAGACTTGCTAATTTTTTCTGCAATCTCTAAACCATTAACTTTTTTAGAAAAGTTTATATTTTTACCATCAGGTAATTTTATATTTGGCATTAGTTAATTAATTTTTTATATTCTGAATATGTAGTAAAGCACATTTTTTCAATATTAAATTTTTTTACTACATTTTTTCTACCTTCATTACCCATTAATTTCAATGTTGTTTCATCTAGTTGCAAAACCTCTACTATTTTTGCACTCAATGCCTCTGGATTTCCTGACTCAAATAATATACCAGTTTTATTATTTACTATTGTTTCATTTGAACCACCAATATTACTAGCTATAATTGGTTTTTCCATTGATTGAGCTTCTACAGATACTCTTCCGAATGATTCTGCTTCAATTGATGACGATATGACAATATTCGCAATTTTATATGCTACAGGCATTTTTTTACATTCATCAATAAATCTTACCTGATTACTAAGCCGATATTGATCAACAAGTCTGATAAGTTTTTTTTTAAAAATTTTTCTTCCCTGATCGCTACCTAGTATTACAGCATAAAATGCTTCATGTCCTAATTGTATATTAACTAAATTTATAGCTTCGAGAAATAATTCTTGACCTTTCCATTCAGTCAATCTTCCAGGTAACAATATTATTTTTTTTCCTCTTTTGATTTCCCATTTTTTTAATAGTTTATCTTCATCTGTATCTAGTATTGTTGAACCATCAAAATAATCTGTATTAATGCCTCTAAATATTACTAAAAACTTTTTTTTTGAATTTAAATATTCTGGATAATTTTCATTTATATGTGAAAAAATAAAATTTGAACCAGCTATTATTAGATCGGATTTCAACATTATAGAATTGTAAAATTTTTTAAAAACGTTATTAAAATTATAAGTTCCATGAAAAGTTGTCACAAATTTTCTTCTAGTAATTTTAGTTGCAATGTAGCATGACCATGCTGGAGCTCTACTTCTTGCGTGAACAATTGAAATTTTTAAAAATAAAATAATGAAACTTAAAATTATTGCATTAATTAATATAAGTAATGGATTTTTACTATGAACTGGTAGTCTAATTACTTTTACTCTATTTTTGTTTATATACTTAAGCAATTCACCACCACTAGTTACAATATAAGATGAACAATTTTGTTCATACAAATAATGTGCTAAATCATAACATCCTGTTTCAGCACCTCCATATCCTAAAGTTGGAATTACCTGTAAAACTTTTATTTTAGATGACATTTGATAGAACTATACAATAAGAAATTATTCTAATAAACTTTTATGAGAAGATTTAAATACATAAAAATATCAAAAAGTAAAAAAATTAGATATTTGACTAATTATTTTAAGAAAAACCTCTATATAATATTTCTTCATGGTTTTATGTCAGACCTGGAGGGTGAAAAACCTTTAAATTTTCAAAAATTTTCTAAAAAAAAAAAATTAGGATTTCTAGGAATTGAATATTCTGGTCATGGAAAATCTTCAGGAAAATTTACTACAGGAAACATTAGTCAATGGACTGACGAAGTTAAGCTAGTAATTAAAAAAATTGTAAAAAAAAATAACTTTATTTTAATAGGCTCAAGTATGGGTGCTTGGCTAGCAATTAATCAATTTAAATTTTTCAAAAATCAAATTAAAGGTTTTTTAGGAATTGGATCTGCTCCAGAATTTTTAGAAAGACTAATGTGGAAAAAATTTACAAAAAAAATGAAAAATGAAACTAAAAAAAAAGGAATATACAATCTTAAATATGGAGACTATGAATATCCAATAACATATCAATTAATAAAAGATGGAAGAAAAAACAAAGTTCTTAATAAAAATATTAAATCTGAAATTTATTTAACTATGTTGCATGGAAGTAAGGATGAAGTGGTGCCGGTAATTTATTCAAAAAAAATTCTTAAATTATTTAAAAACGCTAAAAAAAAAATTGTTATAATAAAAAATGGAGATCACAGCTTATCAAGTAAAAAAAATTTGAAAAAGATAAATAGTGAATTAAGCAAGATTGTTTCTAATGTTTTCTAAACCTTCAACATATGTTGGAAATTTTAAATTATAATCAAAAAAATTTTTCATTTTTTCATTACTTACTTTTTTTGAATCTTTATAAAAATTCCTTAACATTTCACTTTGAATATCTTCTACTTCAATAATTTTTGGCTTTTCTATATTTAATATTTTTACGGCGTATGACGTTACTTCTTCGGATGAAGCCGGTTTATCATCGGAGATATTATATATTTCTCCAGGTTTAAAATTTGATAAAGATTTAAATAAAATGTTAGCGATATCTTCCACGTGTACTCTTGAAAAAAGATGGTTTTTTATATTAACAATATTTGCATTCCCAGATTTTAATCTTTTAAATATATTATTTTGATCAGAATAAATGCCAGATAATCTAAATATTTGTATTGGCAATTTTTTTTTTTCAAATAAAGAAATCCACAATTTTTCTGCTTTAAGTCTTGCTATACCATTAACAGATGTTGGAAGTGTATTACTCTCTTCATTCACCCATCGGCCTTTATGATCTCCATAAACGCTAGTTGCCGATAAATATGTAATCCACACCGGATTACATTCTTCTATTATTTTTGAAAAATTTTTTAAGACTAAATCATTTCCAATTGCTGGTGGAATTGATATTAAAATATGTGTAGCTTCTTTAAGTTTGGCAATTAATTCGGGGTCAAAACTTTTATCTTCAAAATAGAAATTATTATAATTAATTTCATTAAATTTTTTTTCTTTTATTTTATCTCTCGAAGTAACACTTAAATGAACTTTAATTTTTTCTAAACAAAGTTTAGTTATAAAATTTTTTGCTACTTGACCAAATCCAAAACAAAATATACTTAAATCTTTCATTTTTTAACTAACTTCTTTTATAATTGGTTTTAAACTTATTGGATTTTTTAATTTATCTATCATTTCTTTTGGACAAACCTGAACAAAGTTCAAAATTTCCTTATCAAAATTTTTAAGTATTTCTTTGGACAAATTTGAATTTGTCTCTTCAAAATGCTCTTTTACTAAATTTTTTATATAATTAATCCAATAATCTGTTTCTGGTACTTGCCATATTACAGTTTCACTGTTTACTCTTTTTTCAAATTGATTATTTATATCATAAATAAAAGCCATACCACCTGTCATTCCTGCAGCAAAATTATCACCTACTTGACCAAGAATAACTACTGCTCCACCTGTCATATATTCACATCCATTAGTGTCACAACCTTCTATGACAGAAATTGCGCCTGAATTTCTAACTGCAAATCGTTCGCCGGCTTGGCCAGCTGCAAAAAGTTTTCCTGAAGTAGCGCCATACAATGCAGTATTTCCAATAATAGTATTTTCATTTGAATTTAAATTACTCTCATCAGACAGCTTTATTGAAATTGATGCTCCAGACAAACCTTTAGCAACATAATCATTTGCATCACCTTTAAGTAATAGTTTTAATCCTTTAATTCCAAACGCGCCGAATGACTGTCCGGCTGAACCTTTAAATTTTAGAGTTAGAAAGTTATCCTCTAATTTATTATAACCATACTTTTTAAGCAAGTGATGGGATATTCTTGTGCCAACAGCTCTATGAATATTTTTTATATTAAATTCATTTTCAACTATTTGATTTTTACCAATATTATTTTTGATTTCAGAAAGTATTTTTTGATCTAGAGTATCTGGAACTTTAGTAATTTTTTTTTCTTTACAATATCTTTTTTGCTCTCCAGAATCGGGTAAAACAAATAGAGGATGCAAATCTAGATCATCCAGATTTGAAGATCCTGTACTAACTTGTTTTAATAAATCGGTACGTCCAATAATCTCATTTAATGTTTTAAAACCTAGGGCTGCTAAAATTTCTCTAACTTCTTGAGCAATAAATGTAAACAAATTAACAACCTTCTCTGGAGTTCCAGTAAATTTATCTCTTAATTTTTTATCTTGAGTACATACCCCTACTGGGCAAGTATTTGAATGACATTGTCTAACCATAATACATCCCATGGCTACAAGTGCTGTAGTGGCTACTCCATATTCTTCTGCACCCATCATTGCTGCAATAACAACATCTCTTCCTGTTTTAATTCCTCCGTCTGTTCTTAATGTCACATTTTCCCTTAAATTATTTAATGTCAAAACCTGATTTACTTCTGTCAAGCCCATCTCCCAAGGTATCCCAACATATTTAACACTAGTTTGCGGCGTAGCTCCTGTACCACCGTTATGCCCTGATATTAATATTATATCTGCCTTTGCTTTTGCTACGCCTGCAGCTATTGTTCCAACTCCTGAAGAGGCAACTAACTTAACTCCTACTCTTGCGTTTGGATTTACTTGTTTTAAATCATAAATTAATTGAGCAAGATCTTCTATAGAATAAATATCATGATGAGGAGGTGGAGATATTAATGTAACTCCCGGTGTAGAATGTCTTAACTTGGCAATTTCATCAGTTACTTTAAATCCAGGTAGCTGTCCCCCTTCACCTGGTTTAGCCCCTTGAGCAATTTTAATTTCTATCTCGTTACAGTTATTTAAATAGTTAATTGTTACACCAAATCTAGCTGATGCAATTTGTTTTACTCTTGAGTTCGCGCTGTCATTATTTTCCATTAAAGTAAATCTTTTTTCATCCTCACCACCTTCTCCACTACAGGATGCTCCTTTAATTCTATTCATTCCTATCGCCAAAGTTTCATGAGCTTCTTTTGATAGTGCACCGTGAGACATGCTTCCACTTCCAAATCTTTTTAAGATCTCTGTTAGTGGTTCGACTTCTGTTATATCTATAGAAGATTTTAAATATCTTTTTCTAAAATCAATTAAATCTCTAATATTTATTGGTGGAAGATTATAAATTCCTTTGGCATATTTTTTGTATAGATCAAATGAATTCTTAGTTACAGCACTTTGAAGTAAATGAATTAATTCACCTTGATATTGATGAACTTCTCCATTTTTTCTATATCTATAAATTCCTCCAATAGGTAATACATTGTCATTACTCAGAAATGCTTCTCTATGTATATTTTTTATTTTTTTTTCTATTCCTGTTAGCCCAATTCCTGATATTTTTGAAGTTACGCCATGAAAGTAGTCTGAAACTATAGATCTGCTCAATCCAACAGCTTCAAAATTACATCCACCTCTATAAGAACTTAAAACTGAAATTCCCATTTTTGACATTATCTTTAAAAGTCCAGAATTTACTGCATTAATATATCTTTCAACACACTCATCGAAACTTAATTTTCCAAAAAGTTTTTTTTCATATCTTTGATATAAGCTATCAATAGCTAAATAAGGATTAACTGTGGTTGCTCCAACTCCTAAAATTGTTGCAAATGAATGTGTATCCAAACTTTCACCAGTTTGTACGTTTATTGAAACATATCCTCTTAATTTATTTTTAATTAAATAATTATTAATTGCTCCAACACACAAAAGCATTGGAATTGCAATTTTATCTTCAGATAAAAGTCTATCTGTTAATATTAATTGAGTTGTGCCTTGTCTTACTGCGATTACTGATTCTTTTTGAATATTATCTAAAGCCTCTTTAAGAGTTTGATTTGTAGCAAAAGTGCAATTAATAGTTTTTGAGTTTTTACCAAAAAATTTTATAAATTTTTCAAATTGTGAATTTGATAATATAGGACTTTCTAAAACATAAATGTTTTCTTTAGTCAATTTATCAAAATTTAATATATTTCCTAAATTTCCAAATCTAGTTTTTAAACTCATAACTTTATTTTCTCTTAATGAATCAATTGGTGGATTTGTGACTTGACTAAAGTTTTGTCTAAAAAAATGATATAACGGTCTATAACGATCTGACAAAACTGCAAGTGGAGTATCGTCACCCATAGAACCAACAGCTTCTTTTGAGTCTTCTGCCATTGGGTGCAAAATCATCTCAAGATCCTCAATACTTATACCAAAAGCATGTTGTCTTTTTCTCAATTCAGATCCAGAAAAAATAGATTTTTCCTTTTCAACTTTAATTTTTTTATCTAAATCAATTATTTGGTTATTAAAATGTTTAAATTCTTTTGCTAAATAATTTTTTATATCGCTATTATTAAAAACTTTTCCTTTATCGATTTTTACACCAATAATTTCACCAGGTCCCAACCTTCCTTTTAAAATAATTTGCTTTTCGTCCAATTCGATCATTCCTGTTTCGGATCCAGCAAAAAGAAATTTGTCTTTCGTTAAAGTATACCTCAAGGGGCGTAAACCATTTCGGTCATTAGCTACAATTGCCCATTCATTATCTGTTGCTGCAATTGCTGCCGGACCATCCCAAGGCTCCATAGTGCTATTTAAAAAGTTAAATAATCTTTGGTGATCTCTAGGCAAAATTTTACTTTTTTTTGACCATGCATCTGGAATCAGCATTAATTTTGCTAAAGGTGCCGATTGTCCAGATATATTTAGCAACTCAAAAACATTGTCTAAGCCTGAGGAGTCTGAGGCCCCAGGTTGTATTACAGGTTTTAAATTTTCTATATCATCAAATAGTGAACTTTGAATTTCATCTTCATGAACTTTCATCCAATTACAATTTCCTTTAAAAGTATTTATTTCCCCATTGTGAGCAAGTGCCCTGAAGGGTTGAGCTAAATACCAACTTGGAAATGTATTGGTAGAAAATCTTTGATGAAAAATCGCGTATCTTGATATAAATCTTTCGTCGTTCAAATCTGGATAAAAATCGGCTAATGCTTCTGCCAAAAACATTCCCTTATAAATTATTGATTTTGAACTAAATGAACAAATATAAAATCCTTCTATATTATTTTTTATAATTTCTTTTTCAATCTTTCTTCTAATTTCATAAAGCTTTCTTTCCAATGGTTTATCAATTAAATTTTTATCATTATGCTTAAATAGTATTTGAGTAATTTCAGGTCTATTACTATTTGCTTTATCACCTAAAACTTTTGTATTTATTGGAACTTGTCTCCAACCATAAATTTTAAAATTAGATTTAGTAAGTTCTTTCTCAACTATAGTCTTGCAATCTTCTTGAAAGTTAAAATCATCTCTTGGTAAAAAAACCATTCCTACACATATTTTAGAATTATCGTGCTTATGTCCCTTAGTTTCTATCTTTTCTACAAAAAAATCATGGGGTATCTCAACATGAATGCCGGCTCCATCACCAGTTTTACCATCGGCGTCTACAGCTCCTCTATGCCATACAGCTTTTAAAGCATTAATGCCGTATTCAACAACTTTTCTTGATTTTTTACCTTCGGTTGAAGCAACTAATCCAACACCACAAGCATCGTGTTCCATACTTTTAGAATAAACATGATTTTTTTCCAAAATTTTTAAATTCTTTTTAAAATTTTTCATTATGCAACTTTTTTTTCACTAATTTCTTTTTTTTCTAAAAACTTTTTTATAGATGTCGCTGCATCTCTGCCGTCTTTAATTGCCCAAACTACTAAGGAAGCACCTCTTATTATGTCGCCAGCTGCAAAAACACCAGATAAATTTGTTTCCATCGTATCAAAATTTGTTTTTAAAGTTCCCCACTTTGTAATTTGTAATTCTACTGAATTAAATAATTTTGGAAGATTTTCTGGGTCAAATCCTAAAGATTTAATAACCATATCTGTTTTAATATCAAATTCTGAATTTTCCTGTATGTCTGGTTTTCTTCTGCCGCTTTCATCTGGTTTTCCCAGCTTAATTTTATCAACTATTATTTTTTCTATTTTATTTTCACCCAAAAATTCTTTAGGACTAGACAGCCAAACAAATTCAACTCCCTCTTCTTCTGCGTTTGCAACCTCTCTTGCAGAGCCTGGCATGTTCGCTTTGTCTCTCCTGTAAAGACATTTGACTGATTTGGCATTTTGCCTAACAGCAGTTCTTACACAATCCATTGCGGTATCTCCACCACCAATTACTACAACATCTTTTCCTTCTGCGTTTAATGTTCCATCGTCAAATAAGCTTACTTTATCTCCTAGCCCTTTTTTATTTGAGGCAGTTAAAAATTCCATCGCTGGAAAAATATTTTTTAAATCATTTCCAGGTATCTCTATTTGTCGTGCTTTATAAACACCTGTAGCTATTAAAATTGCATCATGCTTTTTTCTCAATTGATCTAATGTTTGATCTCTTCCTACTTCGAAGTTTTGAATAAATTTTATCCCACTCTCTCTTAGTAATTTTGTTCTTCTTTCAACTACGTATTTTTCTAATTTGAAATTTGGAATTCCATAAATTAGTAAACCTCCAGGTCTGTCATACCGATCGTAAATACTCACTTTATAGCCCAATTTACGCAGTTCTTCAGCAGCTGCTAATCCTGCAGGTCCAGCTCCTACAATACCAATGCTTTGTTTTTTTTCATTTTTTATTTTAATAGGTTTAATCCATCCTTTTTCCCAAGCATTTTCTGTAATATATTTTTCTATTGATCCTATTGTTACTGTTCCATGGCCAGATTGTTCAATTACGCAGTTTCCTTCACACAATCTATCTTGGGGACAAATCCTTCCACATACTTCTGGCATATTATTTGTACTTTGAGATAATTCGTAAGCCTCCAATAATCTTCCTTCTGCAGTAAGCTTTAACCAGTCCGGAATATTATTTCCCAAAGGACAATGAACCTGACAAAAAGGGACTCCACATTGGGAACATCTGCTTGATTGCTCTTTTGCTTTAGCGTTAATGAATTCTTTGTAAATTTCGTTAAAATCTTCCTTTCTAGATACAACTTCTCTTTTAGATGGATTTTCTTTGTCTATATCAACAAATTTAAGCATTTTTTTTGGCATTTGAGGAAACTTATAGGATGATTTGCACTAATTAAAGCAAAACTAGGTCATAATTTATGACCTTTTTTTTTAATTATTCGCATATATTACTACTTTTTTAACATTTATGCATACCTGGTATGCGCTAAGTTTCAATAAGAATTAGACACAATTTAAAGTTATTTATAAATAAGTTAAATGATCTCAAATTTTATTGAAATTTTTTTACTCTCAATTATTCAAGGTGTCTCAGAATTTTTACCTGTGAGTTCTGCAGCTCATTTAATTTTAGTTTCAAATATCTATAAATTCAACAATCAATCATTGCTAATAGATATTAGTCTTCACTTAGGATCTTTGTTAGCAATACTTTTTTATTTTAAAGAAGATATTTTTAATTATAGAAAAAATAAATCTTTATTTTATAAAATATTAATAGGATCTCTCCCTCTAATAATTATTGGATATTTATTATACACTTCAAATATAATTGACTACTTTAGAGACATTAAAATTATAGCTTGGGCAACTTTATTTTTTGGAATTTTGCTTTACATAGCAGACAAAAATAAATTTTCAAAAAAAATAGATGCAGATTTTAACATAAAGTCAGTTTTAATAATTGGTCTTTTTCAAATTTTAGCATTAATACCTGGAGTAAGTAGAGCAGGAATTACAATAACTGCTGGACGAATCTTAGGATTTAATAGAACCGACTCAACAAAAATTTCTTTTTATTTAGCAATACCAGCTTTGATAGGTGCAAGTAGCTTGGGGATAAAAGATCTTTTTAATCAAAGTGTAGATTTTAATATACTAGTTTTAGTTGGAATTTTTTTATCTTTTGTATTTTCATTGTTAACAATTAAAATTTTTCTAAAATTTATAAAAAATTTTTCTTTGAATGTTTTTGTTGTATACAGATTATTGTTAGCAATAGTTTTATTTTATATTATATACTTTTAGTTTTTGTTTCGTAAAAAGGAATAATCTGAGAAAATAAAACTCCAAATAAAATTAAAGTACAACCAATTATATTTCCTAGGCCTAAAATTTGAGTTAAAATTATCCACGCAGATATTGTTGCAAAAACTCCTTCTAATGACATTATAATAGCTGCAGGAGCAGGATTGATATTTCGTTGTCCAAAAAGTTGTAATACAAAAGCTACACCTCCAGATAATACTCCTGCATATAATATTTCAAAAGTTTCTAACTTTATATTTTCTAAATTAATTTCCTCAAATAATAATGCTAAAAATAATGATAAAGTTGCAACAACTAAATTTTGTAAAAATGCAATTAGAAATGGCATATCAAATTCACTTACCAATCTTCCTATATAAATAATATGCAGTGCCCAAAATACTGCTCCAATTAATACCAAAGTATCACCAAGTCTAACTGTAGCATTGCCAAAATCAGTTAAAAAATATCCACCTATTACACATGCAAATGCTGAGGGCCAAATTGCCCAGTGAATTTTTTCTGAAAATAAAAAATAAACAATAATAGGAACGAGCGGTACATAGAAAATTGTAAAAAAAGCAGCATTTGCCACATCTGTATAAAGCAAAGAAATTTGTTGAAGTTGTGTGCCAAAAAATAAAGAAAGACCGACAGGTATCATTAATTTAATAAATTTTTTTTCACTGCCTTTAACAAATAACTTGATTTTCTTTCTTTCAAAAAAAACGAATGGCATTACAACAATAAATGCTACATAAAATCTTACTGAATTAAAAGTATATGGACCTATAGCGTCCATTCCCGTATCTTGTGCTATAAAAGTTGTACCCCAGATAAAAGTGCAAATAATTAATGCAATAAAAGATAGTGTTTTTTTCATCAAATCAAATTACATGGATAATTTATACGCGAAGTTTGTACCAAGATTTTCTTTTAATTCGTTACAAAATCTTGCTGCTTCTGCGCCATCAATAATTCGATGATCATATGACAAAGATATGGGAAGAACCTTTCTATTTACAAATTTGTTATCAATAAAAACTTGTTTATTATAGCTTCTTCCTACACCTAAAATCGCAACTTCTGGATAATTAATTATAGGTGTAAAAAAAGAACCACCTATACCTCCTAAGCTAGTAATTGTAATTGAGCCCCCATAAAATTCTTTCTTATCTATTTTAAGTTTTTTACATTTTTCACTTATATCTTTTAATTCTTCGCTAATTTTATCAATTTTTTTTTTATTAACATTTCGTATTTTAGGAACCATAAGTCCGTGTTGTGTATCCACTGCAATACCTATATGAAAATATTTTTTATAGGTTATTTTGCCACTTTCGATATCATCAATAGAAGAATTGAAGCTAGGAAATTTTTTTAAAGCCTCCACTAGTGCTTTAATAATAAATACGAGTGGAGTAATTTTTTTTTTTTCACCAGTAAAATTATCAATTAGTGAAATTCTAAAATCTTCCATTTCTGTTATATCTGCTTCGTCATGATGAGTAACATGTGGGATAGTTGTCCATGAATTAGTAAGGTGTGATGATGCAATTTTTTTAATTCTTGGCATTTCTTTAATTTCAATTTCACCAAATTCTGAATGCTCAAATTCATTTTTTATTTTTTCTTTAAAACTTCCTACTCCTGAGTCTAATTTCTTATTAATATGTTTTTTTACATCATCTTCAGTTACTCTACCTTTTCTTTCCGACCCCTGTATTTCTGCAACATTTGTTCCTAATTCTCTTGCAAACTTTCTTACTTTTGGTGTTGCTAATATTTTTTCTTCTGGCATTTTATAATTTTGTTGGAATTGGTTTCTCTGGGTTTATTTTGTATTTTTTCATTGCCTCTAAAGCTAGCTTTGAAGATATTAATTGTTCTTTTGCTAAAACACTTAGAGAATATGTAACAATATGTTCCTTATCTACTTCAAAAAATTTCCTTAAATTTTTTCTTGTATCGCTTCTTCCGTATCCATCAGTTCCGAAGGAATAAAAACTTTTTGATGTGAAAGGTTGTATTTGATCCGAATTCATTCGCATATAATCCGATGCTGCAACAACTGGTCCATCAGTTGATGTTAGGCATTTTTCTACATATGTTTTTTTTGGTTTTTTATCTGGATTGAGTAGATTGTATCTTTCAATCTCTAATGCTTCTTTTCTTAGTTCATTAAAACTTGTAACACTCCAAACATTACTGTCTATTTCATAATCTTTTTCAAGAATTTCTGCTGCAGCGATCATTTCTCTTAAAATTGCTCCCGAACCAAGTAACTGAATTTTTGTTTTTTTAAATTTTTTATGTTCTTTAAATAAATACATTCCTTTTAATATTCCTTCTTCAACAGTTTTGTCATTTGGCATTGCCGGATGTGTATAATTTTCATTCATTGTAGTTATATAATAAAAAATATTCTCCTGTTTTTCATACATTCTTCTTAAACCCTCACGGAATATTGTTGCTAGTTCATATGAAAATGTGGGATCATATGATTTACAATTTGGAATAACTGAAGACATTATGTGACTATGCCCATCATTATGTTGTAATCCCTCTCCTGGTAAAGTTGTTCTTCCTGCTGTTGCGCCAATTAAAAAGCCTCTAGTTTGATTATCACCAGCTGCCCAAGCTAAATCGCCAACCCTTTGAAATCCAAACATCGAATAAAATAAATAAATTGGAATCATTGAAATGTCATGATTTGAATACGAAGTACCTGCAGCGATCCAAGATGACATAGCGCCAGCTTCTGTTAACCCTTCTTCTAAAACTTGTCCTTTCACATCTTCTCTATAAAAACTTAGTTGCTCTGAATCCACTGGTTCATATTTTTGACCTTCATGAGCATAGATACCAATTTTTTGAAAAAAACCTTCCATACCAAAAGTTCTTGCCTCATCAGGAATAATTGGAACTAAACGTGATGCTACATTTTTATCTCGCAGTAAACTCGTTAACATTCTCACTAAAACCATTGTTGTAGACATTTCTTTTTTTCCTGTAGATTCTTTCATAGCGCTAAAAATATCTGACGGTGGAGTTTTAATAGCTTTTGCGAAAGAAGATCTTTCAGGTAAATTTCCACCTAGTCTTAACCTACATTCCTTTAAATATTTTATTTCCGGAGAGTTCTCAGAAGGTCTATAATATTCAACATTTTTTACTTGTTTGTCAGTTAAAGGCACGTCAAATCTATCTCTAAAATATAATAAATCTTCATCACCTAATTTTTTTTGTTGATGGGTAGTATTAATACTTTCTCCTGATTTTCCCATCCCATATCCTTTAATTGTTTTTGCTAAAATAACTGTTGGAGTTCCCTTATTTTTCATAGCATTATGGTAAGCTGCATAAACTTTGTGGGGATCGTGTCCACCTCTGTTTAATTTCCAAATATCCTTATCTGTCATTTGAGAAACTAAATCTAACAATTCTGGATATTTGCCAAAAAACTTTTCTCTCACATAGGCTCCACTTTTGGCTTTAAAAGCTTGGTATTCTCCATCAACAGCTTCTCCCATTCTTTTTATCAAAAGACCTGTTTTATCTTTAGCCAATAATTGATCCCAGTATGATCCCCAAATAACTTTTAATACATTCCAGCCTGCTCCTCTAAATATTCCCTCTAATTCTTGAATGATTTTTCCATTTCCTCTTACAGGGCCATCTAATCTTTGAAGATTGCAATTAACTACGAAAATTAAATTATCTAAATTCTCTCTAGCTGCCAAGCCAATTGCTCCTAATGACTCTGGTTCGTCAGCTTCTCCATCTCCTAAGAAACACCAAATTTTTCTTCCTTCATCTTTTAAAAGACCTCTATTAATTAAATATTTATTAAATCTTGCCTGATAAATTGACATTATTGGGCCAAGTCCCATTGAAACAGTTGGAAACTGCCAAAACTTTGGCATTAGCCAAGGATGAGGATAAGAAGAAAGTCCTCCAGGATCAACTTCTTGTCTAAATTTATCTAGTTCTTTTGAAGTAATTCTTCCCTCGAGAAATGCTCTGGCATACATTCCAGGAGCACTATGTCCTTGAAAATAAATTAAATCTCCACCAAATTTATTATTTTTGGCCCTCCAAAAATGATTCATCCCAACATCATAAAGAGTAGCTGCTGATGCAAATGTTCCTATATGACCACCAAGTTCTGGATTCTTTTTGTTTGCTCTGACTACCATTGCTGCAGCATTCCATCTGATTAATGATCTTATTCGTCTCTCAAGATTTTGATCTCCAGGAGATTTTTGTTCTTCTTCGGGAGGTATTGAATTTATATATGGTGTATTTCTTGATAAAACTAAATCTGAACCTTCTTTGTAAGAATGCTCAATTAATTGTTTTATTAAAAATTGAGCTCTATTTTTTCCATCGTTTTGCAGAACTGCTGAAAGTGACTCTAACCATTCTTTTGTTTCGATAGGATCAATATCTCCATCTTTAGTAATTTGGATTTTGCTAATTTCATTATTAATTTTTTTGTCTTTTTTCTCAACTACTTCTTTTTTAAGTATTAAAGTTTTTTCTGCTTCATTAATAATTTTTTCTGTATCTGGTGGTAATTTTTCTTCAATAATTTTTTTTGGTTGCTCTTTTGGCTGAATTTGGTTTGTTAAAGTCAACAATAGATGACCTTTAGAAACTTTATCTCCAACTTTAACGTTTACACTTTCAACTGTACCTTCATGAGTAGCTGGAACTTCAACACTAGATTTGTCGCTTTCTAAAGTAACAACAGAATCATTTTTCTTTATTTTATCTGCAACCTTTACTAGAACTTCTATAACTTCTACTTTTTCAAAATCTCCTATATCAGGAACTAGTAATTCTTGTTTCATTAAATTCTAACTATACACATAAATATAATACAATAGGATATATTTCTAACATATTTGAAGCCTTTTTTGGACAAGCTTTAATGTCCATAATCGAAAATGATTAAAAGTATAGTAAAAAAAATATTAAATATCAGAAGTAAAGATGAACTGGATGCTAGATTCTGGATTCAAAAATTATTATTAAAAAGAAATTTAAACTCTTTGAAATACTAATCAACTTCTATACACATTGCTATTCCCATTCCTCCTCCAATACATAGCGTTGCAAGTCCTTTTTTTGCATTTTGTTTTATCATTTCATGAATTAGTGTAACTAATATTCTTGTTCCAGAAGCTCCAATTGGGTGACCTAATGCAATAGCCCCTCCATTTACATTAATTTTTTCAATTGGAATTTTTAATTCTTTAATTACGGCTAAGCTTTGAGCAGCAAATGCTTCGTTCGATTCCACTAAATCTAAATCTTTTATTGTCCACCCAGCTTTCTGTAAAGCTTTTTTTGATGCTGGTATAGGTCCAGATCCCATTAGAGCTGGGTCGACACCACAAGTTGCCCAAGAAATAATTTTTGCTAAAGGTTTTAATTCTTGTTTATCGGACTCATTTCTCGTCATTAGAAGGACTGCTGCCGCTCCATCATTAATTCCTGATGAATTTCCAGCTGTTACAGTTCCGTTTTTTTTAAAGGCAGGCTTAAGCTCAGATAAATTCTCAATTGTTACATTAGATCTAGGATGTTCATCTGGAAAATTAGATATTATTTCTTCTTTAAATTTTTTATTTTTTATAGCTTGCTGTACTTTATTTTGAGATTCAAATGCAAAACGATCTTGATCTTTTCTACTAATATTCCATTTTTCAGCAACATTTTCTGCTGTAATTCCCATATGATAATTGTTGTAAGCATCGATCAAACCATCTTTTAACATTGCTTCTTCTGTAGAATTTGACATGCTTTCTTGTCCACCAGCTATAATTATCTTTGCGTCATTTACTAATATTGATTGATAAGCAGCAGCTACAGATCTTAATCCTGATCCACAAACTTGGTTTATAACATAGGCTGTCTTATCATTTGGTATATTTGCACCCATAGCAGACTGTCTTGCAGGGTTTTGGCCTGTTAGACCAGTTAAAACTTGTCCCATTATAACTTCATCAATTTTTTTTGGATCCAAATTTGTTCTATTTAAAGTTTCTTTAATTACTGATGCACCTAATTCATGACTTTTATACTTTGAACAAATACCATTTAATTTTCCAATGGATGTTCTTAAAGCAGAAACAAAAACTATATCTTTTAAATTTTTAGGCATATAAGTACAATAATTGTTTAAATGTTAAATTACATTAAAAAATGAATATGTTAAATTACTATTTAAAAATTGCGCCTGTAGCTCAATTGGATAGAGCGCTTGGCTACGGACCAGGAGGTTCTGGGTTCGACTCCTAGCAGGCGCGCCAAAATATGAGAAAAACATGAAAATATCTTTACAAAAATCAGTTATATATTTTTTTTCTGCAGTTATAATTGTTTTGTTATTAATAACATTAATAATTTGAATGAGTAAAAAATTCCAACAAATCAGTCTAAAATCTGGTTTTATGAAACATAATGGGGGTTTATTTTTTCGTAAAATATCAAAAACAAAATTTGAATTTAAAACCATAATAAAAAAAAATCATCTTAATAGAGCAGGAATTACACATGGTGGATACATCGCCTCAATTATAGATGCTGGTGGAGGAACTGCGGCCCATAGAGTCTCGGAAGGTAAAGTATGTGTAACAATTTCATTAGATATAAAATTTATTGATGGAACAAGACTAGGAGATGAAATTGTTGGAATTGTTAACATACAAAAATTAACAAGATCTCTAGTTTTTTTAGACTGTAAACTAAAATGTAAAAAAAGAATTATTGCTTTAGCTTCTGGTATTTGGAAAAGAACTAATAAAGTACTTATTTAATTTAATTTTCTTTTATAATTTAAATATCCAAAAATAAATAAGAATATCAGAGCAATTGGATACACTATAGCTTTATTAGGTCTGTCTAAATTTTCTATTTTAAACTCACTTATAATATCACCAATCTCAAAACCTTCTTTTTTTGCTAGGCCATTCCACTTTAAATTATCAACTATAATTTTATTTTCATTTTCAACTAAAGTAATTCCATATTCTTCTAAATTAAATTTATTTTCAAAAGTATTTTTTTTAATAACAAATAATTTATATCTTTCTCCATATTCGCTTAATCTTGTAACTTTTAAATGCATTTCTTTATTTGGTTCTAAATTTATTAAATTTATTTGATTTGGATCTTTAAAATTATATTTTGGATAAAACTTATTAAGAGCAAAGTCAGGAGATAATAGGGATATAGATATAATTAAAAAAATTATAATTTCATACCATCTAAGTTTATTAAAAAACCATCTTTGCGTAGCTGCAGTAAATACTAATATACCAACTAAAGATGTTGAAATTACAAGCAATGCATGCCAGATATTTTTAATTCCTATTAAAAGTAACTCATGGTTAAATAAAAAAACAATCGGAAGAACTCCTGTTCTTAAACTATACCAAAATGCTTGAACACCAGTTTTAAGTGGGTCCCCTCCCGAAATTCCTGCAGCAGCATATGATGCAAGACCTACTGGTGGTGTTACATCAGCCATCAACCCAAAATAAAATACAAATAGATGAACAGCTATCAAAGGAAATATAAAACCTGAAGCATTACCAACATCTACTAAAACCATTGACATTAGTGACGCTACAACAACATAATTAGCTGTTGTTGGTAAACCCATTCCTAACAACAAACATAATATAATCGTTAATAATATTAAAACCATTACATTATCCTTAGCTACTGATTCTATTACAATAATTAAATTTGTACTTAATCCTGTAGAACCTACAGCTCCCACTATTATGCCTGCTGTTGCAATAGCAATACCAACAGCAACCATATTTATTGCACCTTTTTGAAAACCAACAACAGTTTGATTAAACCATAATTTTAGAGAGTTTTTAAAATTTTTATCTTCTTTTGAATTAAATAGTTTTTCTAATAAATTTACAAAAATTAGTGAAATTGTTGCATAAAATATTGAATAAGAAGCTGTAAATCTTAAAACTACTAACATGTATATTAATACAAAAATTGGAATCAAAAAATGTAGACCTCCTAAAAAAGTTTTTTTTAAATTTGGTACGTCTTTTTCATCCATTCCTTTAAGATTTAATTTTAAAGCCTCTAGATGGGAAATATAAAATAATGCTATATAGGATATTATCGCGGGTAAAAATGCATGTTTAACAACCTCAAAATATGTAACTCCAATAAAGCTCGCCATAACAAATGCTGCTGCTCCCATTACTGGAGGCATTATTTGTCCATTAACTGAAGATGAAACTTCTATAGCTCCAGCTTTCTCTTTTGAAAATCCAGTTTTTTTCATAATTGGGATAGTAAATGTTCCTGTAGTAACTGTATTAGCAACTGATGAACCAGAAATCATTCCAGTCATTCCAGATCCAAGTATAGCTGCCTTGGCAGGTCCTCCTCTCATTTTACCAACCATAGCAAATGCTAAATTTAGAAAATATTGTCCCCCACCTGCGGTTTCTAAAAGAGCTCCAAATAAAACAAATAAGAAAATAAAATCTACAGAGACACCAATAGGGATACCAAATATTGCTTCTTGATCAAACCACTGAAAACCAACAAGCCTTTTTAATGAAAGTCCTCCATGAGAAATCATATCTGGCGCATACTTTCCAAAATAAGAAAATAACAAAAAACAAACTGCAATTATAACTAATGGTATTCCTATGACTCTTCTTGTTGCTTCCAATAAAATTAATATACCAACCATTCCGATAATCAATTCGATTGGTATAATAATATTTTGACCTAAGGTTATTTTTAAAAGTATACCTCCTCTATCTACAAGTTGATCATAAAAAAAATAAATATAAAGACAACAAAGAGCTCCTATAATACTTATTAAAATATCAATAATCGAAATTTTTTTTGACCTAGAGACAGGGAATATTAAAAATGCCAATAATAATGCAAAACCTAAATGAATAGCTCTAGCTGGTAAACCCTTAAACATTCCAATATTAAACCAAAACGGAAATGGAGATGCGTACCAAAGTTGAAATAAGGACCAAATAATTGCTATAGTGGCAACAATTTTTAAATGTATTCCTGAAAGTTTTTTTGTAGGTGATAAATCTTCACTAATTTTACTTTTAACTTTATCAATATTTTGATTCATTTTGATAAGGATACAGTACTATAAAAAAAGGCCCAATAAATATATTGGGCCTTTTTAATATAATTTTACTAAATTTAGATTACATTAATCCAGCTTCTTTATAGTATTTAATTGCACCTGGATGTAATGGAGCTGATAAACCATCAGCTATCATATTTTTCTTTTCCAATGGTCCAAAAGCAGGATGTTGTTTTCTAAAATCATCAAAATTTTCAAAAACTGCTTTTACTACTAAATAGACTAGTTCTTCAGAAACGTCTGCACTAGTTACTACAGTAGCTTTAACACCAAAAGTAGTTACATCCTTTTTTTGTCCTGTATAAGTACCTGCAGGTATTGTAGCTGCTGCATAATAAGGTGCACCATCTATTAAACCTTGAACAGGTCCGCCAGTAAGATTAATTGGTAATGCTTTTGCTGCACAAGTTGCTGCTTGTTCCATAGCACCATTTGGAAATCCTACAGAATATCCATAAGCATCTATTTTACCGTCGCAAAGTGCTTTAACTTGTTCAGAAGAAGTTAACTCAGTTACTCCTTTAAAGTAACTATTATCAACTCCCATTGCTTGCATAAGTACTTCCATAGTTCCTCTTTGACCTGAACCTGGATTTCCTATGTTAACAGTCTTACCTTTAAGCCCTTTAAAGTCTTTTACTTTTGCTTTTTTTCTAGCCCAAATTTGGAAAGGTTCGTTGTGAACTGAAAAAACAGCTCTTAGGTTACTAAACTGTTTTCCTTCCCATTTGCTTGAACCATTGTAAGCATGAAATTGCCAATCTGACTGAGCTACACCAAATTGAAACTCTCCATCTTTAATTTGGCCGATGTTATAGTTTGAACCTCCGGTTGATGGAGCAGTACATCTATAAGCCTTTGCTGTACCTTTTTTTCTACCATGGTCTTTACTGATTGCAGATTTATGCAACATTTTACATATAGCGTTTCCAGTTTGGAAATAAACTCCAGTTGGTCCGCCAGTTCCTATCGTAAAAAACTCAGCAGACTTTGCTATCGTTGTAAATGACAACGATGTCACAAAAATCAAAAGAGCACTCGATAAGGAAGTAAGTATTTTTTTCATGTTCCCCTCCTTTAATATTAATTTAGAACAATTCTAATCAAAACTTTAGTGATGAGTCTATAAAAAAATTAATTTGATTCAACCCAGGCTTTCAAGCGTTTTGTGCCTTCAACTATTTTGGGGGCGAATTTATCTACTAAACTGTTATCTAAATTCTTTATTTCAGATAGATTTTCCATAAATTCATTTCCATCAAAATCTGTAAAGCTTAATCTTGTGATCATTCGATTTTTTGAAAATCCGAAATCTGATCCTGGAAGTAAAGCTACGCCAGTTTCCTTTAAAATACTACTACACATTTCTTCAGACGTTGAAAATTTTTCTATTAAAAATTCTGGCATAAGGTAAAAACCGCCTTCTGGTTTATTAATTATAATTTTATTTGATTTTAAATTATCATAAATATAATTACCTACTACACTAAGAATAGTGCAAGAATTTTTTATATATTCTTTATGATTATTTTTATAAGCAGCAATAGCAGCATATTGTATTGGTGCACTAACTGATGAAAAAGTTTCACTGGCTAAAATTTTTAGAGAATCTTTTAATTTTTTTAACGTCTCTGGAATTACAAAGTATCCCAATCTCCACCCGCCCGCTCCACACCATTTGCTCAAACCGTTACTAATAATTGTTTTTTCGGGATAAAATTCTGAAATAGATTTATAATTTCCATCAAATGTTAATTCTGAATAAATTTCATCTGATAATATTAAAATATTATATTTTTTTGAAATTTCACTAATTTCTTTTAAATTTTTACAAACTTGACCCGAAGGATTGTTTGGAGAATTTAAAAATAATAAATAATTCTTATTTTTATTTTTTAATATAGTTTTTTCTATTTCTTCTGCAGTTGGAAACCAATTATTTTCACTTTTTGTTAATATCCAATTAATTTTATTTCTACTAATTAAAGATTGTGGTGCGTAAGATACCCAACTAGGAGCAGGCAATAACACTTCGCCATCAAAAAGTATTTGTAGTAAAAACATTAATTCTTTTGTTCCAGGACCGATAATAATATTATCAGCTTTGCATTTTTGGATTTTTTTCTTATTTTCATATTCAGAAATTGCTTCTCTTAACTCATTTAATCCTTGCATTGATAAATATTTATTTTGGTAAGCATTATTTTTTAGCTCATTAACAACATCTTTAGGGACTTGAAATGGAGATTGACCAAAACCAAATTTATAAATTTTTTTTCCTTCAAGCTCTAGACTTCTAGATATTTCATTAATTCTAAGAGTGGATGAAGGTTTCAAATTTTTTACTATATTTTTTATCATTTAGTATTTTAAATCCTCTAAATTTTTATATTGTTCTAGAACTTCTGGATTAGCTAGTGCTTCTTTATTTTTAATTTCATTACCCTCAATTAAATTTTTAACTGCCAACTCAACAAGTTTACCATTTTTAGTTTTTGGAATATCATTAACGCTAATAATCTTAGCTGGTACATGTCTTGGAGAGGCATTTATTTTAATTTTATTTTTTATTTTTAGCATTAAATTTTCATTCAGGTTATAATTTTCATCAAGCACAATAAATAAAATTATTCTGATATCATTATCCCAAGATTGGCCGACAACGATGGATTCTCTTATTTCCTCAAATTTTTCTACTTCAGAATAGATCTCCGAAGTTCCCAATCTAACTCCACCAGGGTTTAATGTTGCATCGGATCTTCCATATATAATAATTCCACCATTATTATTTTTTTTTGCATAATCTCCATGATGCCAAATATTTTTATATTTGTTAAAATAAGCTTCTTTAAATTTAAAATCGTTTTTATCATTCCAAAATTTTAAAGGCATTGAAGGAAAAGAATTTATACATACTAATTCTCCTTTTTTATTTTCTATAGACTTTCCATTTTCATCAAAAACTTTAACATTCATGCCCAAACCATTATTCTGAATTTGTCCAGAAACCACAGGCTCATATAAATTTCCAAGTACAAAACATGAAACAATATCTGTTCCACCGGAAATTGAGGATAAATGGACATCTTTTTTTATATTTTTATAAATATACTCAAAACCTTCTTCTGATAATGGTGATCCAGTAGAACAAATAGTTCTTAATTTTTTGAATTTATGTTTACTTCTAACTTTAGCTTTATTTAATGAGTCAATATATTTTGCACTTATTCCAAACAAAGAAATTTTTTCTTTTTCCACAATTTCTAATAAAAATTCTTTTTTTTTAAACATTGGAAATCCATCGAATAAAACAATAGATGCTTTCGATGCGAGAGCACTAATTAACCAATTCCACATCATCCACCCACAAGTTGTAAAGTAAAAAATATTATCATTTTCCTTAATATCGCAATGTAACTGATGCTCTTTTAAATGCTGCAGCAAAACACCTCCTGATTTATGACAAATACATTTCGGTTTTCCAGTAGTTCCACTTGAATAAAGAATTGCTAATTCTTTTTCAAAATCAAATTTTTTAAAATTAATTTTTTTAGGTTTAATTTTTTTTATATCATCCCAAAAAAATATTTTTATTTTATTAAATTTATATATTTTTTTTGTAAATTTTTTTCCTGGATAGCTAACTACAATCAAATACTTTATAGAACTTATTTTTTTTATTATTTCTGGAACTCTTTCTATGACATTAATCTCTTTTCCATTATAAAAATACCTATCACTAACAAATAAAACTTTCGGTTTAATTTGTGAAAATCTTTCAATAATACCATTTATACCAAAATCGGGAGAGCAAGATGACCATATTGCTCCTACTGCAGATGTGGAAAGAAAACATTCGACAGTTTCAATTATATTTGGCATATAAGCTGCTACCCTGTCTTTTTCTTTAATATTTATTTTTTTTAAAAATATTATTAATTTACTAACGTTAATTCTTAATTGTTTCCAACTTCTTTCCTCTCTAAAACCATTTTCGCTTAAAAAAGTTAATGCTTTACTATTATCGTTTTTAGCTAGTAAATTTTCTGCAAAATTTAATTTTGAATTAGGAAGAAAAATATTCTTATAAAAAATTTTAGATTTTTTTATTTTTTTTTTACCTTTAATACCAATTACTTTACAAAAATCCCAAATTGTACTCCAAAATTTGTCTGAATTTTTAATACTCCAATTTAATATTTTTCTATAGTTTTGGTCAAATTTTTGATTGTACTTATTAGATATAAATTTTTCATATTTATATAAATTAGAGCTCTTCTTTGAACTTGGTCTTGCCTCCCACAGTTTTTTGACCATATTTTTCTTCAAATAATTATTGTTGAATTAATTTTATTTATGTTACTCTAAAATTTATAAAAACACTAAAATGAGAACTTTTTCCAATGTGATTCGGTCATGTTTTAGACTATTTTTGTTCTTTGTATGCAACAACATGTAGTAGAAAAATAATTTAACATACAAAACTTTGAAATGTCAAAAAACAATATAACTGCTGTTCTAGGTCCTACTAATACTGGAAAAACATACTTAGCTATTGAAACAATGTTATCCTTTGACTCTGGCATGATTGGATTTCCTCTCAGATTACTTGCTAGAGAAGTATATGATAAAATTGTTCAAGAAATAGATCCTAGCAAAGTTGCATTAATAACTGGCGAAGAAAAAATCATACCTTCAAATGCAAAATATTATCTTTGCACTGTAGAGTCTATGCCAATAGATAAAAATTTAGATTTTGTAGGTGTTGATGAAATTCAAATGTGTAATGATCATGAAAGAGGTCATATTTTTACAGATAGATTTCTAAATTTGAGAGGTCAAAAATTAACTATGTTTATGGGATCAAATTCAATGAAAAATATAATTGAGAAATTAGATGATGATATTGAATATATTGATAGAAAAAGACTTTCTAAATTAACTTACTCTGGACATAAGAAAATATCTAGAATTGATCGAAAAAGTGTGATTATTGCTTTCTCTGCTGAAGAGGTTTATGCAATTGCAGAATTAATAAGAAGACAAAAGGGTGGTGCTGCAATTGTTATGGGATCCTTAAGTCCAAAAACAAGAAATTCACAAGTTAGCTTATATCAGTCAGGTGATGTCGATTATTTAGTAGCTACGGATGCAATTGGTATGGGAATTAATATGGATTTAAGCAATGTTTACTTTTCTAATTTAAAAAAATTTGACGGAAAAAAATTAAGAAGATTAAAACTATCTGAAATATCACAAATAGCTGGAAGAGCTGGACGATATTTAAATGATGGTACATTTGGAATTACTGGAGACTGTGGCGAAATTAGTGCAGAAGAAATAGAATTATTAGAAAATCATAAAATAGAAGATATACATACAATTTTTTGGAGAAATCCGAAGTTGAATTTTAAAAGTGGAGATACATTAATAAAATCATTAGAAGAAAGGCCTAATAAAAGTTGGCTTAAAAAAGTTTCAGAATGTGAAGATGAAAAAGTTTTGAAATATATATTGAAGGATACTGAAAAACTTCAAATTTTTAACAATGAAAACGAACTAAAATTACTTTGGGAATGTTGTCAAATACCTGACTTTGTTAAAAAAACATATGGAAATCATTTAGAAGTAGTTGGTAAAGTTTTTAATTTTTTGAGAGAAAGTCCAGGAAAAATAACTAATAAATACATGAAACAACAATTGTCTGTTCTTGATAAACTAGATGGAAATGTAGATTCTATATCTAATCGTATAGCAAATGTAAGAACCTGGTCATATGTTGCAAATAAAGTTAATTGGGTTGAAAATCAAGACTACTGGGTAGAAAGAACAAAACTATTAGAAGATAAATTATCAGAAAGATTACATGAAGAACTAACAAAAAGTTTTATCGACAAACGAGCAAGCGTTTTAGCTAGAGGATTAAAACAAGATATGAATTTTGATACAAAAATAATAGAAAATGAAAAGGTTATGATAGATAATCAATTCATTGGAAAATTAAAAGGATTGAAATTAGAATTAGATTTAAAAATTGGTACTCTTGATACCGATATTAAATCATTAAAAAAAGCTGCAAGACAAGGCATAGGTCCAGAATTAAATAAAAGAATTGATCAAATTATCAGTACAGGGTTACTTGAAGTAAAAGATGACTTTAAAGTATATTGGCAAAAGTTTCCAGTTGCCAAATTAATGCCAGGTAAAGACTATCTTGAGCCAGAATTAAATTTAATAATTGATGACATTGTTGAAAATGATAAACAAAAAAAACTTCTAACTTTTTTAAGTAAATGGCTCAAAGAAAAAATTAGGGATGTGTTAAAAAGCTTGATTGATTTAAAAAATTTAAAGGAAAGTAACTCTTCTATAAGAGCTTTAGCTTTTCAATTATATGAGAATAATGGTGTTTTAAAAAGAGAAGACGTCTCAAATTATTTAAAAAAACTAGATCAAAATGAAAGAAAAATTTTAAGAAACCTTGGTGTAAAATTTGGTAGATACCATATTTTTCTTTTCAAATTATTGAAGCCAGAAGCAGTTTCCCTTAGAATTCTACTCTGGAAAAATTATAACCAAAAATTCTTTAATCTTAAACCTCCAACCTTTGGCTTAAATTTTTTAGAGAATAAAGAATTTAAAAATAAAAATTTTATGCTCTTATGTGGTTTTGAAAACTTCGAAAACTTTTTTATTAGAATTGACATTTTAGAAAGATTGTTTATTCAAATAATTAATTCAAATTTAGAAAATGAAACTAAATTGGTGCCTGAAATGTTAAACTTGCTTGGTTGTAGTAAAGATAATTTTTTAAAATTACTAAAAATAATGAATTATAAAACATATAAAAAGAATAATGATTTATATTTTAAATACACTCCTAAAAAACAAAAAATAAAAAAATTTATTGAAAAGAAAGCAATTAAAGATAATCCTTTTAAAGTATTAAAAAATATCAATTTTAAATAATGTTAAATTTTTTTAAAAATTTAAAACCAAAAAAACTTGAAAATGAGCAAAATAATGAATTACTTACAAAAACTGCTTCATTATTAATTCATGCAGCTAAAATTGACCATGAATTTACTGATAAAGAAAGAAGAATTATTAAAAAAGCAATAATTGATCTTGGTGGAAATATTTCAACAATTGATAAATTAATAGTAGAAGCTGAAATAAATGAAAAAAATTCTAACCAAATATTAAGTTTTACAAAAGAAGTTAAAAATACCAATCATGAATTTAAAACAAAAATTATTGAAGTTTTGTGGAAAATTATTTATTCAAATAATGAAGCTGATATATATGAGGCTAATTTAATGAGTAGACTATCAGGTCTACTATATATAGATAGTAAAGTTATGGCAGAGATAAAAGAAAAGGTTAAAAAAAATTTTTCTAAGTGACATATATTGTAAATGATAAATGTATAAAATGTAAACTAATGGATTGTGTTGAGGTTTGCCCAGTTGATTGTTTTTACGAAGGAAAAAATATGCTTGTAATTAAACCTGATGAGTGTATAGATTGTGGCGTTTGTGAACCTGAGTGCCCAATAGATGCTATTGAACCAGACACAAATAAAGGTACAGAAAAATGGTTAGAAATAAACAAAAAATACTCAGAGATTTGGCCAAATATAACACAAAAAAAAGATCCCCCAAAAGATAGTAAGGAACACGAGAATGAAGAAAATAAATTTGAAAAGTATTTTAAAGAAAACATTTAAAAAACCATCTAAAAAAAAAACTATAAAAGCATCAAAAACTTATAACAAAAAGACTAGTAGAAAATTAAAAAAAAAGAAAATAGCAAAGTCAAAAAATATTAATCCAGTAAAAAAAAATATTTCTAAAGCAGAAACTAAAGTTGAAAACTTAAGAATTCCTAAATCCAATGAATTAAAGCCAGAAATTAAAAAAATTAAAAAACAAGAAACAGAAAAAAAAATATACAAAGTTAAAGATTATGTTGTATACCCAAAACACGGCGTTGGACAAATTTTATCAATTAGCTCTAAGTCAATTGGAGGTATTGAAGTTCAATGTTACGATATTAAATTTGAAAAAGATAAAGCTATAGGCTTACTACCAATAAATAAGCAGTCGAATTTAAGACCTCTTGCAACAATTAATCAAGTTAACAAATCAATCTCAATATTAAAAAGTAAACCAAAAATTAAAAGATCAATGTGGAGTAGGAGAGCACAAGAATATGAACAAAAAATTACTTCAGGCAAAATATACGATTTGGCAGAAGTGGTAAGGGATCTTAATAAAGGTGATGACTTGATGGTGGACCAATCTTATAGTGAAAGGCAACTTTTTGAAAAAGCTTATGAAAGAATATTATCAGAATTCCAAATAGTTATGGGTATATCTTTAGAAGATACTCAAAAAAAACTAGATAAAGCTCTTAAAAGAAATTTGGAAAATCAAAAATCAAAAGTTGAACCAAAAGTTGAACCAAAACCAGTTGAAGAAACACAATTAGCAGAATAAAAAAAAACGCCCCACATAAAATATTTATGAGGAGCGTTCTTTTTTTAAAAAAAGAATATTTACTTATCTTCTTCTTCTTCTTTTTTTAGCTTTCTTTTTAGCTTTCTTTTTAGCTTTTTTTCTTCTTTTAGCCATCTTTAGCTCCCTGTTTTAGTTTTACGAATCAATTGATTCGCTCTTAACCTATTTTTATTTTTTTTAATAAGTTATGTCAAACCTTTAATTATAGATTAATTTTATAAAAATTTTATTAATTACTTAATTTAAATTAAAATTTTAAAAACTTAAATAAATAAGATTTTATGCGACTAATAACCAATTTTTAAAATAAGATTAGTATAATTTTTCAAATTCTTTTTTATATTTATTAATTATTTTATATCTTTTTAGTTTTAAAGTTGGTGTTAACATTCCATTTTCAATTGAAAATTTTTCACTAATTGTAAAATATTTTTTAATTTTTTCTATTTTAGATAATTTTTTATTTATTTTTTCTATTTCTTGTTCAATTTTTTCATTTGTTAAGGATTTTTTTTCATTATTTAGTACTAACAATGCAACAAGATACGGTTTATTATCTCCATAAACAATTGCTTGATCTAATATTTCTGAATTAACTAACTCATTCTCAATTTTTAATGGTGAAATATTGTCTCCTCCTGGAGTAATTAAAATATCTTTTTTCCTGTCTGTTATTTTCAAATAATTATTTTCGAAAACTCCAATGTCTCCAGTATGGAGCCAACCATCCTTTAAAACTTTATCTGTTTCCTCTTTATTATTCCAATAACCAAGCATAACATTTTCACCTTTCACGAGGATTTCTCCATCTTCGGCAATTTTTACCTCGTTTCCTTTAAACGGAGGTCCGACTGTTTCTACTCGAATGTCATGTATTGGATTACAACTCACCACTGGAGATGTTTCAGTCAAACCATATCCCTGTAAGGTGGGTAAGCCTATAGCATTTAAAAAAAAACCTACTTGTTTATCTAGAGCTCCTCCCCCAGATACGAAAGTTTTTAAAGAACCACCAAATTGAGCCTTAATTTTTTGCCTTATAATTTTCTCTAAAAAGCTATCCTGTATTTTTTCGATAAAATTTAAGGGTTCTTTTTTAATTTTTTTAAGACCAAGATTTAGCATTTTTTGAACCAACACTTTTTTAACTCCTTTTGCTTTGCTAAAACTTGCATTAATTTTTTGATAAAGATTTTGATAAAATCTTGGAACTGCAGTCATAATTTCTGGACTACAATCATTCATATTTTTTATTAATTTCTCAATACTTTCTGCATAAAATATTCTTGCTGAAACCATAATTTGAACGAACTGAACTGTATGTTCATAGGAATGAGATAACGGCAACCAAGTTAAAAATCTTGTTTGCTCTTTTTTTATTAATGGTTCTAAAATTTCAATTGCACCTTCGCAATTATTCAAAATTCCACCGTGGCTTAAAAGAACACCTTTTGGATTACCCTGTGTTCCAGAAGTATAAATAATACAAGCAGGATCTTTTCTATTTATTTCAGTTTTTGGAATATTATTTTCAGTTTTTAATCCAGAAAATAAATTATTTATATTTTGATATTCACTTTCATCTACATCGTTTAATTTTTCAAAAGAAAATATTTTTTTTATAAAATTTTTATTCTTAATTATATTTTTTACTTTGTTAAATTGCTCTGTATTTGAAATAAAAACTACCGATGGTTTACAATCATTTATAATATATTCATAATCTCTTTCGGCATAAGTAGTGTACGCTGGAACAGTAATTGATCCTGATAACATTATAGATAAATCAGAAATAAACCATTCAGGTCTATTTTCAGAAATTAATAGGCATCTATCCCCTTTATTTACATAATATTTTAGTTCAGAGGAAAGCTTTTTTATTGATGTAAATGTTTCTTCCCAACTATAATTTTTTCTTGGCTCCTTTAATGATGACAATAATATTTTTTTTCTATCTTTTTGAGATTCGAATTGAAAAAAAAATAATTCAACTAAATTGTCTAAATTTCTCAATTTCATATTTTTTTTGGTGGGCAAAGAGAGAATCGAACTCTCACAGTATTGCTACCATTGGATTTTGAGTCCAACGCGTCTACCAGTTCCGCCATTCGCCCATAATTATTTAAATTCATACATTTATAATAATAGTATAAAAAGAGTTATAGTAATAAAAGAAAATATGTTTAAAGAACTTTATCAAAAATCAATAAATCTTGCAGGTCACAAAAGTTCTAAAACTATTTTAGGATTTATTGCTTTTATAGAAAGCTTTATTTTTCCAATTCCACCTGATGTATTAATTATTCCAATGACTATTGCTAAAAGACAAGAATGGTTAAGAATTGCATTAATTGCTACTATAGGTTCAATTCTCGGTGCTTGTTTAGGTTACTTTATAGGATATGTATTTTTTAATGAAATTGGACTAAGAATTTTTGAACTATACGGAGTTGATAATACATCTTTTTTGAAAGAGAAAGTTTCATCTGAAGGAGGTGTGATAGCATGGATAACATTATTAGCTATAGCTGGTTTTACTCCAGTACCATTTAAACTTTTAACTATTACAAGTGGATTTGTTCATTTTAATATAATTTATTTTATTATTATTGCTACACTAACGAGAGGTTTAAGATTTTTTTTAATTGCTTTTTTAATTGGAAATTTTGGACCAACAATGAAAAAAATTATTGAAAAAAAACTTATCACTGTATCTTTAATTACAGCAGCAATTATAATTATTGTGGCTTATTTTGTTTATAAATTTTTAATTAATTTTAGTTCCTAAATGAACAAGATTTTGAATGTAAAAAATTTTTATATTATAATATTTCTATTAAGTATTTTTAGTCTATCAAGTGCAATTTATATTGAATATGCCTTAAGTATTAATCCGTGCATGCTTTGTTTATACCAAAGAATTCCTTATATTGTCGCTATTTTTTTATGTTTATTTGGTTACTTAAATTTAAAAAAAACTTTATGGATATATTTATTAACTTTTAATTTTTTATTAAGCCTAATTTTATCAGGTTACCATGTAGGGATTGAAAACAATATATTTCCAGAATTTTCAGGCTGTACTGCAAATAATTTAAATATTATTGATAAGGAAGAGTTAATAAAATCTTTAGGAGAAAATTTACCAAATTGTAAAGATGTAAATTTTACACTAATTGGGCTTTCGCTTGCGACTATTAATTTATTTATATCTTTAATAATATCTATTACAGGTATATTGGTTATTAAAAATGAAAAAAACAGATAAAAAACTAATTGAAGAATTTTTAAGAGTGGATCACGCTGGAGAAAGAGGTGCAATCAAAATATATGAAGGCCAATTATTAGCTCTAAAAACTTTTATGAAAAATGATGATCTCAAATCAAAACTCGAAGAAATGAAATTACATGAGCAAGAACATGCTGATTTTTTTGATAAAGAAATAAAAAAAAGAAATATTAAACCAACAAAATTTTTACCATTATGGGATTTATTGGGTGTAGGTTTAGGTTTTGGTTCAACAATATTAGGTAATAAAGCAGCTATGTTGTGCACTGCATCAGTAGAAGAAGTAATCGATGAACATTATCAAAATCAAATCAACAAATTAGGTGATGATGAAAAAGAATTAAAAAAAAAAATAATTAAATTTAGAGAAGATGAACTTCATCATAAAGATATAGCATATGAAAATGGAGCAAGTAAAGCAGGTGTTTATTCAATTTTGGATAAAGTAATCAAAACCGGCTCAAGAATAGCAATTACAATCTCTGAAAAAATATAATTAAGGTTCTAATTCGACATCCCAATACAAATAATCCATCCAGCTTTTATGAAGAAAGTTTGGAGGAAAATTTTTTCCATTCTTGTGCAAATCTTCTGTTGATGGTTGATATGGTTTTTGATTTAGCATCATTCCAGACTCTGCAATTAAGCGACCTCCTTTTTTAACATTACAATATGAACATGCTGTTACAACATTATCCCAGTCTGTCTTTCCACCTTTTGATCTTGGTAATAAATGATCGAAAGTTAATTCTTTTTTACTACCGCAATACTGACAAGAAAACTTATCCCTTAAAAAAACATTAAATCTTGTAAAATTTGGGTTAGAAAGAGGTCTTACATAATTTTTTAATGCAATAACACTTGGTAATTTCATATAAAAGGAGGGACTTCTAATAACTCGATCATAATTACTAACAATAGTAACTCTATCTAGAAATACTGATTTTATAGAATCTTGCCAACACCAAAGAGATAATGGATAATAACTCAGTGGTCTATAATCTGCATTTAAAACCAGTGCAGGACATTTTTCTAATGAAATATTTTGATCAATAAAAGTCATTTTTTATCTAAGACTAACTTAAATTATTTTATTAATCAATAGTAGTAGGAAAAATTAAAATTTTATTAAATTTTAAAGTTTTTTTTTATAAATTTCAAAGCTAAACTTGAAGCTTCAGCTGGAATGTGATGACCACAATTTTTAATTATATTTGCTTCCACAGGAATATTATTTCTAACTAAAAAATCCTTTGCTTCCAATAAATTTGTTGAATTAACTATTTCATCTTGATCTCCATGTAAAAGTAAAATTTTAGTTTTAGATTTTAATCTTTTTAAAAGATTATTTTTGTTTATAATTTTTCCAGAAAAAACTACTACAGAACTGAAACTTTCATCATTAGTTAAACCTAAATTTATGGAAAGCATGCTTCCTTGACTAAATCCACATAAGCAAATTTGATAGTTTTTTAGTTTATATTCTAATTTAATTTCTTCTATAAATTTATTAAGTTTTTTTTCTGCAGCAATTGATTGTTCCAATATATACTCTTGATTATCATTCGTAAGATCAAACCATTGAAAACCGCCAGGGTTAATTTCACATGGCTCGTGACCATCTGGACACAAAAAAATAGTATTTGGAAGAAATCTCTGCCAACTAAGAGTTAGAGCGCTTATATCGTTTCCATCCCCACCATATCCATGCAGTAAAATTACTGCATTATTAATTGAGATATTTTTCTCTGGACTTATAATCTTTGTATTAAGACAAAATGTCATATTTTTATAAAAATTTAATAACAAATGAGTATAGTTAAATAACATGAGTAAAAATAAAAACAAACAAACAATATGGAATGCAAGAATTAAAGGTAATACCTCTAAATTATTCGAGAAAGTTGGAAGTTCTATAGATATAGATAAAAAACTTTATAAAGAAGACATAGCCTGTTCAATTGTCCATGTTGAAATGTTATTTAGACAAAAGATAATTTCATTTCAGATAAAAAATAAAATTATTTATGGTTTAAATAAAATAGAAAAAGAAATTATTAAAAATAAATTTCAATATCAAAAAAAATATGAAGATATTCATATGAATATTGAAAAAAGATTATTTGAAATAATTGGTGATGATGCCGGATATGTACATACTGCAAGATCAAGAAACGATCAAATTATAACAGATTTTAAAAAATGGTTAATAAAATCGACAAATGAAACTAATAAAAATTTAGATAATATTATTAAAACAATCTTAAAAGTTGCTGAAAAAAATATAGAAACAATAATGCCAGGTTTCACCCATTTAAAAAACGCCCAAGCAGTATCGTTTGCACATTACTTAATGGCTTATATTGAAATGTTTAAAAGAGATAAAGAAAGGTTTATAAATAATTTAAAAAGCTTGCATGAAAACCCTCTAGGAGTAGCAGCATTAACTGGCACATCATTTAACATAGATAGAGATTTTACCACAAAAAAATTAGGATTTAAAAAACCGACAAATAATTCAATTGATACAGTTGCAGATAGAGATTTTGTTCTAGATTTTTTATATAGTGTATCAGTATGTTCTTTACATATATCTAGAATTGCAGAGGAATTTATAATTTGGAATTCTGATGGATTTAATTTAATTAATCTTTCAAATAAAGTGGTAACTGGATCTTCAATAATGCCTCAAAAAAAAAATCCTGACTTGCTAGAGTACTTAAGAGGTAAATCTGGTATATCATTTGGTAATTTATTTTCTATGTTAACAATATTAAAGGGACTTCCTTTATCATATTTTAAAGATCTACAAGATGATAAAGAAATAGTTTTTAAATCAAGTGAAACTCTCAATAACTGTATTCTAATATTAAATGAAGTTTTAAAAAACTTTAGTCCAAACAAACAAAAAATGTTAGAACTTGCAAATTCTGGATACATTACAGCAACTGATCTTGCTGATTATCTTGTAAAAAATAATAATATGTCTTTTAGAAAAGCCTATCAAGTAACTGCTTCTATAGTTAATTATGCAGAAAAAAATAAAAAAAAATTAAACGAATTGTCTGTTGATGAATTAAACAAAATAGAAAAAAAACTTTCAAAAGAAGTATTAAAGGTTTTTGACCTAAAATACTCAGTAAATTCTAAAAAATCATATGGTGGAACATCTTTTGATAATATTAAAAAAATGATAACTAAATACAAAAAGGAATTAAAATGAAAAAAATTACATTATTAATTTTATTGATATTTTTTGTAATTTCTTGTGGAAAAAAAGCTGACCCAGAATACAAAGCTAAAAATAATATCATGATAGTGTACAATTAATGAAATATATCGGTAAAAATTTTTCAATTGAAAAAGTAAGTGCTAAAGCTTTAGCTAATAAGTATGCAACTCCTATTTATTGCTACTCATATAAAAGACTTAAAAAAAATATTTTAAATTTAAAAAAAAACTTTAAGTCTTTTAATCCATTATTATGCTTTTCAGTAAAATCAAATGCTAATTTGAATCTACTAAAAGAAATAAAAAAGTTAGGATGCGGGGCAGATGTTGTTTCCATTGGTGAATTAATGATAGCTCTTAAAGCAGGTATAAAGCCTAGTAAAATTGTTTTTTCTGGAGTTGGTAAAACATCAAATGAAATAAAATATGCAATAGAAAAAAATATTTTATTAATTAATGCTGAATCTAAAAGTGAAATAATTGAGATTGAAAAAATAGCTAAATTAAAAAAAAAAGTTGTGGATATTGGAATTAGATTAAATCCAGATATAGATGCTAAAACACTTAGCCAAATATCAACAGGGAAAAAAGAAAATAAGTTTGGCGTTATAGAAAAATTTTTTTTTGAAATAATAAATTTTGTTAAAAATTCAAAACATCTTAAACTTAAATGTTTAAGTGTACACATAGGAAGTCAGATTCTTAACCATAAGCCTTATGAAAGAATGTTAAAAATTATTGATAAAATAATAAAAAAAACACATCATAAATTTGAATATATAGATTTAGGTGGAGGTATGGGAATACCTTACGAAAATAATATAAAAAAATTAAGTTATAAAAAGTATAGTTATGCAATTAATAAATTTTTAAAAAATTACAAAACAAAAATTATTTTTGAACCTGGAAGATCGATTATTGGAAATGCATCTGTATTAATTTCAAAAGTAATTTACATAAAAAAGGCAAGAAATAAAAATTTTATAATATTAGACGCAGGGATGAATGATTTAATGAGACCTTCATTATATGGCTCCAAACATCAAATAATCCCAGTAATGAAAAAAGGGAAAATTTTAAAACAAACTTATGAATTTGTCGGCCCAATTTGTGAAACCACGGACAAATTTTTAACTTTAAAAAAATTTCAAAAACTAAAAGAAAAAGATTTAGTAGTAATTTGTGACGTTGGTGCCTATGGTATGTCATTAAGTTCAAATTATAATTTAAGACCCAAGGCAATAGAAATTTTAGTTAAAGGATCAAAAATTAATATTATAAAAAAAAGACAAAGTATTAAAGATCTAATTTAACTTCTGTTTTAAATGATAAGAAATTTTTTATTTTCATTCTTCTTTTTTATGGGAATTATTTTAATTTCTATTATTTTTATACCTTCTTTTTTTCTGCCTCAAAAAATCGTTTTATTTGGTGGAAAAGTAATGGGTTATTGGTCTGCTTTCTGTTTACGTTTTTTTTTATCTACAAAAATTATTGTGAAAGGAAGAGAAAATATTATAACCGATAAAAAATTTTTTATAGCATCTTCACATCAATCAATGTTTGAAACATTTTATTTGCAAACAATTTTTAATTCTCCAGTATTTATATTAAAAAAAGAATTGCTTAAAATTCCCATATTTGGTTGGTATTTAAAAAAAATAGGATCAATATCAATTGTCAGAAATAAAACTACAAAGAATAATCTCGGATTTTACGATGAAATTTCTGAATTAATTAATAAATCGGATAGACCTTTAATAATCTTTCCTCAGGGAACAAGACTATCTCCTGAAGACAGAAGTCCATTTAAAAAAGGGGCAAGCAAAATCTATGATAAATTAAAAATTAAATGTCAACCGGTTGCAATAAACTCTGGGTATACCTGGCCCAAGTTCGGTAAAAAAAAAGCAAATTTAAATTTAACCATTTCAATTTTAAAACCAATTGAGGAAGGAATGAGCAAAGAAGAATTTTTAAAAATACTTGAAGAAAATATTTATTCTGAATTAAATAAATTAAATTAGCCTTTCATAGGCATTATAACAAAAATGCTATCAAAATCAGATGGGTCTTTAATCAATGCTGGTGATCCAGTATCATTAAAAAATATTTCTATTTTATCTCCGCTAAGCTGGGAAGCCACATCTATTAAATATTTTGAATTAAAACTTATATCCAAATCATGGTCAAATTTTACATTTAAACTTTCTTTTCCATCACCACTGTTAGCATTATTAACAGACAGATTTAATATATCTTTAGTTAAATTAAATTTTACACCATCTTTCTTATCGAAAGAAACTGAGGCTACTCTATCCACAGAATCTAAAAAAAGTTTCAAATCCGCTTCTAGTTTTTTTTTGTTATTTTTAGGTATCACTTGAACATAATTTGGAAATTTACCATCTATTAATTTTGAAATTAAAATACTGTTATTTAATTCAAACTTAATTTTAGATTTAATATTAGAAATTTTCACATCTCCATCATAATCTTCTAATAGTGAGCATAACTGAAATATTGTTTTTTTTGGTAAAATAATAGGATCAAAGTCTATTTTTTCATTCAGTCTTAGTTTTGATATTGACATTCTATGGCTATCAGTTGCAGCTGCAGTTAAAAATACTTTATCTTCAATTTGTGTCTGGTGAAAAAAAATTCCACTTAGATAATGTCTAGTTTCATCATTTGATACCGAAAATTTACACTTATTGAGTAATTTTAGTAATTGTTTGGATTGTATAGAAAATTCATTTTGACTAAAATTTTCATCTGTTAATGGAAATTCTGAGGCATTTATACAGTTTAAATGAAATATAGATTTTTCAGACTCAAGTTGCAATTTACTTTCACTGCTTAAAGACAAATTTATTTTTTTTCCAGAGGAAAATTTTCGAATAATATCATACATAATAGAAGAAGTTGTGGTAGTTTTTCCATCTTCTAATATTTCAACATTATTTATTTCGTGAATAAAAATCAAATCTAAATCTGTAGCAGTAATAGTAAGTTTTGAATTACCAGCATTTAACAAGATGTTTGATAATATTGGTAGTGTACTTCTTTTTTCTATTACGCCTTGACAATAGTTTAAAGACTTTTGAAGGTCTTGCTGGTTAACATTAAACTTCATTTTCTTTACTATACAGAATTTTGTTTTTCAAGTTATCAATATTAGAATTAAATTCAGGATTTAATTTTTTTAATTTTTCTACAGTTCTTACAGAATGTATTATCGTTGTGTGATCTCTATTTGAAAATTCACGACCAATTTCTGGTAAAGATTTTGATGTAAGAATTTTTGTTAAATAAATAGCAGTTTGTCTAGGTCTTACTAAATACCTCGACCTACGAGAAGATAACATTTCATTTTTGCTAATTTTAAAATATTTACAAACTATTGACTGAATTAAATCAATTGAAACTTTATTTTCAGAAAAATTTAGAAGATCTTTTAAAATAATTTTAATATCTGATATACTTGGTTTTTTGTTGTAAATCCTAGAAAATGAAGCAATTCTATTTACAGAACCTATTAATTCCCTAATGCTGTTTTTAATTTCTTGACTAACAAATTTTATGATTTCCTCAGAAACATTAATCTCATTAGAATAAAAAATGTTTAACTCTTCAATTTTGCTTTTTACTATTTTATATCTAAGTTCATAGTCTGGTTTTTGAATATCAATAACTAAACCACCAGAAAATCTTGATTTTATTCTTTCTTGAATTCTAGATAATTTATTCGGAGCTCTATCAGCTGATAAAATTACTTGTGAACCCTTATCTAATAAAGCGTTAAATGTATGAAAAAACTCTTCCTGCATAGCTTCTTTACCATTCATAAACTGTATATCATCGATTAACAAAACATCAGTATTTCTAAAATATTCTTTAAATTTTACCATTTCATTTGATTTTATTGATTTTACAAATTGATACATAAATCTTTCAGCTGAAATAAACATTACTTTGTTTTTATCTTTTAAACTTAACCCAATAGCATTTAACAAGTGAGTTTTGCCCATTCCCACACCACCATAAACATATAAAGGGTTATAATGCGAAATATTTTCAACAACTTTTTTTGAAGCTTCAAGAGCAAGTTTATTACTAGGACCAATTAAAAAATTTTCAAATTTTTTGTTAGGATCTATTCTGTTGTACTGTAAATAGCTATCTTTAATAAAAGAGACATTTTCATTTTTGTATTTTAAAACTTCCTCCTCTTCTGAATTTTGTTTTAAATTTTCATCATTTTTTTCAAAAACTTTTAACTCAATTCTATTAATTCTTTTTTTATGATTTTTTATTATTTGCAATATTTGGTCCAAATATCTTGATGTTATCCAGTCTCTAATAAATCTAGTAGATACTGATAGTAAAATGTAGTCATTAAATTCATCAACAAAATTTAATTTTCTCAACCAACTTTCATATATATCGTTTCCAAGTTTGTTTTTCATTTCTGACTGAATAGAGCTCCAATCAATACTATCTTGTTGAATTTCTTTTTTTTGTTTTAAAATATTTTTATTATTCATGTTGTGAAAGATTTCCAATTAAGACTATAATTAAATTAAAGCAATAAAAATTTTTTAAAATTAAAAAATAAATAAAATCTATAAGTGAATAATTTAAATACTCAACCTACTAATGTATTTAATTTAAATTGAAAATAAAATCTAAGAGTGAAAATTTATAACGAAGAAAAAATAAAAAAAATTTAATCTATATGTAGTATTATTTTAAAAATAAAAATTATATTTGGTATAAATACTTTTGGTTGTAAGTTTTACAATAATTTAAAACAACTCTTAGTAGTTTAAATTATAACGCGTTAATTTTTTTTGTAATTCTTGAAATATTTCTTGACGCGTTTTGCCTTTTGATAATGCCAGTTTTGGCAATTTTCATTAATTCTGAATTAAATTTAGGTAAAAAATCCAAGGCATCTTTTTTTTTCTTCGACTCAATAATTAAATTCATCTTTTTAATCGCATTTTTAAATCTGCTTTTTCTAGATTTATTTACTAAAGTTTGCCTCGAAATTCTTCGAATTCTTTTAATAGCTGATTTTGTATTTGCCATACGCGCCGATTATATAACTTGCAAATTATTAAGGGTCAACACAATAATTAACTATTTTTGACAATAATTACAAAGAAAGGTCGATCTATTAGAAATGATAATTCTTTTAATTATTCCTCTACAATTTCTTTTTAGACAATTTTTATTTTCTCTTTCATAAACTTTGAATTCTTTTTGAAATGTTCCTGAAAGACCCTTAATATTTTTGAAATTTTTAATACTTGATCCACCTCTCTTTATCGCTTTTTTTAAAACTATTTTTGAAAATTTAATAATATTTTTTATTTCATTTATTTTAAGTTTTTTTCCATTTTTTTCAGGGTTTATTTTTGAATAAAATAAAATTTCATTTGCATATATATTTCCGATACCTGAAACAAAAGTCTGATCTAAAAGTAAATTTTTTATATTTTTTTTTTTACTTTTTAATTTTATTTTTAAATAGTTTAAGTCAAATTTAGAACTTAATGGCTCAGGACCATAATTTTTAAAAAAAAAGTTTAGTTGTTTTTTTGAAAATAAAAACTTAAAGAATCCAAATCTTCTTGGATCATTATAAACTAATTTAAAATTAGGAAAAATTATTATTACATGATTATGTTTTTTTGGAAGCCCCCTTGAACTATAAAAACTTAAATTGGTATAATCGTGATTATTTTTTTTTAATAAATGTAGCGTTCCTGACATTCCAAAATGAATTATCAAAAATTCTTCTTTTTCGAAATGAATAATAAGATATTTAAATTTTCTACTAACTTTAATTATTTTTTTATTTTTCAATAAGCTTTTAAAATTATTCTGTATTTTAAACCTTAATTTTCTATTTTTTATTAATACATCATTAATTTTTTGAAAAAGTATACTTCTTTCAACTGATTGTTTTACTATTTCTACTTCTGGCAATTCTGGCATTTGAGACTATATTATTAAAATAAATAAGAAATTATATTATGCAACAAAATCTGCAACAAAACAAAGGTTTGGTACAAAGTGTATTTGATAGTGTTTTCGACAAATACGATTTGATGAATGATCTAATGTCTTTAGGAATTCATAGACTTTGGAAAAAAGAATTAATTTACATGATCAACCCAACTTATAATCAAAAATTAATTGATGTTGGAAGTGGAACAGGGGATATTGCCAAATTATATTCGGAGGCTACTAACAATAATTCAAAAATTTTATGTATTGATCCAAACATTAAAATGATTGAAAAAGGGAAAAAAAAACTTCGAAAATATAACAATATAAAATGGAAAACAGGTTCTGCTGAAAAATTGAGTATAAACAATAATTTATTTGACTTTTATACAATTAGTTTTGGTTTACGTAATACTAAAAATTTAAATAAAAGTATTTCCGAAGCTTATAGGGTTTTAAAAAAAGGTGGTAGATTTTTTTGTTTAGAATTTTCAAAAATAGAAAATATGAATTTAGATTTTTTATATAAGAAATACTCTAAAATTATTCCAATACTTGGAAAATTAGTTGTTGGTGATAAAAAACCTTACGAATATTTATTAAAAAGTATTGATGAATTTCCAAATCAATATCAATTAGTAGAAATTATGAAAAAAAATGGATTTGAAAATTGCCATTACAGAAATCTAAGTGGTGGTATAGTTGCTATTCATTCTGGTTGGAAAGTTTAATGTTAAAAAAAATACTAATCTTATTCAAAATAGCTAGAAAATTAGCACTTTCAGATGCTTTAAAAGTTGTCTCTAAAATTCACGAACCACCAATAATAATTAAAATTTTTTTCAGTCTACTTTCAATTTCATTTTTTTCAAATAAGGAGGATAATAAATTTTCCACTGATGAAGAAAAACTATGTAAATCTATCGAGAGTATGGGGACAACATTTATTAAATTAGGTCAATTTTTAGCTACAAGACCTGATATTATTGGAGAAGAATTGTCAAAACAATTAGAAAAACTGCAAGATAAACTACCTCCTTTTTCAACATCTAATGCTAAAGAAATAATAAAAAAAAACTTAGGAAATAATTTGTATAGTTCTATAATTAATTTAAGTGAACCTATAGCTGCAGCTTCGGTAGCTCAAGTACATAAAGCACAAATTGAGGATGATGGAACTATAAAAGATGTAGCAATTAAAATTTTAAGGCCAAATATAAAAAAAACTTTTAATGAAGAAATTGATGCTCTGATGCTTCTTGCTTATTTTATTGAAAGTACTATCAAAAAAACAAAAAGACTAAAACTAGTAGAAGTTGCTTTTCTATTAAAAGAAATTACTAACCATGAAATGGATTTAAGATTTGAGGCTGCTGCTGCAAACGAATATTCTGAAAATACAAAAAATGATCTAGGATTTTATGTTCCAAAAATATATTGGAATTATACAAGTGAAGAGGTGTTAACTTTAGATTGGGTTGAAGGAACTTCAATAAGAGAAAAAGAAATACTTAAAAATAAGAAAATAAATATAAAAAATATTGCTTCTGACATTATTCAACACTTTTTAAGACATGCCGTTCGAGATGGTTTTTTTCATGCTGACATGCATCAAGGAAACTTATTTATAGATAATAGTGGTCGGATTGTACCAATTGATTTTGGAATAATGGGAAGAATAAATAAATTAGATAGAAAATATTTAGCAGAAATATTATATGGTTTTATTCAAAGAGATTATAAAAAAGTTGCTGAAGTCCATATACTTGCGGGTTTGGTACCACAGAATGTTCAAATTGGCGAATTAGCACAGGCTTTAAGATCAATTGGAGAACCAATTTTTGGTCAAACTGTAAAAGATATTTCAGGTGGTAAGCTTCTAAAACAATTATTTGATGTCACTGCAAAATTCAATATGCAAACTCAACCCCAGTTACTTCTTCTCCAAAAAACTATGGTTGTAGTTGAGGGTGTTGCCAGAACATTAAATCCTGAAACAAATATTTGGGAAACCTCTAAACCAGTTCTTGAAAAATGGTTAAAAGAAACTAAAGATCCAATTACTAACATAGCTGACACAATTAAAGACTCTGCCGAAGTATTAAAAAGACTTCCAGAATTACCCAAAATTATGGATAAAGCTAATCAAGCACTATCGTTTATGGCTAGTGGTCAAATACCTCAAAATTCTAATTCGTATTCAGCTCTTAAAGAAAAGGAACTAGAAATGAAATCTTTTAAAAATCAAAGTATAATTGGATTATTATTGCTTGTATTTTTAGGATTCATAGTATTTTAATTCAGACAATGAATAATTTTGAAAATAAAAAAATTTTATTAATAATTTGTGGTGGAATAGCAGCATATAAAAGCTTGGAATTAATAAGACTTTTAAAAAAAAAGGGTACTTTTGTTAAAACAATTCTTACTAAAAACGCAAACAAATTTGTAACTCCACTTTCGGTTACCTCTTTATCGCAAGAAAAAGTTTATTCCGATTTATTTGATTATGAAAATGAATCTGAAATGGATCATATTTCACTTTCAAGATGGGCTGATTTAATTTTAATTGCACCAGCAACTGCAAATACTATTTCAAAATTAAGTTATGGAACTTCAGATGACTTAGCTTCGACAGTCGTTTTAGCTTCAAATAAAAATATTTTTTTGGCCCCGGCCATGAATGTAAGAATGTGGGAACATCCTGCAAATAAAGAAAATTTAAAAAAATTAAAAGATTTTGGTTATAAAATAATAGGACCTGAAATTGGTGATATGGCTTGTGGAGAATATGGCGAGGGTAAAATGACAGACCCTGAAAATATAATTAACTATCTAAATAATTATTTAAAAAATATAAATAAAAATAAAAAACTTAAGGCTTTAGTTACTGCTGGACCAACTCATGAATATATAGATCCTATAAGATACATTTCAAATAAATCTAGTGGAAAACAAGGTTTCGAGTTAGCAAAATCCTTAAAAAATAATGGATTTGAAACAACACTAATTACTGGTCCTACAAATTTAGAACCAATTTTAGATATTAATTTAATCAAAGTAAATTCTGCAAAGGAAATGTTCGACGCAACTTTAGAAAACCTGCCTGCAGATGTAGCAATTTTTTCTGCTGCAGTTTCTGACTGGAAAATTCAAAATATTGAAAGAGAGAAAATAAAAAAGGAAAAAAATATTAATTTAAAGCTAGAAAAAAATATGGATATTTTAGATTATGTTTCAAAACATAATTCGTTAAGACCCAAAATTGTAATTGGTTTTGCTGCTGAAACAAATAATTTATATGAAAATTCTAAAAAAAAGTTATCACAAAAAAATTGTGATTGGATAATCGCAAATGATGTGTCTAATCCCTCAATTGGTTTTGGCTCAGATTTCAATGAGGTTACAATCTTTTACAAAAATAAAGAACATGAAAAGATAGCAAAAATAAAAAAATCTCTTTTAGCTGAAAAAATAGTTGAAAGAGTAATCTCTCAAATAAATTAATTTAATGGTTAAAGTTTTAGTAAAAAAACTTGATTCAAAAGTTAAATTACCATCATATAAAACAAAAGGCTCATCTGGAATGGATTTAATGGCTTTTATTAATAATCCAATTAAAGTTTTTCCAAATACCTCGGTGTTAATTCCTACAGGCTTATCAATTGCAATTCCTGAAGATGTTGAAATACAAATTAGGCCACGTTCAGGACTTGCAGCCAAATCTAATATTGGTATTTTAAATACCCCTGGTACTATTGATAGTGATTATAGAGGTGAATTAAAAGTAATATTATTTAACCACGGTAATAAAGAATTTATTATAAATAATAATGATCGAATAGCTCAAATGATTCTTATGCCAGTGTTAAAAGTTGATTTTGAGGAAGTTGATGAACTTCCAAATACTTTAAGAGGATCAGGAGGTTTTGGATCAACGGGCAAATGAAAAATAACTTTAATAAAAAAATCATCGAAAGATATTCTCGTCAAATTGTTCTTAAAAATGTTGGAACTATTGGTCAAAAAACAATATTTAATTCAAAAGTATTAGTAGTTGGGGCTGGTGGATTAGGATGCCCCGTAGCAGATTATTTAAGTAGGGCAGGGGTTGGAACTTTAGGTATTATTGATTACGATAAAATAAGTTTATCAAATATTCATAGACAGTCATTGTATGATTCAAAAGATATAGGTAAATTTAAAGTTGATGTAATTAAAAAAAAATTAAAACTAATTAATCCTTTAATAAAAATAAGAATATTTAAAAAAAAAATTTTAGATAAAAATGTTGATGAATTGATTAAAAATTTTGATATTATTGTTGATGGATCAGATAATTTTAAAACAAAATTTTTACTCAATAAATTTTCAATAAAATACAAAAAAACATTAATTGTTGGAGCTATAAGTAAGTTTGACGGTCATATTTTTACTTTTGATTTTAAAAACAAAAATGAACCTTGTTTAAAGTGTTTTTATCAATCCGAACCCTCTGATGAGATATTAAATTGTGAAGCAGAGGGTATTTTAGGTCCTGTTGCTGGAGTTGTTGGAAATATTCAATCTAATGAGGTTTTGAAAAAAATATTAAAAACTGGAAAAAATATTAATGGAAAAATTTTGATTATTAATTTGGGTGATCTTAACTTTAGAAAAGTTAAATTTAGTAAAAAAAAAAATTGTATATGTACAAAATAATTTTATTATTTTATTTAACATTTATTATTCAACCTTTTACTCTTTCAGCTGAAAATAATTATTTTCTTATACTAAAAAATAATAAAGTTAATGTAAGGTATGGACCAAGTCTGGATTACCCGATTAAATATATTTATAAAAAAAAATTTCTGCCAGTTAAAATAATAGACAAAAAAGAAAATTTTAGAAGAATAATCGACCATAAAAAAAATAGTGGATGGATTCATTATTCTCAGTTGAAAAAAGGTAAATCTTTTATTTCATTAGAAGAAGGAATATTGTTCACAAAACCTACCAAATATTCAAAGCCTCTAGCAAAAATTTCAAAAGGTAAACTATTACGAGCAAAAAAATGTAAAAATAATTGGTGCAAAATCCATACAGAGAAATATTCAGGGTGGATTGAAATAAAAAATATTTGGGGAAGTATAAATTAGTTTATCTTAGATCAAAGCGATCTAAATTCATTACTTTTGTCCAAGCAGATATAAAATCATTTATGAATTTTTCGTTTGAATCATCTGTAGCATAAACTTCAGATAGTGCTCTTAATTGCGAATTAGATCCAAATATTAAATCTGCACGTGTCGCTCTCCATTTTACTCTTTTTGTTTTTCTATCTATTCCCTCAAAAAACTGTTCGTCTTTATCTACTTCTCTCCAAGTAGTTTTCATGTCTAATAGATTAACAAAGAAATCATTACTTAATGATCCAGGTTTTTTTGTAAATACACCATAATCTGAACCGTCATAATTAGTATTTAATACTCTCATACCTCCAATTAAAACTGTCATCTCTGGTCCGGTTAATCCAAGAAGTTGGGCTTTATCTATCAACATTTCTTCCGCTGAATTAGTAGGTATGCCTTTTCCATTGGTATATCCTTTAGCATGCATCTTAATATAGTTTCTAAAACCGTCTGCTATAGGTTCAAGAAGATTAAATGAATTTTTGTCTGTTTGATCCTGCTTTGCATCACCTCTTCCTGCTTTGAATAGAACTTTAATTTTTTTGCCACTCTTTTTAGCAGCATTTTCAATACCAACTGATCCTCCTAAAACTATTAAGTCTGCTAATGAAACCGATTTATTTTTTGAATCAAATCCTTTTTTAATTTTATTTAAAATTCTTATTACAGCAGATAATTTTGAGGGATTATTAACTTGCCAGTCTTTTTGAGGTTCAAGAGCTATCCTCGCTCCATTAGCGCCACCTCTTTTATCTGATCCTCTAAAAGTTGATGCTGATGCCCATGCTGTGGTAACTAACTGAGAAACAGATAAACCAGATTTAGATATTTTTTTCTTTAATAGCTCAATATCTTTATTTTTAAGTTTATATTTATTTTTTGGTATTGGATCTTGCCAGATTAAGTTCTCTTTTGGAACATCATAACCAAGATAATTTGATTTTGGACCCATATCACGATGAGTAAGTTTAAACCAAGCTCTTGCAAAGGCGTCGGCAAATTCATTTGGATTTTGATGAAAATGTTTAGAAATTGGCCCATATTTAGGATCTAATTTCAATGAAAGGTCAGTAGTTTGCATCATTGGAAGATTTTTTTTAGATCTATCATGAGCATCTGGAGTCATTTCTATATCATGCCCATTTCTTTTAGGTTTCCATTGATGAGCTCCTGCAGGGCTTTTAGTTAATTCCCAATCATAGCCGAATAAATTATCAAAATATCCCATATCCCATTTAATTGGGTTTGAAGTCCATGCACCCTCGATACCGCTGCTAATAGTATCTACACCTAAGCCACTTTTGTAGTTACTATTCCACCCAGTTGCTTGTTCTTGAATTTTTGAACCTTCTGGTTCAGGACCTTTATGTGACTCTGGTGCAGCACCATGAGATTTTCCAAATGTATGTCCGCCTGCAACGAGTGCTACCGTCTCATAATCATTCATTGCCATACGTCCAAAAGTTTCTCTAA
>CABYVA010000008.1 GCA_902522325.1 uncultured Pelagibacteraceae bacterium
TTATTTCCTCTATTTTTTTTATAAAACTTGAAAATTCTTTTTTATCTATATCAAACCAAAAATTATATTGAATAAGATTTTCTTCAGACGAAAGTGATTTAAGTTTTATATATTCAACTTTATTTTTGAACTGGTCAATTATTTCTTCTATATTATTTGATCCTTTTTTTATTTGTATCTGCAATATATTTGTTGAACTTGCAGTAATATTTTTTACTTTTATTTTATCATTATATATTTTTCGAAAATAAAGTATGCTAATTGTAATAGCTGTAGCTAATATTGAAACTAAAAATTGGTTAGCACCGTTAGCAAGCCCGATACCAATTATAAAAAATAAATAAACTAATTCTTCAGGTTCTTTAATAGCAGCCCTAAATCTTACTATTGAAAGTGCCCCAACTAAACCTAAAGAAAGTGCTAAAGAAAATTTTATTACAGTAATAACCAAAGTAGTAATTATGGCTAACGGAACAAAGGTTTCTGAAAAATGCTCCTTATCATTTAAGCTAGTAGAAACTTTTATATAAGTGAATTTTACTAAATAAGCCAAAATTAAAGATAACAGAATTGCTGCAATAAAATTCCCTATATTTATATCAATGTTTGAGTTTAAAAAAAAATTTTCTAAATCATTTCTGTTAAGAGTATCTTGGGCGTTGTTTTCCATAATAAGTAAACACTTAATTTTATATAATCATCTTTTTATCAAAATATTAACAAATAAAAAGGAAAATAAAATTCAAACTATTCTTGATGATTATTTTTATTAAATTAAAGTGGTTTATTTAATGAGTTTTATCGTAAAATTAATAAATGTATTTGATTTATTTACTGAAAGAAAAATTTTTCTTAAATTAAATCAACTTTTAGGTAAAGATATTAAACAGGTTATAGATGTTGGGGCTCATCAAGGAGAATTTATTATTAAGTTAGGCAAATTATTTTATATTAAAAATGCTTTTTCTTTTGAGCCAAATCCCGAAATTTTCAAAATTTTAAATAACAATACTAATGATTTGCAAAATAAAAATATTTTAAAAACATTTAATCTTGGATTGGGAGAAATCAATAAAACAGAGATATTGAATGTTAATATAGAAAGTTCATCTTCAAGCATTAACAAGCTTAATGAAGAGTCAAATTACTTTATAAGAAAATATAGAGTTTTGAATTTTTTTAAGAACAAAAAGATAACCAGGCCTGTTCAAATTAAAATAGAAAAATTAAGTAATATTTTAAACAAATATGAAGTTAATCAAATTGATTTATTGAAAATTGATACCGAAGGATATGAATTAAGTGTTTTAAAAGGTGTTATAAACAATTTAAAGGACATAAAAGTAATTTATTTTGAACATCATTTTGACGATATGATTATAAAAAAATATAAATTAAGCGATATTCACTCTTTGCTAATTGAAAATAATTTTAAAAAATATTTTAAAATTAAAATGAGATTTAGAAAATCTTTTGAATATATTTATTATAATGAGAATTTGTTAAAAAATTAATGAAAACAAAACCTTTAGTTTCAATACTCATAACAAACTACAATAAAAAAAAATATTTAAATAGGTGTTTATCCTCTTGTGAAAAGCAAACGTATACTAATAAAGAAATATTATTACATGACGATCACTCTAAAGACGGTTCTCTTGAAATAATAAAAAAATTTAAAAATATTAAATTAGTTGTAAATAAAAAAAAAAGAAATAAATCTAATCCGTTAAATCAGGCGAAAGCAATATTAAGGATTTTTAAATTGTGCAAAGGTAAAATAATTTTTCTTTTAGACGCAGATGATTATTTTAAAAAAAATAAATTACACGAAATTGTAAAAAAATTTAAAAGCAATTCTAAATTAGATTTTATTCAAGATACTCCGATTTTCTTAAATAAGAAAAAAGAATATAAGTTTAAAAATAAAAATTCAAAAAGTACTATTTGGCCAAGATTTTATCCTACAAGTACAATTGCAATAAAAAGAAATTTTTTTTTAGAAATACAAAAAATCTTAAATACCAATAAATTTCCTAATTTGGAAATAGATGCAAGAATATGTATATACACATTTATAAAAAAAAAATTTAATATAACAAAAAAAAAATATACTTTTTATTCTGACGATAATTTTGGCATATCCTCAAAATACAAAAAATTTTCTGTAGGATGGTGGAAAAAAAGAAAAGAAGCTTATCAGTTTATGTTCAATATAATGAAAAAAAAAAAAATAAACTTTAAAAAAGGTCTTGATTATTATATTACAAATTTTTTAGTTGATTTATATTAATTATGAAAAATATTATAGTTGTAACAGGAGGCGCAGGTTTTGTAGGGTCGAATTTAATTAGCTTTTTATTAAAAAAAACAAGTTATCAAATTTTGAGCTTGGATAACTATACGTCTGGAAGTAAAAAAAATCATATACAAAGTAATCGAGTAAATTATATAAATTGTCATACAAAAAACATTTCAAAAAAACTTAATAATAAAAAAAAAAAAATTAACGCAATATTTCATTTTGGGGAATTTGCTAGAATTTACCAAAGTTTTTTAATGATGAATCAGTGTATAGACTCTAACACTATTGGTAGTAATGAAGTTTTTAATTTTTGTATGAAAAATAAAATTAAACTTATTTATTCTGCAACATCTGCAAGTTTAGGAAACAAAGGAAATGATAAAAATCTTTCACCATATTCTTTTACTAAAGCTAAAAATCTTGAGTTATTAAATAATTTAAAAAAATGGTTTAATTTTAAATTTGAAATTATTTATTTTTATAATGTTTATGGGCCAAAACAAATATGTAAAGGAAAAATGGCTACTGTTATTGGAATATTTGAAGATCATTATAAAAAAAAGTTACCATTGCCAATAGTAAAACCAGGAACTCAAACAAGAAGATTTACTCATATTCAAGATACCGTTAGCACTTGTTACAAAGCATGGAAACTAAATAAGTGTCGTCACTATAGTATTTCCAGTAAAAAAGAATATTCAATTTTAAAAGTTGCTAAAATGTTTAAAACTAAAATTAAATATTTATCAGCTAGGCCAGGAGAACGCTATGCGTCAGCTTTAACAAATATGAATTTATCAAATAAAGTTTATAGGGAAAATGGTAAAATTGATTTACCTTATTACATAAAAAATTTTATCAAAAAAAATCCACGTCAATAGCTAAATTTTTTGGTAAAAATTTTTAATTAAAATTAATGTTTACAACAATTTTTTTTAGGGTATAAAACGTACGCCTGGTGATTATTGCGAAGGTGTAATACCCGATCCCATTCCGAACTCGGAAGTCAAGCCCTTCTGCGCCGATGGTACTTTGTCTTAAGACATGGAAGAGTAGGACATTGCCAGGCTATAAAAAGTTATGAAAATAAAAAGCTCATTAAAATCTTTAAAAAATAGGGACTTAAATTCTAAATTAATTAGAAGAAGAGGCCGAGTATATATAATCAATAAAACGAATCCAAAGTTTAAAGCAAGGCAAAAATAGTCATCATGTGACGTTTGCAAAGATTGATATTTTTCAAACTATCACTAATCTGAAAAAATATATTTCATTATGAAAATTGGATCTGTCAGCGAAAACAAAAACATAGAAAAAAGAATTTCTATAACACCTGAAATTGCAAAAAAATATATAAATTTAGGTTTTGAAATACAACTAACTGAAAATTACGGAAAGCATTTAGGGTTTGAAGATAAAGAATACGGTGAACTAGGAGTCAAGTTTATAAATGAAGATAAAAAAATAATAGAAAATGTAGACATAATTATTCAAATGAACTTATTAGACGAAAGCAAAACTTCTCTTTTAAAATCTAATCAAATTTTTATTGGTGTTTTAAATCCATACGAGAATCAAAAACAGCTTGATGAGTTAGTAAAAAGAAAAGTTAATATGTTTTCTTTAGAGTTATTGCCTAGAATAACAAGAGCTCAATCTATGGATATACTTTCATCGCAAGCAAATTTAGCAGGTTATAAAGCTGTAATAGAATCCTTTTCGATCTTTGAAAAAGCAATACCCATGATGATGACTGCAGCAGGAACAGTTCCTGCAGCAAAAATTTTAGTTGTAGGGGCTGGAGTTGCAGGTTTGCAGGCAATTGCAACCGCAAAAAGAATGGGAGCGATTGTATTTGCTACAGATGTAAGATTAGCTTCAAAAGAGCAGGTAGAAAGTTTGGGCGGAAAATTTTTAACTGTAGAGGGAGCTGAAAATTTAGAAACTGAGGGCGGGTATGCCAAAGAAGCCTCCGAAGGATTTAAAAAAAAACAAGAAGAATTATTGAGCGAAACACTAAAAAAAATCGATATTGTAATTTGCACTGCTTTGATACCAGGAAAAAAAGCTCCATTAATTATAAAAGAAAGTATGTTAAAAAATATGAAACCAGGATCAGTAATATATGATTTGGCCGCTGTTCAGGGAGGGAATGTAGTTTTTGTTGAGGTAGATAAAGTTATTGAAAAAAATGGTGTTAAAATAATGGGTGAAAGAAATATCTTAAATAAATTACCAACTTCATCTTCAAATCTTTATGCAAAAAACGTATTTAATTTTGTTTTAAATTTGTATGATAAAGAAAATAAAAAAATAAAAATTAACTTAGAGGATGAAATTATTGCCAAAACAATAATTAAATAATTGTATGGAAATTGATCCTTTTATATTTAGATTTAGCATTTTTATACTTTCTATTTTTATAGGATATTATGTTGTTTGGAGTGTAACTCCATCTTTACACACACCTTTAATGTCAGTAACAAATGCGATTTCCTCAGTAATCATTGTAGGTGCCATTATAGCGGCTCTTGCTGGAGAAGCTGGTAATATATTTGATACAGCAAATATTTTTGGGTTTTTAGCTATAATTTTAGCCGCTGTTAATATTTTTGGAGGGTTTTTGGTTACCCAAAGAATGTTAGCTATGTATAAAAAAAAGAAGAAAGATAAAAAATGATTTCAGCAAATTTATTAGCAGTATTTTATCTTATTTCAGGTGTACTCTTTATTTTAGCTCTAAGAGGTCTTTCATCACCAGAAACCTCAAGACAAGGAAATTTATTTGGAATAATTGGTATGGCACTAGCGATTAGTGTTACAATAATTTCGGTTGGTAATTTCTCAACTGGATTTTTATATTTATTAATTTTGTTATTAATTGGAGGGTCGATAGGAACGTATATTGCATTTAAAATACCAATGACTGCAATGCCAGAACTAGTTGCTGGTTTTCACAGTTTGGTTGGACTTGCGGCAGTTTTTGTTGCCATATCTGCTTTTTTAAATCCTGAAGTATTTAATTTAGGCTTACCCGGTAATATTAAAATAGCAAGTTTGATTGAGATGTCTTTAGGAGCTGCTATTGGGGCAATAACTTTTACAGGTTCAATTATAGCTTTTTTAAAATTAAGAGGAATAATGTCTGGTTCTCCCATAACTTTTTTTGGCCAACATTACTTAAACCTATTATTAGGTATAATATTAATAAGTTTAATATTTTATTTATGTAAAACTCAAGTAGATACTTGGTTCTGGACAATAATTCTAATTTCATTTTTGTTAGGCATATTATTAATTATTCCAATAGGCGGAGCTGATATGCCAGTGGTAATTTCAATGCTAAATTCTTATTCAGGTTGGGCAGCAGCAGGAATTGGTTTTACTTTAGAAAATACCGCACTGATAATCACAGGTGCATTGGTAGGTTCATCTGGTGCAATTTTATCTTATATTATGTGCAAAGGAATGAACCGTTCTTTTTTTAATGTAATTCTTGGAGGCTGGGGTGCAACAGATCAATCTTCAACAAACAAATCTAAAGAACAAAAACCAGTAAAAAATGGAAATGCAGACGATGCAGCTTTTTTGATGAAAAATGCTTCTTCAGTAATAATTGTTCCTGGTTATGGCATGGCTGTAGCTCAAGCTCAACATGCTCTTAGAGAAATGGTTGATGCATTAAAAAAAAATGGAGTTAAAGTTACTTATGCCATTCATCCTGTTGCCGGCAGAATGCCTGGCCATATGAATGTTTTACTTGCTGAAGCAAATGTCCCATATGATGAAGTTTTTGAACTCGAAGAAATAAATAACGATTTTGCCAATTGTGATGTTGCATATGTTATTGGTGCAAATGATGTAACAAATCCAGTCGCTAAAACTGATCCTCAAAGCCCAATTTACGGGATGCCGATATTAGACGTTGAAAAATCTAAATCAGTACTTTTTGTAAAAAGAAGTTTATCCCCAGGATATGCTGGAATTGATAATGATTTATTTTATAGAGATAATACATTAATGTTGTTTGCTGATGCAAAAAAAATGACAGAAGATATTATTAAGAGTTTATAAAATATGACAAAAATATTTTGTGATATAGCTGATATAAAATTAATTAAAAAATTTACAAAAAAAAAAATTGTCAAAGGATTTACTACAAATCCAAGTTTAATAAGAAAAGCAGGGGCTAAAAATTATTCAAAATACTGCAAAGATATTTTAAAAATAACAAAAAAACCTATCTCATTTGAAGTTTTTGCCGATAATTATAAAAATATTATAAAACAAGCTTTAACAATTAAGGATTGGGGAAACCAGATATATGTAAAAGTACCCGTAAATAATTCTAAGGGTATCTTTATGGGAAGAGCAATAAAGTACCTTAATACCAAGAACATAAAACTAAATATAACAGCTGTGTATAGTGCAAGACAAACTTCTCAAATATTAAAAAATATTAATAAAAAAACAAAATTAATAATATCTATTTTTGCAGGCAGGATGGCTGATAAGGGAAAAGATCCAATTCCAGAATTTAAAAAAAGTATAAAACTTGCAAAGAAATTTAAAAATGTTGAAATACTTTGGGCCAGTGTAAGAGAACCTTACAATTATTTGCAAGCTAAGCAGATCGGATGTCAAATTATAACAGTACCGCCAGCTATAATTGAAAAAATAGAAAATTTTGGAAAAACTTTTGATCAATTAACAAAAGATACGGTTAAAGCCTTTTTAGCAGATAGTAAAAAATCTAGGTTTAAAATTTAAAAAATAAATGGAAGTTAAAGAACTTTTTGGATTAGCTCTTCAAGAGCATAAAAAAAAAAATTTTTTATCGGCAGAAAAATTTTACAAACAAATATTAAAAACTTATCCTAATGAGGTTTCAACACTTAATAATCTTGGCACAGTACTAAAAGAGTTAAAAAAAAACAAAGAGGCAATTTTTTATTACGAAAAAGCCTTATTGGTTAAACCTCAAGATATAATAACAAATTATAACCTCGGATTAATATTTGCTAGTATTGAAGAATTTCAAAAATCAATAAATTATTATGAAAAAGTTATTAAAATAGATTCCAAACATCTTCAAGCATATCATAACATGATGGATATTTTCGAAAAAACAAATAATCAAGAAAAGTTAGAAGAGATAATCACAAAAGCAAAATCTTATTTAAAAGATAATTCGATTATTAAATTATATGAAGGAAACCTCTTATATAAAAAAGAAAAATTCAGTGAAGCTATAAATATTTTAGAATCAATTTCTTTTGATTTTAATAATATAATGCAAGAGCAGTTAAGGGTTCTAACTTTAGGAAAATGCTACGACCGCAGTAAATATTTTGATAAAGCCTTTGATAATTTTTCGAAAGCAAATCAAATTAGTTTTAAATTAAAAAATAAAAATATTAATAAAAATTTATATTTAGAAAAAATTGAAAGCAGGAACATATTTTTTAATAAATTAAAAAAAGAAAAATGGCCTTCTCTTAAACTATCAGAAGATCAAACTAATCCGATTTTTATTATTGGTTTTCCAAGATCAGGAACAACGCTTTTGGATACTATATTAAGTAGTCATCCGTCGATTGAAGTAATTGAAGAAAAATCAATGATTCCAAATTTAATTGGATTATTAAGTGAATTGACAAAAAATAAATTAGAAAATTTAAGAGATATCAGTAATGATCAAGTAGTAAATCTAAGAAATAATTATTTTAAAAATCTCAACTCTCATATAACAAATAAAAATAGCTCAAAGCTTTATGTTGATAAATTACCGTTAAATATAATTTATGTAGGAGAGATTTTAAGAATTTTTCCTGAGGCTAAATTTATTATTTCGCTTCGTCATCCATGCGATTGTGTTCTAAGCTGTTTTATGCAGACTTTTGAAATTAATAACGCGATGGCAAATTTTCTTAACCTGGAAGATTCTGCAAACTTATATGATCATGTAATGAAATTATGGATACAATATATTTCAATTTTTCATATTAATTATCATGAAATAAAATATGAAAATTTAGTTCAAAATTTAGAAAAAACAATCAAGTCATTGCTAAAATTTTTAGAATTACCTTGGGATGATAATTTATTGGAATTTTCTAAAACAGCAAAACAAAAACAACAAATTAAAACCCCGAGCTATGATCAAGTTACTAGACCAATATACTCAGAAGCCAGCGGGAGATGGAAAATGTATGAAAAAAAAATCTCAACTATTTATCCAATCTTAAAACCGTGGATTAAAAAATTTAATTATTAGTACAAGATAAACTTTGGTTGCGGGGGTAGGATTTGAACCTACGACCTTCAGGTTATGAGCCTGACGAGCTACCAGACTGCTCCACCCCGCGGTATTTAAATTCTGTTCCTTAATTTATTTAATTTTTTTACTCTTTTTATATTTTCTTGAAGAATTCTTTTTTTCTTTTCAGAGGGTTTTTCATAGGTATTTTTTAATTTTATAATTTTAAAAAAACCATCCCTTTGCAACTTTCTCTTTAACACTCTAAGAGCTTGTTCAACATTATTATCTTTTACTTCTATTTTAATAATTACCTCCAAAAAAAATTGTAATTAACATTTTAAAATTTTGATGTCTATTAAATTTATTCATTTTTTTAAATTATTTTGACAATTTTGCTTTTTCTTTTTCTTTTTTTTCTCTTTTAATTCTTCTTTCAGCTTTTTCAATTGCTGCAATTAAGTCTTTTTGTGAAAATAAACTCATAGCTACCGGGTCTTTCGAATTAAGATTATTATAATTCCAGTAGCTTTTGTTTCTTATCGAAGTAACCGAATTTCTTGTTATTCCAACTAATTTTGCAATCTGAGAATCTTTTAATTGGGGGTGATATTTAATCAACCATAAAGCCGAGTCAGGCTTGTCTTGTCTTTTAGATAGAGGTACATATTTTTTTATTTTTTTATTTGAACTAGAAATTTCAATATCGGTATTTTTAATTTTTAGTGGTCTGCTCTCATCTTTTGATGATAATTCAATTTCTTCCCTTGTTAATTGACCAGATATAATTGGATTGTATGCCATAATTCCTTTTGCAACTTCCCCATCGGCTATGCCTTGTACTTCAACTTCATGAAGGTTACAGAAATCTGCTATTTGTTTAAATGTTAAGGTTGTATTTTCTACCAACCAAACAGCAGTTGCTATTGGCATTAAAGGTGCATTCGACATTTATTTTTTCTTTTCTGATCTAAAATTTTGAAATTTTTTGTTAAATTTACTGACTCTACCTTTGTCAAGTAATTTTTGTTTACCACCAGTCCATGCAGAGTGAGATTTTGGATCTATTTCTAATTTTAAAATATCTCCTTCTGCACCCCAAGTCGATTTTGTTTCAAACTGTGTACCATCAGTCATTTCAACTTTTATAGGGTGGTACTTTGGATGTATGCCTTTTTTCATATCGAGACTTATAACAAAAGAATTTAAGAAAACAATTAAAAGTTCTTTAATTTTTCAAGCATTTTTTCATTTATTGCAATACTAGCGGCTCTAATATCAATGTGTTCATTTTTTAATAAATCTATTTGGTTTACTATTCCTCCTGATTCTTTAACAATAACAATTCCAGCAGCTATATCCCATAAATTTAAATTATTTTGAAAATAACCATCAAATCTGCCTGATGCTACATATGCCATATCAAGCGCGGCACTACCTGATTTTCTGGTTGTTAAATCAATATTTCCTTTTGGATTTCCACCAGTTGCGAATAAACAAGATTTTATCTCTTTTTTTTTTGAAACTTTAATTCTTTGATTGTTTAAAAATGCACCATTATCTTTTTCTGCAAAAAACATTTCGTCTTTTATAGGATCAAAAATTAAACCAGAAACAATTTCATTATTGGATTTTAAAGCTATTGAAATAGCAAAATGAGGTACACCGTGCAGGAAATTTAATGTTCCGTCTATTGGATCTATTATCCAGACATTATCAGAGTCTTTGTTTTTTATATATCCAGCTTCTTCACTAATTAAAGAATAATTTTTTTTCGATTTAATTAATTCTTCTATTATAATTTTTTCCGCCTTTGTATCAGCATTTGAAACAAAATCTGATGGTCCTTTAACTGAAACTTGTAATTTTTCAATTTCTCCAAAATCTCTAATAAGAGCTTTTGAAGCTTTTTCACTTGCTTTAATCATTATATTTAAATTTGGCGAAATTGAATTCATGATAAATTAAATTTTTTTTACATACTCTATAGTTCTTGTATCAACTATAATTGTATCTCCACTCTCAATAAAAGGAGGAACCTGAATATTAAGACCATTAGAAAGTTTTGCTGGTTTGTAAGAAGACGATACAGTCTGACCTTTTAAAGCGACATCAGTACTTTCAATTTTACAACTAATCTGATTTGGCAAATCCACTGCAATAGGAGTATCGTTATAAAAACTTATATTGACTTCTAAATTTTCTGTAAGCATTTTACCTTTATCACCAATTATTTTTTTTTTTATATTAATTTGCTCAAAAGATTTTTGATTAATAAAATAATAATCAGATTCGTCTTCGTACAAGAAGTTAAATTTAATCTCATCTAATGAAGCTTTTTCAACTGTATCACTAGATCTAAATCTTTCATTAAGTTTTGTATTTTTATTAACACTTTTCATTTCTACTTGAGCAAAGGCACCACCTTTGCCAGGTTTAACATGCTGTGTTTTCATTACTTGCCAAAGATCGTTTTTATGTTCGATTAACATTCCTACCCTTATTTCATTTCCAGATATTTTCATTTTAATTTCTTTATAGCTTCTAGTGGTTTATATTTTTTATTATTCCAAATGTAGCTTGAAATAGCTAAAAAGTTAGCTTTATTCAATAAAAGTTTTTCATAATTTTCTAGCTTAATACCACCAATGGCAACAATTGGAATATTAGTTATTTTTTTAACTAAAGTTAATAGTTGTATAGTTGCCTTATATTTAACTTTTTTAGTTTTGGTTGAATAAAAAGCTCCTAGGGCAATATAATTTACGTTTTCTTCGATTGCTTTTTTAACTAATTTTAGTGAATTATGGCATGTGGCACCAATAATTTTATTTTTTAAGAGCTTTCTTGCATCTGGAATATTCATATCCTTTTGGCCAAGGTGACACCCGTCTGCATTTAATTTTTTTGCTAAAAAAGGATCATCATTAACAATAAATTTAACTTTATATTTTTTACATATTTTTTGAATTTTTTTTCCAATAATTATCTTATTTTTTTTACTCTCTTTTTTTAATCTTAATTGAAAAAAATAGGTCTTTTTTAACTTCAAAATATCAATTAATTGATTGTAGAAATTTCGATCTTTAATTTTATTTGGAGAGATTAAATAAATAAATTTACTATTTATTTTAAATTTTTTCAATTTCCTCTGTCCATTTTCCTTGCGATGCAAGACTGCACATTTTAGCTCTATGATTAAAAACTTCTTGGGTTCCTTTAATATTACTTAGATCTTTTGACCAAAATTTTAAAGCACTTTGTTGCAAAGCTCTTCCGTAGGAATAAGTCATTATAAAATTTGTTTTATTATTTATATTAATTTGATTTAAGTTTTTTGCTGCTTCCTTTTCAGCTTGTCCTCCAGACAAGAAAGCTATTCCTGGCACTTCCGAGGGAACCGATTCTTTAAGACATTTAATTGTTAGTTCAGCAATTTTTTTGGTATCAGTTTTTTCGTCAGAATTTTGTCCTGGCAAAATCATGTTTGGCTTAAGAATTGTTCCTTTTAATTCAACTTTCAGAAGATCTAATTGATCATAACATTTTTTTATAACCTCTGAGGTTTTTGCAAAGCAATCTTCTGAAGTATGATTTCCTTCCATCAAAACCTCTGGTTCTACTATTGGGACCATTCCTGATTCTTGCACTAATGCAGCATAACGAGCTAAAGCATGAGCATTAGAATAAATAGATAGTTTACTTGGATAATTTTTTGAAATTATATAAACACCTCTCCATTTAGCAAATCTTGCTCCTAACTTATAATATTCTTTTAATCTTTCTCTCAAACCATCAAGGCCTTCTGTAATTTTTTCTTCGGGTGAATTTGCTAAAGTTTTTGCACCTGTATCAACTTTGATTCCAGGCACTGCTCCTGTTGAAGAAATTAATTCTGAAATTTTTTTACCTGATGAAGCAGATTGCTTTATAGTTTCATCATAAAGTATTACTCCACCCACATAACTTTTCATTCCTGTAGAACTAAAAAGTGTTTCTCTAAACAATAATCTATTTTTAGAAGTGGACTCCACGTTTACACTTTGAAGACGCTTAGTCATCGTACCAGTGCTTTCGTCAGCAGCCAGTATTCCTTTTCCATTTGCAATAATTTTTAAAGCAATTTTATTTAACTCAGACATTTTAATTTATAGCCTTTATACCAGGTAAAGTTTTACCTTCAAGAAATTCTAAAAATGCGCCACCCGCAGTTGAAACAAATGTAAAAGATTTCATTTTGTCAAATTTATTTATAGCTGCAACCGTTTCTCCTCCTCCTGCAACTGAAAACATATTATTATTTAATGTTCTTTCTGTAATTATTTCTAGAATTTTTTTTGTACCATTTTGAAAATTCGGATTTTCAAAATAGCCAGCTGGACCATTCCACAAAACAGTATTTGAATTATCAATTATTTTTTTTATAGAAGCAATTGTCTTGGGTCCAATATCTAATATCATTTCATCTTCCTCAATTTTATCTATATCTTTATTTTTACCCATGCCCTCTAGACTTTTAGCTACAATTACATCCGTTGGGCATGTAATCTCACAATTAAACTCGTTAGATTTTTTTAAAATTTCTTTAATCAATTGACCACAATCATTCTCACATATTGATTTACCTACTTTTGAGCCCGTATGTTTTAGCATTGTGTTTGCCATACCGCCCACAATAATTATATTATCAAATTTTTTTATCAGATTATTAATAATTTTAATTTTGGTCGAAATTTTAGATCCCCCAATAATTAAGGAAACTGGTTTTTTAATTTCTGAGGTTATTTTTTTTAAAGCATTAATTTCTTCTGTTATTTGCAAACCGAAGTAGGAAGGAATATATTTTGTAATACCTTCAATAGAAGCATGGGCTCTATGGGAGCATGAAAAAGCATCGTTAATATAGATATCTCCTAAACCAGAAATTTTTTTTGAAAATTCTTTATCATTTGCTTCTTCTCCTTCATTAAAACGTATATTTTCCAACATCATTATTGAACCATTTGAAAGATTATCTATTTCAGAAAAAGTGTTTTTACTTATTATATTTTTGTTAAATATAATTTTTTTATTCAACAAATCTGATAACTTTTTTGAAATAGGATCTAAAGTCATACCTTTAACTATCTTTCCTTTTGGTCTTCCAATATGTGATAATATTATTATTTTAGCTTCTTTTTCTATTAAGAATTCTATAGTAGGTAATATTTTTTTAATTCTTGAAGTTTCGGTTATAGCCCCATTCTTCATTGGAACATTTAAATCAACTCTTAAAACTACTTTTTTTCCTTTTAATTTTAAATTTTGATTTAAGATATTATTCATTAAATTTTAAATTTTATGAATATATTTAGTCAAATCATTCATTCTTGATGCGAAACCCCATTCATTATCGTACCATGCTGAAACTTTGCCCATGTGGTCTCCAACAACAGCTGTTAAAGATAAATCTACTATGGCGGAGTTAGGATTATGGTTAAAATCAATTGATACTAATTTTTCGCTAGTTACACTAAGAACGTTTTTTAATTTATTATTCGAAGCTTTTATAAATGAGTCATTAATTTTTTTAACAGACAATTTTTTTTTTGAATTGAAAACAAATTCAACTAAAGAAACATTTGCGGTTGGTACTCTCAGTGCCAAACCTTCTAGTTTACCTTTAAGTTCAGGAATAATATCTCCAATTGCTTTTGAAGCACCGGTTGAAGTTGGAACAATTGATTGAGCTGCAGATCTAGCGCGTCTTGGATCTTTATGTGAATTATCCAAAAGTCTTTGATCCGTTGTATATGAATGAATGGTAGTCATGAAACCTTTTTCTATATTAAAATTTTCATTAACCACAAATGCTACTGGTGCAAGACAATTTGTAGTGCATGATGCAGCAGAAATTATTAAATCATTTTTTTTTATTGATTTATGATTTATGCCATAGACAACAGTTCTGTCAGCATTTTTACAGGGTGCAGAAACAATTACTTTTTTCGCACCATTTTTTATATGTGTCATTGATTGTTTTTTTGAATTATATTTTCCAGTACATTCTAAAACAATATCAACATTATTTTTTTTCCAATTAATTTTGTCTAATTCAGTTTCTTGTGAAAAATGTATTTTTTTACTATTTATAATTAAATTTTTTTTATCAAAATCAATATTTGCATTAAACTTCCCATGAACTGAGTCATACTTTAATAATAGACTACTATTTTCAGAATTAGTTCTGTTGTTAACATGTACAATTTTTATATCTTTATTTCTATTTTCCTCGAGTGATCTGATAACCATTCTTCCAATTCTACCCAATCCATTAATCCCAATCTTTATAGTCATATTTTTTTATTTATCATTTCCATAGTTTTTTCTGCAATATTTTCTACTGTTAAACCAAAGTCTTTATAAATTTCTTTATACGGTGCACTTTTACCAAAATTATTAATCCCAAAATTTAATCCTTTTTTAAAAATATATTTTTTCCAAGACTCAGTAGATCCTGCTTCAATAGATATTGTAAATTCTGTTTCATTTAAAATTTTATCTTTATAATTTTTTGTTTGTATATTAAACAATTCTTGACACGGCACAGAAACAACTTTTGAATAGATGTTTTCTGTGGCTAATTTATGACTAACTTCTAAAGCCAAATTAACTTCAGAGCCACTTGCCATAATAGATAACAATACATTTGGGTTAGACCTAAAAATTTCATAAGCTCCTAAAGCACATTTGTTTTCTTTTTCAAATTCTTTTCTCACAGGCTCAACTTTTTGTCTGGTCAAAGCAATTATGCTAGGTGTTTTTTTATGTTTTAAAGCTAGTTGCCAGCACTCAAATGTTTCGATTGTATCAGCAGGTCTAAAAACATTTAAATTTGGAATTACTCTTAAACCAGATAGTTGTTCGACAGGTTGATGAGTGGGTCCGTCCTCTCCTAATCCAATTGAGTCATGCGTCATAACATAAATTACTCTTTGATGCATTAATGCGGACAATCTAATTGATGGTTTACAATAATCACTAAAAATTAGAAAAGTTCCTCCATATGGTAGTAAGCCACTATGCAAAGATATACCATTCATTATTCCACACATCGCATGCTCTCTGACTCCGTAGTGAATGTAATTACCATCAAAATTTCCTGGCTTAATCACTTTATGGTTTTTTGTTTTTGTATTATTCGAACCCGCAAGATCTGCAGATCCTCCAATTATATTAGGTAATTTTGAAATTATATTTAAAAATTTTTCCGATGATTTCCTTGTAGCGATAGATTCAGACGATTTTAAATAATTTTTTTTTTCTTTTTCAATAATTTTATTATCAATTGTCCAATCTATCCATCGATTTGTTTTTTTTTTATAGTTTTTAGTCCAATTTACATATTCTTTATCTGAACGTTTGCCAATATTTCTCCATTCGTTTAAAATTTTTTTTGGAATATCAAAAGGAGCATATGGCCATTTTAATTTTTTTCTAACTAAGTTTGTCTCATCTTTTCCTAAAGGACTTCCGTGAGCAGATGCAGATCTAGACTTGTTTGGAGATCCATAACCAATAATTGTCTTACACGATATTACAGTTGGTTTTTTTGCTTTTTGAACTTTTTTTAGAGCTTTAAATATTTGTTTTTCGTTATGTCCGTCTATTAAAATATATTCCCAGCCATAACCTTCGAATCTTTTTTTAAAATTATCAGAAGTTGCGAGGTTTGTAGGGCCATCAATTGATATAGAATTATTATCGAATAACATTATAAGATTTTTTAATTTTAAATGTCCAGCAAGGCTTAATGCTTCATGGCTTATCCCCTCCATTAAGCAACCATCTCCTGCAATAACATAGGTTTTATGGTTTATAATTTTTTTACTAATTTTTTTTTTTAAAATTTCTTCTGATAAGGCAAAACCAACTGCATTTGCTATACCTTGTCCCAAAGGACCTGTTGTAGTTTCTATTCCAGTACTTGGGTAATATTCTGGATGTCCTGCACAAATAGAATTTAATTGTCTAAAATTTTTAATATCGTTTATAGAAATACTTTTATAGCCAGTTAAATATAGCAGAGAGTAAAGAAGCATTGAACCGTGACCAGCCGATAATACGAATCTATCACGATTAACCCAATCTGGGTCTTTTGGGTTAAATTTTAAAAAGTGTTTAAATAGGACAGTTGCCACATCAGCCATACCCATTGGCATACCAGGGTGGCCAGAATTAGCTTTTTCCACAGCATCAATTGATAGAAATCTAATTGCATTAGATAAATCTTTATTTTGTAAGCTCAAAAATTATCCTATCTAGACTAAGAAGACTCAATTTAATAATATAAATATATATATATGAAAAGTCCTACTGAAAAAGAAAAAAAATTAGATTTAGCGCTTTCTAAATTAAAAAGTATAAATTTTGAAAATCCTAGTATTAAAAATAGTATAGAAAATTTGGAAAATGAGAAAAATCAATTAGAAATTGAAAAAAAAGAAATAGAAACAAGGTATCAAAATTTGATCGAAGATCATGATAAGCTTAATGAAAAGTTGGAGGAAATGAATAAACAGAAATTAAAGGAACAAGATAAAGAAACGCAATTTTCAGAAAAAATAGATGAATTAAATCAGGAAACAGATAATTTACTAGATGAGATTGATAAATGGCCAATGTAAATATTAAGTTTAATGGAAAAGATTTTCTTCTATCATGTGATGATGGGCAAGAAGAGCATTTAGAAGAATTATCACAGCATTTAAATCAAAAATTTAATGATTTAAAAAATAATTTAGGAAATATAGGAGAAAATAAACTTTTGCTTATTACTTCAATTAAAATAATGGACGAATATTTTGAAACAAAAAAAAAAATAAATGAAAAAAAAAAGGAATTAGAAAATTTATCAAGCAGATTTAAAGAGTTAAAAACTTTAGTCTATGAATATAAAGAAAAAAAGGAAACAGAAATTAACAATTTAAATTTTGAACAAAATAATTTCAAAAAAGAGATAGAAAAAACTAGAGAAGATTATGAAAAAATTATAGAAAATGCTACAGATCAAATTGAAGAGTTTGTTAAAAAAACTAATTTAGAAAATCCAATTCAATAAATTTTGTGTTTAAATCCAAACTAAGAAAAAGAATTCTTAAAATTAGAAAGATTGCAAACAAAAATAATATTAAATTAAAATTTGATAAAATTTTTAAATTAATAAAAAAAAGAGAATCAAAAAAAAAAAGTATTATAGGAGGATATTTCCCAATTAATTTTGAGGTTGATGATTTAGATATTTTAAAAGAATTTAGTAAAAAAAAATATCAAACTTGTCTTCCAGTAATTAAAAAAAATTATAAAATGGATTTTTATAAGTGGAATATCAATGATCCATTGAATATTAATAAATATGGTATACCTGAACCAATTCCAACTAACATAATTTATCCAGATGTGATCCTTATACCTATGGTTGCTTTTGATAAAAATTTAAATCGATTGGGTTACGGAGGAGGTTATTACGATCGTTTAATTGATAAATTAAGTAAAAAAAAAAAAATTTTAAAAATAGGTTTAGCATTAACTGCGCAAAAAATTAAAAATATTCCAGTTACAAAACATGATAAAAAATTAGATTATATTATTACTGAAAAATATATTTTATGATGAAAATTCTTTTTTTAGGTGACATTGTTGGAGATTCAGGCTGTGAGGCTGTTAAAAAACATTTGCCAAACAAAATTAAAGAAAAAAAAATTGATTTTGTAATTGCTAATGGAGAAAATGCTGCAAAAGAAGGAGTTGGAATAACTGAGGAGATAACAAAAAATTTATTTAAATCTGGAGTAGACGTCATTACAACTGGAAATCATGTATGGGATCAAAAAGAAACTGCAGAATATATAGAAAAAGAAAATAGACTTTTAAGACCTGAAAATATGATCTCACCATCACCTGGCAGAGGTTTTAATATTTACGATTTAAAAAACGGTTTAAAAATTGGAGTATTGAATTTAATGGGAAATGTTTTTATGAAAAAATGTGAAGATGTTTTTCAAATTGCGAACAAATTTATCTCAAAAAATAAATTAAAAAAGAATTTTGATTTTTTAGTTGTGGACTTTCATGGAGAAATTACAAGTGAAAAAATGGCAATAGGACATTTTTTTGATGGGAATGCTAGTCTTGTAATAGGAACTCACACTCATGTACCCACTTCAGATGCTATAATTTTAGAAAAAGGAACCGCATATCAAACTGATGCAGGAATGTGTGGAGTTTATAATTCTGTCATTGGAATGAACAAAAATAATTCTATTAATAGATTTTTAAAAAAAGAATCTCAAAGACATTACCCAGCTGTAGGAGAAGCAACTTTATGTGGATCGATTGTTGAATGTAATGTAGAAACAGGACTTGCAAACAATATAAATCAATTCATATTTGGGAATGGATTAAAAAATTCGGACTAAATTATTTATGGCTGGACATTCGCATTGGGCAGGAATTAAACATAAAAAAGGTAAAGCAGATAAATTAAGATCAAGCCTTTTTTCTAAACTTTCTAGAGAAATTACAGTTGCTGCAAAATTAGGTGACAAAGATCCAGATATGAATTCAAGACTAAGATCTGCAATTCAAGCAGCACGTACAGCAAACATGCCAAAAGATAATATAGAGAGAGCAATAAACAAATCGTCTGGCGCTGATTCACAAAATTACGAAAGTTTAAGATATGAAGGCTTTGGTCCAGAAAAAATAGCGGTAATTATTGAAGCTTTAACTGATAATAAAAATAGAACAGCTTCAAAAATTAGAACAATTTTTCAAAAACATGGGGGAAGTCTTGGAATGCAAGGTTCAGCATCACATAATTTTATTCAGGTTGGAGTTATAAAAGTTGATAAAAAAGAAATATCAGATGATCAAATTCTTGAATTAGCAATAGAATCTGGAGCTAAAGAATGTATTTCTAATCATAGTTTTCATGAGGTTAACTGTGAAAAAAATGAAATTTATAATGTTAAAAATAAGCTAGAAACAAAAATTAAAAACTTTATCTCTACAGAAATAGAATGGAAATCGTTAAACACCAAAATGATTAGTAAAGATAAATTAGAAACAACAATGGACTTTTTGGAAACTTTGGAAGAAGAAGATGACGTGCAAAGTGTTTACACCAACCATAAATTTGAGAATAATTAATGTTAATAATTGGAATAGATCCAGGAATTTCAGGCTCTTTATGTTTTTTTGAAGATGGAAAAATAATTGATGTAATTGAAATGCCGGTTATGGCTGAAGGGAAAAAAAATAAAAGGCAAGTCAACGGTTCTCAAATTTATAACGAAATATATAAAAGAACCAAGGATATTGAAAAAAAAAATATTAAAGTTATCATTGAGCAAGTTTCAGCAATGCCAGGCCAAGGAGTAACTAGTATGTTTAATTTTGGCCAATCATTTGGAGTCTTAAAAGGAATTTGTTCGGCTATGCAACTTCCTTTATATTTTGTTAGGCCAGCTAAATGGAAAAAATACTTCAATTTAATTAATTCAGAAAAAGACGCTAGCAGAACTAAGGCAATTGAGGTTTTTCCCTATATTTCACAACAATTATCCAAAAAAAAAGACGCAAATAAAGCAGATGCTATTCTAATATCCAGTTTTTTCTATGAAACTTATCAATCTGAAGAATAGTTTTTTAGTATAAATAGACAAATTCATGACACATTTTAGTGTGAGATCTTAGAAATGGAAGCAGATATATCAACACAAGCAGTAGGTTTGGCTAGTAATACAGATTTCTCAATATTTCAATTATTTATTCGAGCAGACATTATAGTAAAATCAGTAATAATTATTTTAATAGCATGCTCAGTATATTCTTGGGCTATTATTTTCGAAAAATTTAAATTATTTAAAAAAATAAATTTAACTACTCAAGAATTTGAAAATAAGTTTTGGAAATCTAAATCTGCTGAGAGTTTTTATAACAATTTACCATCTAAAATAGATGATCCTATGGCAAAAGTTTTTATAAATTCAATGCAAGTATTATTAAAATCAAAAAGAGCTTCAAACCTAGATGAAAGAATGTCTAGAATGCTCGAGATAAGCATTGAACAACAAATGGAAAAAATAGAAAAGAATTATACATTTCTAGCAACCGTAGGAGCTACAGCACCATTCATAGGTTTGTTCGGAACAGTATGGGGTATTATGAACTCGTTTCAATCGATTGCAATTTCAAGAAACACAAGTTTAGCTATTGTTGCCCCTGGAATTGCCGAAGCTTTATTTGCAACTGCATTAGGTTTATTAGCAGCAATACCTGCCGTTATAGCTTTTAACAAATTTAGCAATGACTCAAAAAAATATTCTCAAAAACTAGAAAATTTTTCAAAAAGATTTTTGTCAATAATTTAAAAATGCAATTTAAAACAAAACGTTCGCGAAGAGAACTCATGAGCGAAATTAATGTAACTCCTTTCGTGGATGTAATGTTAGTTTTATTAATTATTTTTATGGTAACAGCTCCATTATTGACTGTTGGAGTTCAAGTCGATTTACCAGAAAGTTCTGCAGATTCGCTACCCGAGGAACAAGAACCTTTAACATTAACTATTAATTCAAAAGGTGAAATTTTTATTCAAGAGTCTAAAGTAGAATATGATAAAATTATTGCAAAAATTTTAGCAGTATCAAAAAATAGAACAGATACAAGAATATATGTAAGAGGAGATAGAACAATAAACTATGGAAGGGTTTTAGAAGTAATGGGAATGCTTTCTGGATCTGGATTTACCAAGGTTGCACTAATTTCGGAACCTTATAAAGAAAGATAAGTCTGTGACTAGAAATATTATTATTTCTTCAACTTTTCATTTGTTAATTATTATAATAGCAACAATGAGCTTACCTTTTTTAGTAAAAAAACCAATTGATTTACCCCCAATAATCTCGATAGATCTAATACAAATTTCTGATGAAACCAACATACCTTTTGCTCCAAAAGCAAAAAAAATAATAGAAAAAGTTAAAAAAAAAGAAGAGGAAAAACTAGTTTCAGAACAAGCACCGCCTAAAAAAGTAAAAAAAGAAAAACCTGACATAGTTCCATTGCCAGATGAAAAAATTGAAAAAATAAAAAAACCAGAGGATAAAAAACAAAACCCGGAAAAAATTGATAGTGAGATCAAGCAAGTTTCTGAATTTGAAAAAGATGAATTATTTGATCCAAATAATATCGCAGCACTTATTGATAAATCCAAAGAAGATGTAGCAGAAGAGGTTTACGAAAAAAATAAACTTACTCAAGACCAAGATAAAAGCATTAATATAATCGGTTTGTCATTAAGCGAAGAAGATGCTTTAAAAGCACAAATTTTTGGATGTTGGAGTATTCCATTAGGCCTACCATATAATGAAAATTTACTTGTAAGAATTAAATTGAAGTTAAAACCTGATGGAACTGTTATAAGATCAGAGATTTTAGATCATGCAAGAATGAATAAACCAGGTCAAGGATTTTATAAAGTATTGGCAGAAAGTGCATTAAGAGCAATTCAATTGTGTCAACCATTAAGAGTTCCTAGCACAGGATATGAGAGATGGAAAGATTTGCAATTGAATTTTGATGCAAGAGAGATGTTAGAAGGTTAATCATGATATTTAGGTATTTATTTATTTTATTTATTTTATTACCTTTTAATGCGTTTGCGTTAATAGAAGTTGATATTACAAGGGGTAATTTAAATCCTCTTCCCATAGCAGTTACATCACTATCTATGGATAAAGATTCAGAAAAAAAATTTAAAGAGTTATTAAAAAAAGATGATATTGGTTTAGAAATTTCAAATGTATTAAAAAATAATCTAAAAAAAACAGGATTATTTAATCCTTTAAATAATGATGCTTTTCTTCAAAAATCTGACATTGCACATTTGAAACCAAGATTTGAAGATTGGGCACTGATTAAAGCACAAGCATTGATAACAGGAAAAGTTACATTTGTTGATGATAAGTTAAGAGTTGAATTTAGATTATGGGATGTACTTGCCGGAAAAGAAATGATGGCTTTGGCTTTTACAACTGTTCCAGATAACTGGAGAAGGGTTGGACATATTATAACTGATAAAGTTTATGAACGTTTAACTGGGGAAAAAGGTTATTTTGATACTAGAATTATTTATGTAGCAGAGGAAGGACCAAAAACAAAGAGAATAAAAAAATTAGCTATAATGGATCAAGATGGTTTTAATACAAAATATTTGACTTTAGGAAACGAGTTAGTGCTAACTCCAAGATTTAACCCAACTAATCAAATGGTAACTTATCTTTCTTATTTTAGAAATTTACCAAGAGTATATTTGTTAGATATAGAGACCGGTGTACAAGAGGTAGTAGGCGATTTTCCTGGAATGACATTTGCACCTAGATTTTCACCTGATGGAAAAAAAATTATTATGAGTTTTGCTATGGATGGAAATTCTGATATTTATACTATGGATCTTGAAAATAGAGTTGTAGAGAGAATTACTAATCATCCATCTATTGATACATCACCTTCATTTTCTCCAAATGGAAAATACATTTGTTTTAATTCTGATAGAAGTGGGTATCAACAAATTTATGTAATGAAAAGTGATGGTTCAAATGTGAAAAGAATTTCTTTCGGAAAAGGTTTGTATGGAACTCCAGTTTGGTCACCGAGAGGAGATTTAATAGCATTCACAAAATTGCATAAAGGTAAATTCTACATTGGCGTTATGAGAACTGATGGCAAGGGAGAGAGATTACTCACTGAAAACTTTTATCAAGAAGCACCATCATGGTCCCCTAATGGAAGAGTTTTAATTTTTTATAGAGAAACAAAAACAAATTCTAAAGGAGAAGGTTTTTCAGCCAAATTATGGTCAATAGATTTAACAGGCTACAATGAGAGGTTGGTTGATACAGAAACAGACGCTTCTGACCCATCTTGGTCGTCTTTATTAAGTAAATGAAATCAAAATAGTTGATTTTTAGGCTTGAAAGATCTAATTAGTTGTGAAAAAGTTATAATATACAACTTTAAGGAGCAGTATGAATTTAGTCAAAATTTTTAAAAATGCATTTTTAGTAATTTTAGCATCTTTAATTCTATCTGCTTGTGCAACTAAAAAAGTTGGCACAGGACAGTTACAAGGAGATGTTTATACAGGATCAGACACTGTTGAATATTTAGCATCAGGAGTTAAGGATAGAGTTTTCTTTGCAACAAACGAGTCAGTTCTAACAACTGCTTCAAGAGAAACTTTGAGAAAACAAGCAGCTTGGTTAAGAAAAAATTCTGATATTAATATTGTACTAGAGGGACACGCTGATGAAAGAGGCACAAGAGAGTACAACTTAGCACTAGGTGAAAGAAGAGCAAACGCTGCTAAGGACTACTTAATGACTTATGGAATATCATCAAATAGAATTTCCGTAATTAGTTATGGAAAAGAAAGACCTGTTGATTCAGGATCAAACCCTTTAGCTTGGTCAAAGAACAGAAGATCAGTTACAGTAAAAGCTAATTAAATTAAATTATTTTATTAAAGACCCTGTAAACATTATTACAGGGTCTTTTTTTTGCCATCATTGTAATTATTAATCAATTTAATGATTAAGTTTAAAAATTTTGTATTAATAAATTTATTTTTAATTTTTTTATTAACAGCTTCAAAAACTTTAGCAGAAAATGAAAATTTGTTGGAGATATTGGAGTTGATGCAAAAAGATCTAAAAACTTTAGAAAAAGCTGTTTACTCAGATTCGTTTAATAATAGTTTAAATAATTCATCTTCATCTTCTTTAAATGAAAATGAAGAAGATGTTTTAACTAGACATTTATTGAAATTATCAGAAATAGAAAATCAATTTCAAATGTTGACAAATAAATTTGAAGAAATTAATTTTAAGTTAGACAAATTATCTAATAGATTGAGCAAAGTACAGGCAGATAATCAGATTAGATTTCAAAACTTAGAAAATGGAAAAATTATTTCAAACAATGAAGATAGTAAATTAACATCTGTTCCTAAAGAAGATGATGATAAAATATTACCAGGATCTTCTGAGCCGCAAGATTTAGGATCAATTTCATATAAAGATACTGAAACAAACTCATTAGAACAACAAACACAATCTATAGAAACTTCTGCAACTGTACTCACAGAAACTTTTGAATCTAAAGAAAAATTATTACCAGACGAAACTCCAGAAAAACAATATGAGTTTGCTACAAGTTTTTTAAAAGTAGGAGATTACAACACTGCAGAAAGAGCGTTTAAAGAATTTATAGATACGAATCCTGGACATAAATTAGCTGGAAACGCACAATATTGGTACGCAGAAACATTTAGAATTAGACAATTATATACTGACGCAGCATCAGCTTATTTAGAAGGTTATCAAAAATATCCTAAAAGCGATAAGGGTCCTATAAATTTATTAAAACTTGGTGTATCATTAGTGCAAATAGGAGAAAAAGATCAAGGTTGCTTAATGATCACAGGTGTTAAAAAACAATATCCAAAAGCAAATCAATCTGTTCTTCAAAAAGCAAAATATGAAGAAAAAAAGTTTGAGTGCAAAAAAGAAAATTCCTAAATTAATTATTAAATATTTAAATAATAAAGAATTTTTAAGGATCTTTAACGAATTTAAAAAATCATTAAATAGTAAAAACAAATATGCAGTTGCTGTTTCAGGCGGACCAGATAGCCTTGCTTTAGCTTATTTATCCAAATGTTTTTCTATTATTTATAATGCTAGAATTTATTATTATATAGTTGATCACGGACTAAGGCAGGAATCCTCTAAAGAAGCGAAAAAAGTTGTATCTATTCTAAAAAAATTTATGATTAACTGTAAAATATTAGTTTGGAAAGGTAATAAACCTAAGTCGAATATTCAATCAATTGCCAGGAATAATCGTTATTCTTTATTAATTAAAGAATGTAAGAAAAATAATATCAAATATATTTTGTTAGGCCATCATGCAGATGATCAATATGAAAATTTTTTATTAAGACTTCTTAGAGGAAGTGGATTAAGAGGGCTAGTTTCAATGGATAAGGTCTCAAAAGATAGTTTACAAAATATTCAATTTTTAAGACCATTAATTAATATTGAAAAATATAAGTTAAAAAATATCTCTCAAAAAGTTTTTGATTTTTTTGTTGAAGATCCGTCAAATTATGATGAAAATTTTAAGCGAATTAGAATAAGGCGTCTAATTAAAAATTTAGAGTCTGAAGGCTTAGACAAAAAAAAATTAGAACTTACTATTAAAAATCTTAAAGATTCAGACCAGACTATTAATTTTTATGTAAAAAATAATATTGATAAAAATGCAATATTTTTAAGTAATAATAATACTTACGTATTGAATAAAATTTTTTTTAATCAGCCAAACGAAATTATTTTTAGATCATTTACTTACATAATGAGAAAAATTAGCAGTAGATATTATTCAGCGCGTGGAAAAAGCATTAGTGAAATTATTTCTAAAATAAAGTTTAAAAAACTAAAAAAAGTGACTTTAGGAGGGTGTATAATCGAGCAGATTAATGAAACTATCTTAATTTCAAGAGAAATAACATAAATTTAGCAACAAAATGCCACTTGTTTAATTTATAATAATTCTTATCTTATTAGCTATGAACTTTAAAAATTTAGCAATGTGGGCAGTTATAGTCTTTTTAACTATTGGTCTTTACAATATGTTTAAAAATCCACAAGCATCAATGAGCAATAAAAATACAATTATATTTTCTGAATTTTTGGAAGAAGTTGAAAATGGAAGAGTTGTAAAAGTTGAAATTCAAGGTAACAACATAAAAGGAGTTTTATCTGATGGCACTGTATTTACTACATATTCTCCAAATGATCCTAATCTTATTGAAAAACTTTCTAATAGCGGAGTAAGTATTTCAGCTCTGCCGATAGATGAAAAAATGCCATCACTATTTGGAGTTCTTTTATCATGGTTTCCTATGCTTCTATTAATTGCAGTTTGGATTTTTTTTATGAGACAAATGCAAGGAGGCAAAGGTGGGGCTATGGGATTTGGTCGTTCAAAAGCAAAAATGATGAATCAACTTAAAGGAAAAGTGACATTTAACGATGTTGCGGGAATTGAAGAAGCGAAAGAAGAAGTTGAAGAAGTTGTTGAATTTTTAAGGGATCCAAAAAAATTTAGTAGACTTGGAGGAAAAATACCAAGAGGTTGTTTGCTTGTAGGGCCTCCGGGAACTGGAAAAACATTATTAGCAAGAGCAATTGCCGGAGAAGCAGATGTTCCTTTTTTTACAATTTCAGGATCTGATTTTGTAGAAATGTTTGTTGGAGTTGGTGCATCTAGAGTTAGAGACATGTTTGAACAAGGAAAAAAACATTCACCATGTATTATTTTTATAGATGAAATTGATGCCGTAGGAAGAAGCAGAGGAGCTGGCCTTGGCGGAGGTAATGATGAAAGAGAACAAACTTTAAATCAGTTATTAGTTGAGATGGATGGTTTTGATACAAATGAAGGTGTAATTATAATTGCAGCTACAAATAGACCAGATGTTTTAGATCCAGCACTTTTAAGACCAGGAAGATTTGATAGACAAGTAGTAGTTTCAAATCCAGATATTATTGGAAGAGAAAAAATTTTAAAGGTTCATGTCAAAAAAATTTCAATGGCACCTGGCGTTAATCTAAGAACAGTAGCACGTGGAACACCAGGTTTTTCTGGGGCAGATTTAGCAAACCTAGTCAATGAAGCAGCTTTACTAGCAGCAAGAAAAAATAAAAGAATAGTAACTTATAATGAGTTTGAAGAAGCTAAAGACAAGGTAATGATGGGAGCGGAAAGAAGATCAATGGTGATGACTGAAGAAGAAAAGAAATTAACAGCTTACCATGAAGCAGGACATGCGATTGTAACAATAAACGAAAAAGCAGCTCATCCAATTCATAAGGCGACAATAATACCAAGAGGCAGAGCGCTTGGAATGGTAATGCAATTGCCAGAAAGAGATGAACTATCGCAAACTAGAGAACAGCTAAACGCTCAGATGGCAATAGCGATGGGTGGTAGAGTAGCTGAAGAAATTATTTTCGGCGACGAAAAAGTAACCACTGGTGCATCCAGCGATATAGAACAAGCAACTAAAAGAGCAAGAGCTATGGTTATGAAAGCTGGTTTAAGCAAAGAATTAGGACCAGTGGCATATGGTGAAAATGAAGAGGAAGTATTTTTAGGAAGATCTGTGGCGAGATCACAGCACATGTCAGAAGAAACAGCAAAAAAAGTTGACGCAGAAATAAGAAAGTTGGTTGACAAAGGTTATGAAAGAGCAAAAAAAGTTTTAAATGAAAAAATCGAGGATTTACATAAACTTGCAAAAGCCCTTTTAACTTATGAAACTTTAACAGGCTCAGAAATAGAGGATTTGATTAACAAAAATGAATATCCAAAAAATAAAGAAGATTTAAAAGTTGAAAATGAAGAACAAGATTCAGCTTTAGGATCCATTGGTTTAAAGCCTAAGATAGTTCATTAATTCATAATGAAAAAATATTACACTAGAGCGTGTAATTTCTATTACGGAAGTATTTCAAAAAACTTGGTTATTAAAAATAAAACTTTACCATTAAATGGTAATTTAAATATTTCATTTGATCATGTTGAAATTCTATCAAGAAATTCTGTAAAAAAAATCCATATAAAAAAAATTAAAAAATTACCTTCATTTTTAAAAAAGAAGGTGAATAAAGATCTTAAAATTATTGTTAAAAAAAAAAAAAATTTTTTGAGCTTCAATTTTAAAAATATTCCAAATATTATGGGCATATTAAACTTAACTCCAGATAGCTTTTCTGACGGAGGAAAATTTAATAAAAAAAAATTAGCTTATAAACAAGTTATCAATTTATTTAATTCAGGAGCAAATATTGTTGACATAGGAGGTGAGTCTACAAGACCAGGGGCAAAAGAAATTAAATCAAATATTGAATGGAATAGAATTAAAATTTTATTAAAAAAATTAAAAAAATTTTCTTTATCTTTGGATACAAGAAAGTCCGAGATTATGCAAAAGGGAATTAAAAATGGTATAAAATTAATTAATGATGTTTCAGGATTAAGTTATGATGACAAAACAATAGAAGTATTAAAAAAAAATAATATATCTTTTATAATTAATCATGCCCAAGGCAATCCATCCACAATGCAAATTAATCCAAAATATAAAAATGTAATATTAGACATATATGATTTTTTTGAAGAAAGAATAGAATACATAAGAAATAATGGGATAAAACATAAGCGTATAATTATTGATCCTGGTATAGGTTTTGGAAAAAATCTGAAACATAATATGAAGCTAATAAGCAATATTTCTATTTTTCATAGCCTTGGTTTTCCTATATTGCTTGGTATGTCTAGAAAAAAATTTATAAAAGATATTTCTGGAAAAAATGATAGTAAAAAAAGATTTGGAGGAACTATTAGTTCATCTTTGTTTGCTGCATTACAAGGAGTGCAAATTTTAAGAGTGCATGATGTTAATGAAGTAGTTCAAAGTATTAAAGTATTTAAAAAATTAATTGGAAACTAATGACAAAAAAATATTTTGGGACCGATGGTATACGAGGAACAGTCAACAAGGGAAATATTAATGGTGATATGTTTTTTAAGTTTGGTTTGGCTGCTGGAACTTATTTTAAAAATCAAAAAAAAAGCAAACAAACAGCAATAATAGCAAAAGATACTAGATTGTCAGGGTATACATTAGAACCTGCGCTAGTATCAGGTTTAGCCTCTGCTGGGATGCATGTTTATACTTTAGGACCTCTGCCAACCAATGGCCTTGCAATGTTAACAAAATCTATGAAAGCAAATATGGGAATTATGATTACAGCTTCACACAATCCATATTATGATAATGGGTTAAAATTATTTGGGCCAGATGGATTAAAACTATCAGATAAAATTGAAAAAAAAATAGAAAGCCTGATCGATAAAAAAATAGATTATAAGCTTTCTAAACCAAAGTTTCTCGGAAGAGTTAAAAGGTTAGAAAATGGAAATGAAGAATATGTTAAAATTCTCAAAAAAAACTTTCCAAAAAATTTTAGTTTGAAAGGTTCAAAAATTGTAATCGATTGTGCAAATGGTGCAGGATATAAATCTGGCCCATATCTACTAAAATCATTAGGAGCAAAAGTAATTTCATTAGGAGTAAAACCTAATGGATTAAATATTAACGAAAAATGTGGTTCTACATTTCCAAAAAAAATTCAAGCAGCAGTTAAAAAACATAAAGCAAATATTGGTATTTCATTAGATGGTGACGCTGATCGGATAATAATGTGCGATGAAAAGGGCAAGATTGTTGATGGAGATCAAATTATTGCTGCACTAGCAAGAAGATGGAAAAATAAAAAAATGCTTAAGGGTGGAGTAGTTGGAACATCAATGTCAAACTACGGGTTAGAAAAATTTTTTAGTAAAAATAAAATTAAATTTTTTAGAACAAATGTAGGCGATAGATATGTTAAAGAAAAAATGCAAGAGAAGAAGTTCAATCTTGGAGGAGAGCAGTCGGGTCATATAATTTTAGGAAAATTTGCTACTACTGGCGATGGTTTACTTGTAGCCTTGGAAATTTTATTTTCTTTAAGAAAGGGGAGAAAAGCTAGTACTTTTTTAAACGTTTTTAATCAAGTACCACAAGTTTTAGAAAATATAACGGTTAAAGATAAAAATATAATTAATAGTTTAAATTGCAAAAAAGCAATCAATAAAGCAAAAAATTTAATCAGAAGACAAGGTCGAATGCTTGTTAGAAAATCTGGAACTGAACCAAAAATTAGGATTATGGGAGAGTCTCATAATAAATTCTTGCTTAAAAATTGTATTAAATTAATTAAAAAAACAATCAAGTAAATTGAAACCAAAATCAAAAGTACTAATAATTGCAGGATCAGATTCTTCTGGAGGGGCAGGCATACAAGCAGATATTAAAACAGTTACAAGTCTTGGCTCTTATGCAATGACAGCAATAACTGCTGTTACATCACAGAATACAACAGGAGTTAAATCTATTTTTTTAGTTAATACAAAAGAAATAGAGAAACAAATAGTCTTTACGTGTAAAGATATAAAACCAGATGCAATAAAAGTAGGCATGCTAAGTTCTTCAAAGGTAATAAATTCCATCATTAGATCGCTAAATAAAATTAAAGTAAAAAAAATAATTTTAGATCCAGTAATGATTGCAAAAGGTGGTGCAAGATTAATTAATCACGAAGCTATTCAAGTTTTAAAAAAAAAATTAATTACAAAAGTTACATTGATTACTCCAAATATCCCTGAGGCTGAAGTATTAACTAAAGTTAGAATAAATAATACAAAAGATATGATACATGCAGCAAATATTTTAATAAGCCTGGGAGCAAAAAATGTTCTACTAAAAGGAGGTCATTTAAATAAAAAAGTTGTTGAAGATATTTATGTTAATAAAAATGAAATAAAAATTTTTAAAAATAAAAAAATTACAACTAAAAATACACATGGAACAGGCTGTACTTTATCAAGCGCTATAACTACATTTTATTCATGTGGAAAAACATTAAAGAAATCTTGTGAGCTAGGTATTAAATATGTAAACAATTCGATTAAATCTAAAATTAATTATGGAAAAGGTCATGGCCCAATTAATCATTTAAATTCAATAGTATTAAATAAAAAATTTAGGTAATGAAAAATATAGTGGTAGTAGGTTCGCAGTGGGGAGATGAAGGAAAAGGTAAAATTGTTGACTGGTTATCTGATCAAGCTGACGTTATTGTTAGATTTCAAGGCGGACATAACGCTGGACACACTCTAGTAATTGATGGAGTAACTTATAAACTAAGGCTACTTCCATCAGGAATAGTTAGAAAAGGCAAAATATCTATTATTGGCAATGGAGTAGTTATTGATCCTTGGGCTTTATTAGATGAAATAGAAGAAATAAAATCAAAAGGTGTTGATGTAAACCAAGATAATTTTATTATATCAGAGTCAGCAAATTTAATTTTACCATTTCATAAGGAAATGGATGAAATTAGAGAAGACAAGGCAGGAAAACAAAAAATTGGAACTACACGTAGAGGAATAGGACCAGCATATGAAGATAAAGTTGGCAGAAGATCTATACGTGTTATGGATCTAAAATCTGAGAGTAACTTAGACCATAGGTTAGATACAGCATTGTTCCACCATAATAGTATAAGAAAAGGACTGGGTAAAAAAATTTACAAAAAAGATAAATTAAAAAAAGATTTACTAAAAATAGCTCCAAAAATTCTGAGATTTTCTAAACCTGTATGGCTTAAAATAGATGAATATAAAAAAAAACAAAAAAAAATATTATTTGAAGGTGCTCAAGGAATATTGTTAGATGTAGATCATGGCACTTACCCATTTGTAACATCGTCAAATACTGTAGCTGCAAATGCTGCTATTGGAACTGGTTGTGGGCCGGGTACAATTAATTATGTTTTAGGAATCACCAAATCTTATACAACAAGAGTAGGAGAAGGTCCTTTTCCAACTGAACTGAAGGACCGTATTGGAAAATTATTAGGAACTAAAGGAAAAGAATTTGGCACAGTTACAAGTAGACAAAGAAGGTGTGGCTGGTTTGATGGTATTTTAGTCCGTCAAACAATAAAAATTTCAGGAATTAACGGAGTTGCATTAACAAAATTAGATGTTTTAGATGATTTAGATGAAATTAAAATGTGCGTTCAATATGAATTAAATGGAAAAAAAATTGATTACCTTCCAGCTGCCGTTGAAGATCAATTAAAAATTAAACCAATCTATGAAACTTTTCCTGGATGGAAATCTTCTACTAATGGAATAAAAAATATTGAATCTTTACCCGAAAATGCAAAAAAATATATTTTTGCTATTGAAGATTTTATTGGAGCTAAAATTTGTAGCATTTCAACGAGTCCTGAAAGAAAAGATACTATTCTTATCGAGAATCCTTTTGATATATAATTTGAATTATTAAATTGGCAAAAGATTTTTTGATTTTGCTGAATTTAACATATGTTTTTGAAGTTTTTCAAAAGCTTTATTTTCGATTTGCCTTATTCTTTCTCGACTAATTTTATATTTTTTACTTAAATCTTCTAAAGTAGTTGGTTTGTCGTTAAGTCTTCTCGAATAAAGAATTTCCTTTTCTCTTTCATTTAGAATTTTGATAGAATCTATTAATAAATTTTTTCTTTGTTCCATCTCTTCTTTATGAGCAAATTTTAAATCATGGTCTAATTCTTTATCAACAATCCAATCTTGCCATTCGTCCCCATCCTCTCCTATTGGAGCGTTTAGTGAAAGTTCTTTTCCAGACAATCTTCTATTCATAGATATTACTTCATCTTTACTAACATCAAGTTTATCCGCTATTTCACTGACGTGAGCATCTTTTAAATCTCCTTCAGATTTTGGAGCAATTTGATTTTTTATTTTTTTAAGATTAAAAAATAATTTTTTTTGAGCAGTTGTAGTTCCTATTTTAACTAAGCTCCATGATCTTAAAATATATTCTTGGATTGAGGCTTTAATCCACCACATTGCATAAGTAGCAAGTCGAAAACCTTTTTCGGGCTCAAACTTTTTGACAGCTTGCATAAGTCCCACATTTCCCTCTGAAATCATTTCGCTGACAGGAAGCCCATATCCTTTGTAGCCCATGGCAATTTTTGCAACCAATCTTAAATGACTCGTCACAAGTTTTTCCGCAGCTTTAAGATTACCTGTTGTTTTCCAGTTCTTAGCCAACATGTACTCTTCTTCAGCATCGAGCATGGGAAATTTTTTTATCTGCGCTAAGTACGCCGACAAACCTCCCTCATTCGAGAGAGTAGGAAGATTGTAACTAGTAGTTGTAGCCATAGTGGTATTTATTTAATAAAATTATTCATTATTACAATAGTTTATTTTTCAGTATTTCTAAGTATTTTTAGTATTTTTTCAAGGTCTTGTGGCAAAATTGAGGAAAATTCTAAATTTTTATCAGTAACAGGATGAACAAAACCTAAAGTTTTGGCATGTAAAAATTGTCTGTCTAATTTTAGAATTAAATTTTCTAATTTTGGACTAATGTTTTTAAATTTCTTAAATTTTTTTTTGTATTTTTTATCACCTAAAATATTATTGCCTTTATGACTCATATGAACTCTAATTTGATGAGTTCTACCTGTTTCTAATTTACATTCAACGAGACTTAAAGTTGGCACCTTATCATTTTCAAAAATTTCTAATGTTTTATAATTGGTAACTGCTTTTTTTCCTTTTGTGATTCCAACCTCCATAAGTTGTCTGTTTTTTGAACTTCTAGTAATTAAAGTTGAAATTTTTCCATTCTTAGGCCTTAGCTTTCCCCATATCAACAATTGATATATTCTTGTAATAGTATGTTTGCTAAATTGGTTTGATAAGTGTTGATGTGCATTATTATTTTTTGCAACTACAATCAATCCTGAAGTATCTTTATCTATTCTATGAACTATTCCAGGTCTAAGTTCATCGCCTATTGTAGAAAGAGTAGTGCCACAATAATTCATTAGAGCATTTACAATAGTCTTATCATGATTGCCAGCGCCTGGGTGCATAACAATACCAGCTGGTTTATTTATGACCAATAAATTACCATCTTCATATAAAATGTTTAATTTAAAATTGTATGGTTTCAACGAGGCTTTTTTTGGCTGAGGTATTTCCAAACTTATTTTTTGACCAGAAGAAACTTTGTAAGATGGATCAACAATAGTTTTATTATTTAACTTAAGTTTTTTTTTTAATATTAAATTTTTAACTCTAGTTCTACTTAGCAAATTTTCCTTTTTGCTTATAAAAGAATCAACTCGTGATTTGTGATCATTATCGTCAGCGATTAAAGTAATGATTTTTTTCATAAATTATAATACTAATACTATATGCGCTTGTAGCTCAATTGGATAGAGCGCCTGACTTCGGATCAGGAGGCTGAGGGTTCAAGTCCTTCCGGGCGCACCAAATAATGTTAAAATTTAGGGCAAAAATAAACAACAAAGAATTACTGGGTTTTTTTTTGGATATTTAATATAAGAAATAATGATTTTTTTAATATTACCATCATACAATGAAGAAAAAAATTTAATTAAGATTTTTAGCAAAATAAATAAATTATCTAAAAAAATTCAAATAACAGTAGTACTGATAGATGATTGTTCATCTGACAAAACACATTCATTAAAAAATTTAAAAAAAAAATTTAAATTTATTTATTTAAAACACAAAGAAAATAAGGGTTTGAGTTTAGCATTGGAATCAGGCTTCAAAATTACTAAAAAAATTGCAAATAAAAAAGATATTATTATTACAATGGATAGTGATAATACTCATCCGGTTCAAATAATTCCAAAAATGGCAGAAGAGGTAAAAAAAAATGATTTTGATATAGTAATTGCTTCAAGATTTTTAAAACAATCTAAGGTTAATGGTCTAAGTTTTTTTAGAGAAAATTTAAGTTTATTTGCAAAATATGTTTTTAAATTTTTTTATCCATTTAAAAATTTAAATGAATATACCTGCAATTATAGAGCTTACAAAGTTAAATTAATAAATAATTTATTAAAAAAAAAAACATTTTTTAAAAACGAAGATTTTAATATTGCGGCAAAAATTTTACTTTATTTTATTAAGAATTTTAAAAATTTAAAAGTATATGAAGTACCTTTAACCTTAAATTATCAAAATAAAATAGGCTCTAGCAAAATGAGGATATTTAAAAATATATTATTAACATTAAAATTAATATTTATTAAAAAATTGTAGCTTAATTAAAAAATTAAATTTTTTGAAAAATTATAATTATTATTTACTGTAGCAATTATAAAATAGGCAAAAACCGCAAAGTAATAAAATAATAAATATTTCGTTCTTGATATCAGATTTGAAGCTAAGAAATTTTTAAAAAGTATAAATATTAAAATTAACAAGAGAGGTTCGAAATATTTTTGAGAAATACTATAGTTAATAGCTGTTAGATTAACCAAAATTATTGGTATTAAAATTTTTTTATCCTTTTTAAACAACAAGTAAATTAAAATAAAACCAAAAAAAGATGACAAATAAAAGATAATATTATTTTTTAAAAGTAAATAAGAAAGTTTGTAGAAAAAACCTCCACCTATCAAAAGATCATAATTAAAATTTGATACAATAAAACAGAAAATAACTACTATAAAAATTATTTCAATTTTATTTGATTTTACAAAAGTACCTTTAATTATTTTAAAATTTTTAGAGTTTAAAATTAAAAAACAAATGAAGAAAAACGTAATAGATGTGTTGGTTACAAGCGTATAGTAGATATCAGCTGTAAATTCTAATTTTGAAATAATTTCACTGTAGAAAATTAAAAAAAAGCCAGGAATTGAAAAAAGAAAACATATAAGTAATATTTTCGAAAAATAATATTTTCCATATAATTTAAAATAATTAAAAAGATAAAAAGCAAAAAAGACTATGTAGGATTGCATTGAATAAGTTGCGCAAGAAAGGAATAAAATATTTAAAAAAATGTGCATAAAGTTTTTTTTATGCATAGTTAAGATATAAAAATAGTTAGCTATTAATAAAAATATTAGTGCTGTTAAATGAGCATTTGGCCATATTGCAGAGGATCTAAAATAGGGAAAAAGTAAAAATGATGCACTTAATAATAATAAATTAATTTTATTAAAATTATAAATTTTTTTTAAATTTAAATATAAAAAAAAAGGCAGTAAGAGAGAAAAGATGAAATAAAATATTTTAACTATATAAATATCATTAAAGAAAAAATAAGGAATAGATAACAAAATATAATGTAGAGGAGCATGACGCGATAAATGATTTATTTTATCGTATCCAAAATTTGCAAAATCCATAATGATAGGAGCAGTTCTTATGAAATCTAATTTACTTCCTCCAGTTGATAAATCTTCATTAAAAAAAAAACCTATTAAAAGTAAAACCGCTGGTAATAATATTAGTACGTATAATTTTTTATCAGATAAACTCTGCATTTTTTCTTTATAGCAAATCTAACAGCAATTAAAAAAGAAAATAATTTAACTTAAGATTTATTGTACTAAATAAAATAGTTTAACTATTAAAAAAATTGATATACATAATAATTTGATGAAATTTTGCATAGTTCTATCAACTAGACCAGAAATTATAAAACTCGCATCTATTATTAAAATTTTTAAAAAAAAGAAGGAAAATTTTTTTTTAGTTAATACGAACCAACATTATACAAAAATAATGAGCAAGGTCTTTTTTAATCATTTTAATATTCCCAAACCAAAATATAATATTAATGCTAACAGCAGTTCTTATATTAGTTTTTTTTCTAAAAGTTTAAAAGAAATTGGAAATATATTAATTAAAGAAAAACCAAATTATTTAATAGTTCAAGGAGATACGAATACAGCGTTAGCAGGATGTTTGGCAGGTTCTATATACAATAGGCACCATTTAGATAATAAAAAAATTAAAATTGTTCATGTAGAGTCTGGACTGAGATCTTTCGACGAAAAAATGCCTGAGGAAATAAATAGAAAAATAATTGACATATTATCTGATATTTTATTTGTTCCAACAAAGATCGATATGGACAATCTTAAAAATGAAAACCTGTTGAAAAATAAAAAAATATTAAAAAGTGGAAACACTATTACAGATGTAGTTAAGTCAAATTTAAATTTATTAAATAAAAACAATATACTTAAAAAATTCCAATTAAAAAAAAGAGATTATTTTTTAGCTACGTTGCATAGACCAGAAAGCGTTGATAATTCTGTTAATTTTAAAAAAATTATTTATGCTTTTAATAAAATATCAAATTTATATAAAAAAAAAATTATCTTTCCTGTTCATCCAAGAACAGAGAAAATTCTCAAAAAATTTAAAAAAAAAGTAAATAAAAATATAATAATTACTAAGCCTTTAGAATATATAGATTTTTTGTTTTTAATGAAAAATTGTAGAATTATCTTTACAGACTCTGGAGGCATTCAAGAAGAAAGTAGTATTTTAGGCATTCCTTGTATTACAACTAGAACTTCAACAGAAAGACAAATAACTTTAAAATCTAAAGTTAATATCATGACTGGATATGACCAAAAGAAAATTATTGGTGCTGTTAGAAAATTTTATAATATTAAAGCAAAGAAATTAAATTTATTTGGCGATGGCAGAGTAGCTGAAAAAATTTACAAGTTTCTAAAAAAATAATTATTCACCTATATTAATTAAAGTCCCTTTTTTACGCGCTTTACTAAATGAATAATAAAACAACGATATTGCTACTATTAGATAAATACCATTTAAATAAAGTGCTTGAACTATGTTTTGATAGTTGACCGTTTGATCAATTAAAATGCTTCTTGCCTCTTCAAAAATATAAACTAGCGGAAGTAAATAAGCAATTTTTTGAAAAATTTCAGGTAAAATTTCTATCGGATAATAAATGCACCCAAGCGGCGCCAGAAGAAACATAGTTGACCAAGCTATATTTTCAAATGATGGACCAAATCTTAATAAACCAGCAGAAACAAAAATACCTAGTGTAATTCCAAATAAATATAAACTTAAAAAAAGAACAAATAAGTGAATGCCAAGATCCATTAAAGATATTCCAAAAAGTGGAGAAGTAAGTAAAATCGCAGGCACCAAACCAATCAATGATCTAATTAAAGCAGTAAAAACTAAGGATATTATTATTTCTCCAATTTTTATTGGTGCAATGAATAAGTTTGTAAAGTTTCTGCTCCAAATTTCTTCTAAAAATAACATATTAAATCCGATGCTAGTTCTGAAAAGAAAGTCATAAAGAATTGCACAAGTAAGAATTACACCCACTGCATCATTATAATATGAACTATGAGACTCAAAAAAATTAGATATAAATCCCCATAAGGTTATTTGTATTGATGGCCAGTAAATTAAATCCAAAATTCTTGGAAAAGATCTGGTGATTAAATAAAAATGTCTTAGAAAAAGTCCGTAAATTCTATTAAAACTCATTTGTGCTCCTCGAGAGTTTTAAAAAAACTTCCTCTAAATTTTTTCTACCATGTTTTTTAATTAAATCATCAGGATGGCCATTGTCTATAATAGCGCCATCTTTCATCATTAATACTGTTTTGCACAATCTTGTTACTTCATTCATATTATGAGATGCTAACAAAATTGATATTTTATTTTCTTTTTTATAATTTTCTAAAAAAGATCTAATAAAGTCACCAACTTCTGGATCTAGTGATGCGGTTGGTTCATCCAAAAATAAAACTTTTGGTTTATTTATTAATGCTTTGGCTAAACTAACCCTATTTTTTTGTCCTGAAGAAAGTTCGCCGGTTACTCTATTTAACAATTCTTCTAATCTTAATTTTCCAGCAAGATACTCAATTCTATTTTTAACATTTAAAACATTGTATAATTTACAATACACAATTAAATTTTGTTTTACTGTAAGTTTTTTAGGTAATTCAATATAAGGGGAAATAAAATTTATTTTTTGAAGAGTCTCTGTTCTATTTTCTTCAATTTTTTTTCCTTCAATTAATATTTCCCCATTCGATGGTTTAAGCAAACCTAACAACATACCAATTGTTGTTGTTTTTCCACAACCATTAGGTCCAAGTAGCCCTAAAATTTCATCTTTATGAATATTAAATGAAATATTTTTAACAGCTTCATTTAAACCATATTTTTTTTTAAGATTTTTAACTTCTACTAACTTTTCCATTAATATTTTGATGCCCTATGAAGTCTATCATTAATTGCTTGTCCAAAACCGTAATTTGGAATTTTTTCAACTGCAATTTTTTTAAATTTTTTATTTTTAATCATTCTAATTGTTTTGTATAAATTTTTTGCTGCCTCTTTTAAATTTTTAGTTTTGCTTAAATAATAAAAATTTTTATCAGATAATTTTCTTTTTTTAATTAATATAAATGCCTCATCTGGTTTTGGTTTGTTAACGTTTAATCTAATTGGTATTCCGGGCGAATAATGAACTTTGCCTTGGCCTGGAACTACTACTTTTTTAATTTTTTTATTAAATTTTAAATTAATTTTTAGAATTTTATTTATCGAATTTATCTTTACACCTCCCAATCTAAGTATTTCAGGTTTATTCACTAAACTAACTATGGTTGATTCTAAACCTATTTTTGATCTACCACCATTAAGTATGAACTTAATTTTTTTTCCAAACTCGTCCTTAACATCTTCTTTGCATACTGGACTAATTTTTGTTGAAATGTTTGCGCTAGGTGCTGCCAAAGGATATTCAATTTCCTTAAGAAGTTTTTGAGCAAGTGAATGTTTAGGAAATCTAACCGCCAAAGTCTTTTTTTTATTTGTAACATTTTTTGAAATTTTATTTTTATTTTTAAGTTTTAATACATATGTTAGCGGACCTGGGCTAAAATTTTTATAAAGTTTATAAAAATTATCATTTAGTATGCAGTCTTTTTTAAGTTTTTTTAAACTGTGATAATGAACAATTAAAGGATTTTTTTTAGATCTTTTTTTAAGCTTAAATATTTTAGATGTAGCTATGTCAGAATAGGCATTAGCAGCTAAGCCATAAACAGTTTCTGTAGGTATCCCTATACATTCTTTTTTATTTAAAAAGAATTGAGCTTTTTTAATATTTGAATGATTATTTTTCATGATAATAATACGTACTATTATATGAAAGAAAAAAATTTACTAGCTGATAATCATTCAAAATCTTTAGAGGAATTAACTAAAGAAATAAATGAAATTATTAAAAAATTAGAAAATGAAAAAAATCTTGAAAATTCTCTAGATGAATATCAAAAGCTTATAAAATTAAATAATATATTAGAAAAAAAATTTCAAAAAAAAGGCAAGAATATAAGTCAAAACACAAAACAGAAAATAAACAACATAGTTGTTAGTAAAAATGAAAAATAAACTTAATAAAATAGCAAGAGAAACTAACTTATATTTAAAAGATTATATTTCGAAACAAAAAAAAAGTAATTTAATCGCACCTATAAAGTATGGACTATTTTCTGGAGGAAAAAAAATTAGATCTAAGATATTAGTAGATATAGGAAAAATGTTTAAAGTTAATTATAAAACTTTAATTAAAATCGGTGCCGCTGTCGAGTGTGTCCATGCATATTCTCTAATTCATGATGATTTACCATGTATGGACAATGATGCTTTGAGAAGAGGCAAACCTTCTACTCATGTACAATACGGAGAGTCCACAGCAGTTCTGGCTGGCAATTCTCTTTTAACTATTGCTTTTGAGATTTTAACTGCAAAGAATTTAAATGTTAGTGAAAAAATAAAAATAGAATTAATTAAAAACCTGTCTGAATGCGCCGGTCATTCTGGAGTTGCTGGTGGCCAATACTTAGATTTGTACTATGAAAAAAAAAAGGTTTCTCTAAAAAAAGTTGTTGATATGCAAATAAAAAAAACTGGTAAATTATTTAGTTTTTGTTGTATGGTTCCTTTAATAGTTAAAAACAAAGATGCCAAAGATATTAATTTTTTTAGTAAACTAGGATCAGATGTTGGTTTATTATTTCAAATAATTGATGATTTACTTGATTTTACTGGGGATACTAATTATTTGGGAAAGAAAACTAAAAAGGATAAGAAAAGAGGAAAAGCAACCATCGTAGACTTGTTAGGTTATAAAAAAACTACTAAATACTGTGATAAAATAAAATTAAATTTATTTAAAAAACTTAACAAATATGGTTCAAAGTCTAAAGATATACAGGAAACTATTGAATATATATCAATAAGAAATAAATGAAAAAAAATTATAAATACTTAAATAATATAAATTTTCCATCAGATATAAAAAAATTATCAGCTGATAAGTTACAAAAATTGTCAAATGAGGTAAGGGAAGAATTGATAAGTGCGGTCTCAGAAACTGGGGGACATCTTGGCGCAGGACTGGGAGTAGTAGAATTGACGGTAGCGCTACATTATATTTTTGATACCCCAAATGATAAATTGATATGGGATGTTGGACATCAAACTTACCCGCATAAAATTCTTACAGGAAGGAAAGAAAAAATTAGAACTTTAAGACAAGGTGGGGGGCTATCTGGTTTTACAAAAAGATCAGAAAGTGAATATGATCCTTTTGGTGCAGCACATAGTTCTACATCTATATCGTCAGCCCTAGGAGTTGCTGTTGCAAACAAGATTAATAATAAATCAAACAATGTTATAGCGGTAATCGGAGATGGAGCAATGAGTGCCGGAATGGCTTATGAAGCTATGAATAATGCTGGGGCATCAAAAACAAAAATGATTGTTATTTTAAATGATAATGACATGTCAATTGCCAAACCAGTTGGAGCCATGAGAGCTTATTTGGCAAAATTATTATCAGGAAAAATTTATTTTAGTTTAGTTGAAACTATAAAATTAATTATTTCTGCT
>CABYVA010000009.1 GCA_902522325.1 uncultured Pelagibacteraceae bacterium
GTACCTTTGTCTGTCTCAACTACCCAACCATCATTGGTTTGTTGAATTCCTTTAACTGAAGTATTTCTATAAATTTCAGCTCCTCTATTTCTTGCTCCTGTTGCAAGTGCTTGAGTTAAATCAGCAGGTTGAATATATCCATCTTCAGGATGTTGAATTGCACCAATCAAATCTGAAGTATTGCATAAAGGCCAAATTTCTTTCACTTGGTCTGGAGTTAAAAATTTATACTTAACTCCAATAGTTTGAGCAACACCGGCATACTGATGATACTCGTCCATTCTATCTTTTGTGCTTGCTAATCTAATATTTGATACAACGCTGAAACCTACATTTTTTCCTGTTTCTTCTTCTAAAGTTTTATAAAAATCAACAGCATATTTATGAAGTTGTCCAACTGAATAACTCATGTTAAACAGCGGAAGTAATCCAGCAGCGTGCCAAGTCGATCCGGATGTGAGTTCTTTTCTTTCAACAAGAACAACATCTGACCACCCTTTTTTTGCTAAGTGGTAAAGCATACTTACTCCTACTACCCCACCGCCGACAACAACAACTTTAGTTTTGGATTTCATTAAGCGATTCCTACAAGATTTTTTTTATTTCTTAAACAAAAATCTACTTATATTGAAGAACCTAAAGACACAGGTGGAGAAACTCCAGTCGTCAACCAACAATCTTTTAGAGGTCCATCAAGGTCATATTTTTCAACTATCCATCTAAATTTATAGTAGTTTTTTCCTTGGTCTAGAACTGTTACTTCATATGCTGCTTTAAAATCGGTAATTTTTACCTCTGTAATGCTGTGATCAAGATGATTTAATAACATCTTGTAAGATTCTCCATTCAACATAATTTTAAACTTTTCTAAAGGCCCAGTAAATTTTTTATTATTTGGATGCGCAAATTCCCAAGTTTGTTCAATACCTGCATTTTTAAAAGGGTTATCATTATTCTTTAAGCTCTTTAACTGAATTTTTACTACTTGGTATGGTTCAATTTGATTATTAGGTTTAACTATCTCGGCTCTTGTAGTTACGATAAACATAACTGCAAAAATTAAAATTAATATAATGTATATAAATCCATATAAAAAAAATTTTAAATATTTTTTCATATGTTTAGGGCTGTTTTTTCAACGTCTTTTAAATATCTTTTTCTTTTCTCTTCTGAAACAAATGGGACTGCAAAATATCTTTTGTAAATAACATCAGTTATACCACATATATTAAATACGCCTCTTCGTAATCTTTTTGTAGGCATGTTCAAAAAAAATGTTCTTATTGCGAACTGTGGAGATCCATAAGTGCAAAAAACTATTGCGCTTTTACCTTTAAGATTGCCAATTGGATATCCATAATTTCCAAATAATTTTTTAAATTTAAAAGCCCAAGGTGGGGCTAAAACTTTATCAATCCAACCCTCTAATATCGCAGGCATTCTAAAGTTCCATATAGGAGCGATTAAAACAATTACATCAGAAATTTCTATTCTTTTTTGATGATCTAGTACAACTTCATCTGGTTTTTCTCCGGCATAAACTGGATTAAATTTTTCTTTATACAAATCAACACAATCTACATTGTGACCATTTTTTTTTACGTTTTCTATAAATGTATTTTTAATTGCTGCGTTAAAAGATTTATCATCATAATGACCATATACTAAAAAAACTTTTTTCATTAATTTCTTACAACAGGAAAAACAGGGTTAGATTTTTCAAAAAGTTTTTGATATTCTTGTTTAATACATTTATTAGAAATATATTGAATTTTAGAATTAGCTGAAATTTTTTCTGCTTCGTCGCTATGAAGACCGTACTGTAACCATAAAACTTTAGAACCAATCTTTGCAGTTTTTTTTGCAATACCTGTTGCTTCATTTGATGGACGAAAAACATCGACAATATCAATTGGTATATTAATATCTTCCAAATCCTTAACTACAACTTCTCCATTTATTGTTTCTCCTGCCGCAAATGGATTGACCGGTATTACTTTATATCCAAAATCTTGCATATATTTCATAACAACATTTGCAGGTTTTCTTTTTAAATTTTTTGGATCTTCTCCTTTTTTCTCTGAACTAACACCAACCATTGCTATAGTTTTTGAATTTTCTAATATTTTTTTTATTTCATTATTGTTCATTTATTTTTCCATTTAGGTTTTCTTTTTTCTAAAAAAGCAGATATTCCCTCATGAGCATCCATAGCCATCATATTTAAAGTCATCATCTTGCTTGTATATAAATATGCTTTTCTTAATGGCATTTCTAGTTGTTTGTAGAACGCCTGCTTTCCAATTTTTATAGTTAAGTTTGACTTAGAAGCAATTGTTTTTGCCACTTTTAAAACTTCACTATTTAATTTAGATTTCGAATAAAAATCATTAATCAAACCTATTTCTTTAGCATAGTTAGCTTTTATAGGCTCGCCTGTTAAAAGCATTTTCATCATTCTTTTTCTATGTATTTTTCTACTAACAGCAACCATGGGTGTGCTGCAAAATAATCCTATATTAACTCCAGGTGTAGCAAACATTGTGTCGCTTGTACTGTAAGCTAAATCACAACTTGCAACTAATTGACATCCGGCAGCGTAAGCAGCGCCGTGAACTTTTGCTATAACTGGTTTTCTTCCTTCAACTATTTGCAACATTAGTTTTGAACAAAGATTAAATAATTTAAGATATTTAGATCTTTTCTTTAAACTTTTCACTTCTTTTAAGTTATGACCAGCACTAAAACCTTTGCCAGCTCCTTCTAAAATTATTACTTTCGTGGAACTATCTTTATCGAGTTTCTTAAAATTAATTAAAAGAGATTTTAATGTTGTAAAAGATAATGAATTATAAGTTTTTGGATCATTAATTTTTACACTTTTAATCCCGCCTCCCAAATTTTTTACCAAAACGTTAATATTTGTCATTTATAATTTTTCTCCATCAAATACAGGAATTTCTTTATATTCAAAAGTGTCAATATTGTCGATGCATGCAACATTAAATTCATAATTATCTGGATTTGTATATGATCTGTGATGGGTATAAATGCCACAATTTTTACAAAAAAAATGTTCTGCATATTGTTTTTTTCCAAATTTATAAACTGATAATTGATCATTACCCTTTATAACCTTTAAGTTTTTTAATTTAATTTTAGCCATTATAGATCCACGTCTCTTACATAAAGAGCAATTACATCTCACTAACTCTTCAATACCATTTTCTAGCTTAAGCTCGACATGAACTTTTTTACAATGACAAGTTAATATTTCTATTTTGTTCACTAATTACTTTCTTATTTTATTTTCATATTTTTTTCTCATTTTTTGCAAATATAGCAAATATTCATCTCTAATCTTTGATATTTTAGCTACAGATTTTCCTTTAGCTTGCCTTCTTGTTCCTGAGATTACTCTATTTGATAGTTTTTTTGAAAGCTTTGGAGCTTTTAATTTAGTCCAGGGTAGTTTTAATGCTGGGCCAAACTGTTCTAGCATGTGTTTCATTCCAGCATCTCCTCCTGCTAAATGAAAAGTTAAAAAAGTTCCCATTAATGACCATCTCATTCCCGGTCCATCTTCTATCGCTCTATCTAAATCTTTAGTAGATGCGTAACCCTCATTAACTATGTGTAATGCTTCTCTCCACAATGCCTCCTGAAGTCTATCAGATAAATAACCTGGCAACTCTTTTTTAACCATAATCGGATTCATTGAAATAGATTTATAAAATTTATTAGCTTTGTTTAAAAATTTCTTTTTAGTTTTTTTTCCAGGAACAATCTCAACCCCAGGCAACATGTAAACAGGATTAAATGGATGAGCTACAATTGTTCTTGATGGATTTTTGCATTTAGAATAAATTTTTGATGGGAGCAAACCAGAGGAACTTGAAGAAATTATTACATTAGATTTTGAATTTTTCCCAATTATTTCCATTAATTTCGTTTTTAATTTGTAATTTTCTGGAGCACATTCTTGAATAAAATCTGCATCTTTTAATGCTTCATTTATAGATGTTACATATTTAAAATTTTTTAATTTAAGTTTTTTTTTATTAAAAAGTTTTCTTACGTAAGGCCAAGTTCTTTTTATTTCCTTAATTATTTTTTTTTTTAATCTTATATCTTTGTCGTAGGCTATAACTTTTTTGTTATGAGCTAATAATCTTATAATCCACCCCGAACCTATTACACCAGTTCCAATAACAGCTATTTTTTTAATCATCTAATCTGCTAAACCATCTGTTCTAACTGAATTTCTCTCTAGATGAATTGGTAATACTTTGCCGTAGATTGCCTTTGAATGCTCTGGAGTATTTACTCTCCATGGATCTAAGACGTAAGCCGGGATGCACATGTATCTAGATTTTTGACCTTCCACTTTTGTTACTCTGTGTAATGTAAATCTTCCTTTAAATATTTGTAGGTCACCTGGTTCTAATTTAAGTTGTTTTACTCTTGCTCTTTCGCCATTTAAAACTTTTTTAACTTCTTCAAAATTTTCATTTCCAGGTTCTCTAATATTCGGACAATATTCAAATACTCCGCCTTTTTCTGGCTTTTGAAGCATTAAACTTAATGTAAATTCGCAGCTATCAAAATGCCAAGGAAGAATTCCTTCAGGTTTCATAACATTATAAGCATGACAAGCTAAAGGATCGGCCCATCTATAAATTGGAGAAACTCCTAAACATGCAGATACAAATTTTAAAAGTTCATCTGTTTCATAAAGATATTTCATTTCAGAATTTTTAGAAAAACAATCTGAATTTAAATATCCATTATATCTATCCATAAAAGTTCTTTTTGGATGGTCTTTTGGTAATTTTGGATTGTCTTCAGCATATAGATAAGGATTTATACTTTCCTTAGACATATAAACCTCGTCTAATTGCTTTTCTAACTCTGAATTCATTACTTCCAATGATTTAGGTAAAATAAAATTAGGAATGGTTGAACAACTAAATTGGTCCAGTTCTTCTTTGCATTTTTTAATTAAATTTTTAATTGTTGGAGAATTTAAGTCATAGATAGGATATTTTTTTAAATCTACTATCGACTTAAGTCTTTCGTTCATTTCAGCTCTCCATCCTTTCGCATTTTTGCTCTAATTTTTGTTGCTGAAATTTTTTGTATCTCTTCAGGCATAACTATTTCTTCTATTTTATAACCAACACCTCTTCCGTAACAAATATTAGTTATATTGGGGACTAAAATAATTTTAAATCTACCTTCATATTTTGGTTTTAATCTTTCCTCTATTTTTTTCTTTACTGTTTCAAAATTAAATGGATTATCATCAACTCCTTGTACATCTCTAATTTGAATACAAACTTGACCAGTTTTTTTTATTATTTCTTCAAATAAGGCATAATGACCATCGTGAAATGGTTGCCATCTTCCTAACATTTGTGCAGTTGGTTTTTTATTGTCCCATTTGTAGGTCATTACTTTAAATCCTCTAAAATTTTCGGCACCCAAACCTTAGCATCTTGCGAAGTAACATGAAAATTAAATTTTTCAGGTCTCACAAACATTTGATTAGTATCTTCAAATCTTCCTTCCTTTATTGTATCTACCCAAACTATGTAATCAGCTGGAAATAATTTTCTTGCTTCAGGTGTTGGGCAAATAAAATCTGCAACAACATAATTACCTTCATTTTTTAATTTCAATGCTAATTCTGCCATGCGTTTTGCTTGTCTTTTTCTTCCGTCTGTAGAAAAATCCCAATCATTGGCGGCTCTCCTAACTTCATCTGCGTTAAGTCTTTTTGCATTAACCTTTGGAGCCAACTCATTTGCAAGAGTAGTTTTACCTGCACCTGGCAGTCCCATAATTAAAATAATTTTCATTAAATTCTTTCTAAAGGATGATGGGACATAAGTTCAAGGTTATTTTCACCAACTACATATTGTTGTTCAAGTTTAACCCCTTCTTTGCCACCTACTTTTCCAATATAACTCTCAAGTGTGATTGTCATATTTTTTTCAAAAAAGCCTTCTCTTTGTCCACCGTCAGTTGGATATTTTATTTGTGGCCACTCATCACAAAGACCAATTCCATGAAGCATACATGAATATCTATTTCCATAATATTCATCAGGAAGTTTCCAAGATTTTTCAGTGAATTCTTTAAAAGACGTTCCAGATTTTATTAATCTATAATTATGATTAATTTGCTCAACAGCCATTTGATATAATTTTTTTTGGTTGTCATTAAATTTATTTCCTTCTACAAATGCTCTTGATATATCTGCACAGTATCCATAAGGTCCAACCATATCAGTGTCGAAGGATACTATTTCACCAGTTTGAATTACTTTGTTACTACTTTCTTGCATCCAAGGATTTGTTCTTTCCCCTGAGGATAAAATTCTGCACTCAATCCATTCTCCACCATGTTCAATATTAGTTTTGTGTAAAATAGACCAAAGTTCGTCCTCGGTCATACCTGCTTTTAATTCATTACGCATTCTCGTAACACCAATTTCTGCAACATCAATTGCGGCTTTCATACATTTTAATTCTTCTGTAGATTTTATTACTCTTGCTTGTTCTAGTATTAATTTTGCATCAACTACACTAATACCTTCTTTATTTAAAGCTGTTACTGCTGGACCGTTAATAACATCAATAGCTATTTTTTTATTTTTAAAATACGAATTTGATAAATCTTTAATTTCATTAATCCATTTTTCTAATTGCAAGCTGGCTTGATCTCCGTTGCTAAAATAATCCCATGTAATTGCTGGCCTTATCTCGTCAATTAAATTTAGATGTTTAGATAATATTTCACAATTGAAATACTCGTAAAGTATTGTTGGTCCACTTACAGGAACAAAACAATATCTTGTAAGATTATGCATATTGTAAACACTCATATTTACAGTATCTAAAGCATATCGAATATTAACAGGGTCAAATAATATACAAGCTTCAAGATTATTTTTTTTTAATTCTGATTTAACTCTTTCCAATCTGTAAGTTCTAAGTTTATCAAAATTAATTTCATCTTCTTTTAATCTTTTTTTGGTAATAAAATTTGTTTTTGATTTTAGATGCGGGGATATTTTTCTATTAAATTTCATTATACTATATTTGTTGCTACCCATTTATGAAAATGGTGGGTTGGGTTATCCATTTTTGGAGAAAAATTTCCCCCATTATATGCTGGAGAATTTCTTCCTATTTGCATTCTTTGAATAATATCAACATCCTCTTTTTGGATATTTTCCCATTGTTTATGATTTTGCTCTCTTAAATATTTAAATTTTTTAGAGTTAGCCGCTTCATCTCCTACATAATATATTTCCATATGCTCGAGAGTATACTCGTGATTAATTGGTTCTAACCAATAAGCGTAATAATGGTCTTTATGTATTCCCAACATAACATTTGGGAATAAGGCTACGTACTCTGCAATATTTCCCTTATCTCTAGGCCAATTTGGAAAAGATGGAAATTTTTCATTTCCCTTAAATCTTGGATTATAGACAACTGTTCCTTGGCCAGCAAAACGATTTGGCAAACCTTGAATGTGATAATGATCTTCAATTTTAGAATAAGAATTTAATCCAGGATGAACCCATGGCAAATGGTAACTTTCACAATAATTTTCAATAGCAAATTTCCAATTACATTTAGCATCTAATTTAAAATAACCATAATCATTTGCATGATAAATTAAATCTCTATCTTTGATTGGCCAAAATTGCTCCCATCTGTCGCTTAAAGGTTTTATATAATCTTCAAATGAAATCTCATTATTATTTATATTTATCATAATTAAATCTAACCAGATATATGATCTTATTTCTTTTAAATTACTTTTTGAATTTTCAAATTCCTGGCTTTGATGAATATCCATGCCACCAATGTGCGGTGTTGCTTTTAATTCTCCATCTAAATTATAAGACCAAGAATGATATGGACATCTAATTAAGTTTTTAATTTTTCCTGGCTCTTTGACTAATTTAACTCCTCTATGACTACAAATGTTATGAAAAACTTTTATTTGATTTTTTTTATTTCTAACAATTAGAATCGGAATTCCAAGAAGATCGATTGGTTTTGCGTCGCCAATATTTGGCAAGGAACTCGTAACACCAATTACTATCCACTTATCCTCAAATAATTTTTTTCTTTCAATTAAAGTATATTCTCTACTTGTATAACATTCATTAGGAAGTCCATGAGCTTCTGCAATAGGTTTGTTTACAATATCTAGTTTTTGTTTATCAATAATATTATAAATATCCGACATACTTTATTTTATCACTTCATATAAGCCAAGCCAAGCATTTACATCTTTGCTTGCTATATAATCTGATTTAAAAAATTCTATTTCTTTCCACTTATTATCTTTATTTAATTGCTCAATTTTTTTGTCAAAACCATATTCTTCATGAATTCCTTCATTTATAGTGAAACAAATAAGTCCTTTATTTTTTGTTATTCTTATAAATTCATCCAACGCAGGAGGTTTTACATGACCAAAAGTGAATGTTCCAACACACATAACAGCATCAAATGTATTATCTTCTTCTTGAATGGGTTTGTTTAAATCTACCTTTTCTAATTTTTGATAAAGATTTTGTGGTACTAAATCTAGAAGTTTTTGAGATAGATCTGCTCCATAAAAATTATTATAACCATGCTTTTTTAATTCAACAGCAACCAGTCCTGTGCCACAACCAGCATCATAAATTTTAGCATCTTTATTCTTATAGTGTTTTATGAAAACATCCGAAGTTTCTTTTGGACCAGTATAATTCCAATCAACCATATCTTTATCGTACTTATTTCCTTCACCCCACTCGTCATAATATTTCATAACCTCTTCGGTTTTTTTAAGTTTATAAATTGGAACTTTGTTACCTACGTCTTTTTGTGCCATAAAGAATTAATTTCATGTTTAAAAAACAAATCAAGGCCAAACATTATTAACTATATTTATTCAAACACCTTAAAACACCTGATGATTAGGTGTTTATTCGCGCTTGAGTTGTATTCAGTAATTTTATAAGAATTTTATTAGGGATATAAATTAAGATGAAAAAAATAATAACAATAATAATTAGTTTTGTATTTTTGAGCGCATGTACTCAATCTACCGTTTTTCTTGGTCCAGCAATTTCCGTAGGATCTTCTGGAAACGTTATGCAAGCTGGTTATTCTTATGGAACTAGTATGGCTGTAAAACAAACTACAGGCAAAATGGCTAGTGAACATGTTTCTTTATATATTGAAAAGGAAAAAGAGAAAAAAAATCTTAAAAAAAGAAACGCAAAAATAAGAAAAGAAATGATTAACTATTTACAATCTCACATTGAAATAATGAGGGAAAAACTTAATTTAAAGAGTAAGCTTTAGTTTAATTCAAAATCAAATTAATTTAACTTTATTACCTACGTCTTTTTGCGCCATTAGCTTCTCATTTTCTGTCCACTTGGATCATAAAGAGGATCTTTAATAATCGAACAATTAAACATGTCGCCATTAATCTCTACTTGAACTTTTTTATCAGAATTTAATTGTTTTGTATCTAAATATGAAAATGCAACACTTTTGTTAACAAAATGAGCAAACCCTCCAGATGTAACATAACCGATGCTTTTATCGCCTTTCATAACAGCTTCATTAAAAGTTACATCTATATCGTTAGTTTCTACAATAAGTGGTGTAATTTTATTTTTACTATTATCTTTTTTAGCTGAATCTTTTCCAATAAACTCTTTATCCCAATTAATAAATATATCTAATCCTGTTTCTTTTGCTGTAAAATCTGGTCTATAATCAAGAGTCCATGCACCCCAATTTTTCTCTAATCTCATTGACATTAATGCTCTTGATCCAAAAGGTTTTATATTAAATTCTTTACCAGCCCGAGTTATTTCTTCATATAATTTAATTAGAAAATGTGGAGCAACATAAATTTCATAACCTAATTCTCCAGTAAATGATATTCTATTAACTATAGCAGGTACACCTCCAACATACATTTTTCTTGAGTCTCTAAATTTAAATTTATTATTTGAGATATCTTCTCTAACAATTTTTTGAAGAAGATCTCTTGATTTAGGTCCTGCAATACCTATTCCATGTAACTCATCAGATCGATTTTTATAACTCAAATTAAATTTACTCATGTGAGTTTCAAACCATCTTCTGTGCATTTCTTGTGCTGCTCCTGATCCAAAAATCATAAATTCGTCTTCATCTATACATGCAACTGTTAAATCACCATAAAGTTTTCCTTTTTTTGTTAACATTGGTGTTAGTGAAATTCTTCCTGGTTTTGGTAATCTTCCTGCCATCACATAGTCTAAAAATTTTCTTGAATCTGGACCCTTAAACTCATGTTTTGAAAAATTTGCAACTTCGATTGCACCAACATTTTCTCTTACATTAATTACTTCTTTTGAAACATAGTTATGTGATCTCGATCTTTTTATAGTAGGTTCTTCATGGGCATCATCTTTATTTTTTGCAAACCACAAAACACTTTCTAAACCAAAGGAATCTCCCATTACTGCACCTTGGTTTACAAAACGATCGTATAATGCAGTAGTTTTTTGTTTTCTACCTTTTGGTAAAGTTTCATTTGGAAATGTCATTATGAATCTTCTTTCATAATTTTCTGACGATTTAATTGTTCCATATTGTGGAGACGCATAATCTCCAAACCTTGCTACATCCATTGCCCAAACATCAATTGATGGTTCCCCATCGATTATCCATTCCGCTAAACATTTACCAACACCTCCGCCTTGGCAAAAACCGGCCATAACACCTACTGCTACCCAATAATTTTTCATTCCTGGAACAGGACCTATTAATGGACTTCCGTCTGGTCCAAAAGTGAAAGGACCATTTACAATATTTTTAATTCCTGCTTTTTCTAAAGCTGGCATTCTCTCAAAACCAATTGCTAGCCTGTCCTGAATGTTATCTAATTTCGGTTCTAAAAGTTCATGACCAAAATTCATAGGAGTTCCTTCAATCTTCCAAGGGGTAGATTTTTGCTCATATGTACCTAACAACATTCCTTTTCCTTCTTGTCTGAAATAAATATTACCTTCAAAATCTGTTCCAATTGGTAGTCTTTGATCTCCTAAAGCTTCTATTTCTGGAATCGCTTCAGTAATTAAATAATGATGCTCCATTGGTTGAACTGGTAAATTTAATCCAGCTAATTTGCCAACTTCCCTTGCCCATAAACCTCCAGCATTAATAACTATTTCTGCATTAATATTTCCTTTGTCCGTTACAACACTCCAAGAACCATCTGTTTTCTGTTTAGTATCTTTAACAACAGTATGAGTGTAATATTTTCCTCCATAAACTTTAGCTGCTTTTGCAAAAGCATAAGTAACTCCTGAAGGATCGACCTCCCCATCTATTGGATCCCATAATGCTAAAAGATATCTAGAAGGATCAATTAGTGGATTTTTCTTTTTTACTTCTTCAAGTGAAATAAATTCCTGATCCAAACCCATATATCTAGCTTTTGATCTTTCTCTTTTAAGATATTCTGCCCATACATCATTTGACGCTAAATAAAATCCTCCGCTTGGCTTAAACCCACAAGAATGACCTGACTCTTTTTCTATTTCTTTATAAAGACCAATTGTATAGGCCATCATTCTGGAAATATTTGGATCAGATGAGATAACATGAACATTTCCAGCCGCATGCCAAGATGAACCTGAAGTTAGTTCGTTTCGTTCTAACAATACACAATCTTTTAAACCAAATTTTGAAAGATGATAAAGTATTGAGCAACCAACTACACCACCTCCAATAATTACTACCTTTGCATGGCTTTTCATTTTTCTTAGTATTTTTTACTCATACTGGTGTTGAGTTCTAAGAACGATTCATCTTTTCCATGTAACCAATGTCTACTTATGTCTGGATAATACTTATAAGAGATAGGTTTTCTACCTAAAGCTATAGACATTTCTCTAACATGATGAGGTTCTGCCCCACAACAAATACCTATAAAATTAATTTTTTTATCAGCACATTGTTTTGCAAACTGAGCCATTTCAAATCTATTGCAATACAAATTATCCAGAGCAACGGGAAAAGCATTCCCACCTGGAATACAATCGCACTCATGATCAATTTGATTTAAAAACCCTGGTTGTTCTTCTGTAGTTCGATATGGAACAGGTAAAGCTGCAACGTGACATGAAACTTTTTCTCTTATCTTTGGTAAAAATTTCATTGTCATTTCAGGTCCTCTATAACAGTTAAGACCTACAACATCTGCTCCCAAGTCTTCCATCATCTTACATGCGTCTTCTGGTGTTTGACCACAACGAGTAAGGTCTCCTTTGGGAATTGAAAAATTTGTAACAGCTATTAAACCTTCGTCTTTTATTGCTTTTAAAGCAATTTTCATTTCATCAACCCAATTTATAGTTTCAGCAATAACAAAATCTACTCCTGCTTCTTTTGCCCATCTTACCTGTTCTTCATACATTTTTTGGCATTCGATGTGTGATTTCTTATCATTTGGATTAAATATGTTTGTATTTGCAACATCACCACAAACTAACAAATCAAGATCTTTAAATTCATCTCTTGAATCTTTTGCAATCTGTAAGGCATTTTTTTGCAGAGGTTCCAATAATTCTTCCTTGCCAATTAAACGTAGTTTTTCTCTATGACCATAGTAGGTAAAAGCTTGGACAATATCAGACCCAGCTCTAATAAACTCTCTATGTAATTGTGACAATACTTCTGGATGTTCTAAAACAACTGTTGGAACAAATCCACCGGCTGATAAATAACCTCTTCTTTCCATTGCAAAAAGATATCCTTCTGCGCATAGAACTGTTCCTTCATTAAGTCTTGTTAATAAATCTTTTTTCATAAATTCAATTTTAAATCTTAATTTTAAATTAAAACCTTTGCAAAAACATTTTGTCTACAACTAATGGTTGAAACGTATTTGCTTTTTCCTTTTCAATATGTTCTCATGCAGCTATTCAAATAAAAATATAAAGAGGAGAATAATGAAAAAAATAAGAAATATAATTTTTTCGGCTCTTGTTTTAGTCGGTTTCACTTCTTTTAGTGGAATTGCTAATGCTAGTTGCGGAAAACTAGTTATCGCTGAACAAAACTGGGCTTCTGCCGAGTTGATGGCGAACGTAGATAAGATAATCCTAGAAAAAGGATATGGTTGTGAGGTTGAACTTATACCTGGAGCAACTATGCCTACTTTTACTTCTATGGATGAAAAAGGTGAACCAGATATGAACCCTGAACAATGGGCTAATGCTGTTTACACACCTTTAAAAAAAGCTGTATCAGAAAAAAGATTAATCATAGCTAACAAAGCACCTATTACTGGCCTTGGTGAAGGTTGGTGGATAACTCCAGGAACTGTTGAAAAAATTCCTGAAATCAAAGGCATGACAGCTATGGAAATTTTAGAACACCCTGAGTGGTTTCCTTCTAAAGAAGACCCTTCAAAAGGAGCTTTTGTTGGTTGTCCAGCTGGATGGGGATGTCAATTAGCTAATGCAAACCTTTTTAGAGCTTTTGAAATGGAAAAAAAAGGATGGGTATTAATTGATCCAGGTTCTGCAGCAGGTTTAGATGGTACAATATCTAAAGCAGCTGACTCTGGAAATCCTTGGTTTGGTTATTACTGGAACCCAACTTCAATGGTTGGAAAATATGGTTTAATTCCTGTAGATTTTGGTGTGAAGTTTCACAGTAGAGACAACTGGGATAACTGTATAACTTTGGCTGAACAAGATTGTGCAGATCCTCAACCGACTGCATGGACTAAGTCTGAAGTTAACTCAATTGTTACCGCAAACTTTGCTGAGACTGGTGGAAAAGCCGCTCTAAAATATGTTAAAAAGCGTACTTACCCAGGTGAAGTAATGAATGCAATGCTAGTTTATATGGCAGACAACCAAGCTAAAGGTTCAGATGCTGCTATTGAATTTTTAAGCAAGCATGAAAATGTTTGGGGCAAATGGGTATCAGGAGCAGCTAAGAAAAAAATTAAAGCTGGTCTTTAAGATATAATTTATTTAACGAGCCTATAATTAAATAGGCTCGTTAATTCTTTAAGGAATTAAATGGAATTTTTAACAAAATTTCCCGTAATGGAACGTACATCCCTAATGGAGTTAAGAAAGGGAATTGATCACGCTTTTAGAGAATTTTCTAGAGCATATGGAGATGGTATAGAAGCCTTTTTTGATCCCTTATTATTTTTTTTAATCAGATTAGAAAAATTACTATTGGCTACACCTTGGCCAATAATATTGTTAGCTCTTGGAGCATTAGCTTGGTTAGGTTCAAGAAGCTGGAAACTTGTAGTAGGAAGTATGGTTGCTTTTATGCTGATTGGATACTTTGGCATGTGGAAAGATTGTATGGCAACTGTAGCGATTATAACTGTATGCACAATTATGTGTATAACAGTAGGGATACCTGTTGGGGTACTTATGGCAAGATCTAATAGAGTTGAAAGGGCAATGCTTCCTGTTTTAGATATGATGCAAACTATTCCGAGTTTTGTTTATTTGATACCAATCTTAATGTTACTTGGGATAGGAAAAATTCCTGGTTTAATTGCTGTTTGTATATATGCAATACCACCAGTGATAAGACTAACAAATTTAGGGATAAGAGAAGTAGATAAGGAAACAATAGAAGCCAGTGAAGCTTTCGGTGCAACTAAATTACAAAAATTAAAAACTGTCCAAATACCTTTGGCTCTTCCAACTGTTTTTGCTGGGGTTAATCAAACAATTATGATGGCTTTAGCAATGGTAGTTATAGCGTCCATGATTGGTGTTAAGGGTTTAGGAGTGCCTATTTTAAGAGCTATTTCAAATCAATATTTGGCTTTAGGATTGTTTAATGGACTAGCAATTGTGGCCTTAGCAATTATTTTTGATAGAATAACTCAGGAATACGGACGAAGAATTCAAAAACACAGAGGGATTAAAAGGTAAGTCTTTTTGCATCACCCCAAAAGATCCGATTTTTATAGACACTTATTTTAAAATAAATAAATATCTCGGCATGAATTTTTCAATGGAAATTAGTCCCAAAACTGAACTTTCAACCCTTCCTAATTTAAAAGATGTTTACATCACTTTTTTGCCAGGAGGTAACTACAAAGAAACAGCTGATAAAGCTGGTGAGTTAGTAAAAAAAGGGTTCAACCCAATCCCTCATTTTCCAGCAAGATCAATTACTAATAGTGCACAACTAAAAGAATATGTTTTAAGATGCAAAGATGCAGGAGTTAAACAAGTTTTGGTTATAGGGGGAAGCAGAGAGCCTGTTGGAGACTTTGAGAGCTCTATTCAACTTTTAGAGACTGGCTATTTTGAGGATATGAAGATAGGAATCGCTGGACATCCCGAGGGGAGTCCTGATATATCCGACTCAGTTTTAGAAAAAGCTATGCAAGATAAAAAGCCTTATGCAGACTATATAGTGACACAGTGGTTATTAAACCCTGAACCTATTATAGACTTTATTTCAAAGCAATCTGTGCCAGTCCACGTTGGAATTACAGGTCCATTAAGAATAACAAGTTTGATAAAATTTGCTAATATTGTTGGTGCTAAAAATTCCATTAACTTTATTAAATCTAATTTTAGTAAGGCTTTAGATTTAATAAAACCTAAAGACCCGAATGATTTAATTGAAAAGATAAAAAATCATACTGATCATTTTCATATATATACATTCGGTGGCTTAAAGGAAACTAACCAATGGTTAAAGGATAACAATTATGCCTAAAAAAAAGAAAAAAAAATCAAAAAAAAATAAGAAAATAAAAAGTAAAAAAACTAAATCTCCATCTATGATAGTTGAAAAAGTTGACTATAGTAAATTAAAACATGAAACTTCAGTTGATCAATCAGATAGACACGTTCCATATAATTTAAGACAAAGTGGACCAACAAAAGTTGAAATGTTAATTTCCACAAGAGTAAGAAAATCTCCTTATTGGCACCTGTCAATGAAGGCTGGTTGTTGGAGAGCTACTGTTTACAATAGAATTTACCATCCAAGAGGCTATGTAAAACCTGAAAAAGGTGGAGCAATGGTTGAGTATCAGGCTATTAAAAAACATGTAACTATGTGGAATGTTGCTGTTGAAAGACAAATTAGAGTTAAAGGTCCTGATGCTGAAAAATTTACTGATTACGTAATTACAAGAGATGCTACAAAAATCTCTCCTATGAGAGCTAGATATGTAATTTTATGTAACTATAAAGGTGGAGTTTTAAATGATCCTATCCTTTTAAGAATATCTGAGGATGAATTTTGGTTTAGTTTATCTGACAGTGATATTGGACTTTATTTGCAAGGTGTAAACGCAGACAAAAGATTTAATGTTGAAATAGATGAAATAGACTCTTGCCCTGTTCAAATTCAAGGTCCTAAATCAAAGGCACTAATGAAAGATTTAATTGGGGATCAAGTTGATTTAGAAAATATGCCTTATTATGGTTTAGCTGAAGCAAAAGTAGGAGGTAGAAGTTGTGTAATTTCTCAATCAGGTTTTTCTGGTGAAGCTGGATATGAAATATATTTAAGAAATGCAACTAAATATGCTGATGATATGTGGAATGCAGTTCTTAAGGCTGGAAAAAAACATAAACTTATGGTTATTGCTCCCGCTCACCACAGAAGAATTCAAGCTGGGATTCTATCTTGGGGTCAAGATTTAGATGCTGAACATAATCCATTTCAATGTAATTTGGGTTATCAAGTTTCATTATCTGGAAAAGGTGAATGGAATAAAACTGCTGATTATGTTGGAAAAGAAGCTTTAGAAAAAATGAAAGAAGAAATAAAAAATGGTAGCAAACCTTATAAACTTCAATTAGTTGGTTTGGTATTAGGTGGAAAACCTATTGAAGAATATGCTCCAGACTTTTGGTTAATTTCTAATGAAAGCGGGGGGAAACCAGTAGGCTTTATTACTTCTCCTTGGTATCACCCAGAAAAGAAAACAAATATAGCAATGGGATATGTTCCGTTTGATGGCACATTAAATCCAAATGGTTTTCCTAAAGGTAAAAAAGGAACTAAATTTAAAGTTCATTTACCAGCAAAATATTCTGAAAAACCAGGCAAACCTGTAGATGCAGTAGTAGTAGATATACCGTTTACTGAATCGTATCACGCAAATACAAGGGAAGTTGTAAAAGGTTAAATATTTAAAAAAAGGGGATTTTATTCTTAAATAATAATAGTCCCCTTTTTATTTGATTTATAAAAAAATAATGAAAACTAAATGTTCGGTGAATTTTTAAGTATTATTGTAAAATCATTAAAGTTAGACAAAAACCTATATAGAGATAATAAGAATTTCGGTGAGGCTGGAATATATTTTGCTGGTTTAATAATGATATTAGATGGTATTGCTGGAGCAGTTGCCGCTAACACTATTATTAAGACTGCTATTGGAATTTCTGGATTAACAGCAATTTTAACATGGTTTGTTTGGGCTATATCTATATTTGTAGTAGGAGTTAAATTATTTCCAGACAAAGAAACCAAAGTTCCTTTTAAAAAAGTATTAATAGCCGTAGGTTATGCTCATGCTCCTGGAATATTAAGATTCTTTGCCATTATCCCAGAATTAATGATTCTGTTAATTTTTTTAACTCAATTTTGGATCTTCGCTGGACTTATTATATCTACAAAAGAAGTTTTAAATTTAAAATCGAATTTTAAATCTTTTGGGGTAGTTTTTTTATGTTTTTTAATAATAGTTTTTTTATCAATTTCTTTTGTGATGAGTCGAATGGAAGCTTTGCCTATTAGCTCAATAAGTTAGATTTATCTAATTTTTTCTTCTTTTTGCATTTCTGTCAAATACCGCTGGTCTATTATATTTTTTTTAACTATTGCGATAAATTCTGCTTCAAGATTATTTTTTTTTTCTAAAATATTATTTGTATGCTCTTTTTTGTAGTTTTTGGCTAATTCTACAGTTTCTTTTTTATAGTTTTTGGCTAGTTCTACAGTTTCTTTAGTCTTATTTAAAACATTGGTTAAATGTTCAATTGGATATTTGCCAGTTGTTGCTAAGACAGTTTTATTCATTCCATAATTTAAGCCAGCTTGATAAATATTTCCTGTCGAACCAGCTGTTACGGCAGGACCTAAAAAAGCTGTTGGTTCAACACACCCGCTCAAAAAGAACAACAGTAGTAATAACTTTTTATTATATTTCATCGAATCACCCCAATTACACTATTATATACATGCCAACCGATACTCAAGTTGCATTTTGTACTTTTTTAGTAACTGTTAATAATTTTTCTATATTTAATTTTTAAAGATTTTTATAACCGAATTCTAAAGATGCGTCAGTTATGGAGTGATACAAAGATTCGCCAAAACTTCTAAGTGAAAATAATCTTAAAGTATTTGGATCATCTTCAATCATGTCAATTGTAATTGCTATCCCGTTAAATATAGAGTTTACAGAATTATTTTTTTTAAAACTATTAAAATTAAAAGGACATCCTTTTTTCAAAACTTCTTTAATATCTTGTCCCTCTATTTGAATTATAGCTCGTGAATGAGATAGATCGGTTACAGCAAAATCTGTTTCTTTAAATGATTCTATAATTTTATTAAGTAAGTCTTTTTTAGTTGATACCAAAAGCCAATTTTTTGGACCATTCCATAAAATTCTCGTATCATTGTTGCTAACTACATTTTGAGGTTCGTTTTTTAAGTTTAAATTATCAATATTTATGTTTTCAAAAGAAACTCTAGAATTTTTATACTGAACTATTTGAACAATAAGCATATTTTTAATTTCTAAAATTTTTAATAAATTTTCTTCGTTTTTATTCTCATAATTTCCATAATGACCTGTTTTGTGAATATGTTTTAAAGCAGATACTGATGTCATGATCTAACCCTTTCGCCTTTTGGATCAACATAATGAGATGATACAATTTCAACTGGTATTGTTTTGTTTTTTAATGGAGATAATGCAAAAAGTTTTTGTCCGATCATATTTTTCCCATTTTTTATTATAGCGAGCGAAAATGGATTATCATATTCAACGCTCCAGCACGATGCAGATACATGGCCGAGTTTAGGATTTGGAAGTTTAGCATTTGCGTCTTTAACTATATATGAGCCTTCAGGGATACTTGTTTTTTTATCCAATGGAACAACACCAACCACTTTTTGTCTATCAGGTTCTATATAAGCTTTTTTACTTAAAGATCTTTTTCCAATAAAATCTTTCTTCTTACTAACTAATCCTTCCAATGAGTTGTCGTAAGGAATTGTACGTCCATCTAATTCAGATCCTGCAACGTGTCCCATTTCAATTCTTAATGTCGATAAAGCTTCTGTTCCATATGGTTGAATATTAAATTCTTTTCCAATTTCCATTATTTTTTCCCACATAAAGTTACCATTATCAGACTCAACATTTACCTCATAGGCAAGTTCACCAGAAAATGAAATCCTGAAAATTTTTGCATTAACTCCAAATAAATTGCCTTCCATATATCCCATAAATGGTAAACCTTGATTTGAGACATCTAAATCTGGAAATAATTTCTGTAACACATTTCTTGATTTTGGCCCTGCTATTGCGGCACCAGCCCATTGTTCAGTAGATGAAACAACATTCACATTCAATTCTGGCCAAACTAATTGCAAATAATATTCTAGATGTGACAAAACATTTGCAGCTTGAGCAGTCGTCGTTGTCATATGATAATGATTTTCTGAAATTCTAGTTGTTGTACCATCATCCATTACAATTCCATCCTCTCTTAACATCACTCCATATCTAGCTTTGCCAATAGGTAATTTAAGCCATGCGTTTGTATATACTCGATTTAAAAATTCTGCTGAATCAGGTCCTTTAATATCAATTTTTCCTAAAGTAGTTACATCGCAGACTCCAACATTTTGTCTAACGTTTTTTGCTTCTCTTTTTGAAGCTTCGAATAAATTTTCGTTTCCTTGTTTATAATATCTTGGACGTAACCAAACACCTGCATCTACGAAAACAGCATTATTTTTTTCGTGCCAATAATGCATTGGTGATTTTCTAGTTGGTTTAGAATGTTTTCCAATTTCTCTGCCAACAATAGCTCCAATTGAAACTGGAGTATAAGGCGGTCTAAAAGTAGTGTGACCAACCTGAGGTACGAGTTTATTTTCCACATCCGAAACTAGTTGTAATCCATTAAGATTACTTGTCTTACCTTGATCTGTAGCCATTCCTAATGTTGTATATCTTTTAACATGTTCAATTGATCTATATCCCTCTCTTAAAGCTAGATGTATATCAGACACAGAAACATCATTTTGAAAATCTAAAAATCTTTTATAATTTTTACCTTCTGGCAAAGGTACACACCAAAATTTATCATGATTTGAAGATTTTTTTTCTACAACGGTAGGTACTGTAATTTTGTTGTCTTTATTTGTTATTTTCTTAGATAATTCTTCTCCTTTTGAGAAAGAAGTTTTTAATGTTTCTTCTAGTGTAAAAACTCCGTTAGCTGATCCTAATGTTGTTTCATTTTGTTTTGATTGACTTGGAATAAATGCATCAATTTCTTCATTAAATTTAGTTTTATTACCTGATTGTGATGCCAAATGAATTGTTGGTGTCCAAAAACCTGAGACACAAATGCAATCACATTTGATATTTTCAATCTTTTCTATACTTTTTTTATCATCCGATATTCTTGCAATATCTGCAGATTTGACTTTTTTATAGCCTTTTGCTGCAACAACAACATAAGAAAATTTTATATTAATATTTAATTCTTTAGCTTCTTTTATAATTTCGGAATTAGTATCTTTTCTAGTGTCTAAAACTATGGGCTCTATCTTATTTTTTTTAAACTCCAAAGCAGTTTCGTAACCACTGTCATTATTTGTAAATATAATTGGTTTTTTTCCAACTAAAACTCCATAAACTTTTAAATATTCTTTTGCTGCAGAGGAAAGCATAACACCTGGAGTGTCATTATTTCCAAAAACTAAAGGTCTCTCAATTGATCCAGATGAAATAACAACTTCTTTTGCACGTATATACCACAGTCTTTGTTTCGGAATATATTTATCAGTTGTAGGCAAATGATCACTAACTCTCTCTGACATAACAAGCATATTATGATCGTAATAACCAAAAACTTGTGATCTATTTTTTACAATTACATTTGGCATCGATTTTAAATTAAATATCATTTCTTCTGACCACTCTTTACCACTTTTGTTTCCGATTGTTACCTCACTTGTTAAGAGACTTCCGCCGAACCTGGGTTTATCTTCAGCCAAAATTACTTTTGCTCCATTTTGTGCTGCAGCATAGGCGCTCGCTAAACCTGAAGGACCTGATCCTGTAATTAATAGATCGCAATATTCGTATTTATGTTCATATTTTTCTTTATCATGTTTTATTGAAGCTGCTCCAAAACCAGCCGCTTTTCTAATAATCGGCTCATAAACTTTATACCAAAAGCTTTTGGGCCACATAAAAGTTTTATAATAAAAACCTGCAGGAAAAAATTTGCCTAAAAAATTATTTATTGCACCAATATCAAAATCTACATTTGGCCAACAATTTACACTTTTTGCCTCTAAACCTTCAAATAACTCTTGTTCCGTTGCTCTTACATTAGGATCAATTTCATTGTTTCTAGTCATTTGTACTATCGCATAAGGTTCGTCTACACCTGCTCCAAAAAAACCTCTAGGTCTGTGATATTTAAAACTTCTACCAACTAAATGAACTCCATTTGCAATTAAAGCTGAAGCTAAAGTATCACCTTCATAACCAAAATACTTTTTACCATTAAACTTAAATGAAATTTTTTTATCTCTATTTATTAATCCACCTTTATCTAATCTAAAATTTTCTGGCATCTTTATACTTCTTCGGTTGCCTTTAACGTTTTAAATATTTCGTGGGTTAATGTATCTCTTTCAACTTTAATCCATTGTCTACATCCAGAGATATGTTGCCATAATTCTAGATGCTTTCCTTTTGGACTTTTGCGTAAATATACAAAATTATCCCAATCTTGATCAGAAACTTCTTTGTTTAATTCTGGTCTTTTAACTGTTGCATCGCCACCATATGAAAATTCATTTTGAGATCGCAATCCACAGTAAGGACATTTAATATGTAACATTTAAGAAATCCAAGTTTTGGTTCCAAGACCTTTTTCATCAATTAAATGTCCAGTACTAAACCTATTTAAACTATAACCTGCATTTAGTTCGTGTGGTCTGTCTTGAGCAATTGTATGAGCAAAAGTCCATCCAGATGCAGGAGTTGCTTTAAAACCACCATAACACCATCCACAGTTTAAATACAATCCATCAATATGTGTCTTGTCAATTATGGGTGATCCATCCATAGACATATCCATAATTCCTCCCCATGTTCTAAGCATTTTTAATTTACTTAGAAACGGAAACATTGCTATTCCTTCGGTCAATACATGTTGTAATGTTGGAAGATTTCCTCTTTGAGCATAACTGTTGTATCCATCAAGATCTCCTCCCATGACCATTTCACCTTTATCTGATTGACTACAATAAAAGTGTCCAGCACCAAATGTAACTACATTATCTAATATTGGTTTAATTGGTTCTGAAACACAGGCTTGTAAAAGGTGTGTTTCTATCGGCAATGTCATGTTTAATTTTTCTGCTAAAATATTTGTACTTCCAGCGACACAAAGACCAATTTTTTTTGCTTTGATATCTCCTTTTGAAGTTCTTATTCCTAAAATTTTTCCATTAGTAACGTCGAATCCTGTAACTTCACAGTTTTGGATAATATCTACTCCCATCGAGTCTGCTTGACGAGCATAGCCCCAAGCAACTGCATCATGTCTTGCAGTTCCTGCGCTAGGTTGCATCAATCCACCAAATATTGGAAATCTTACATTTTCGGAAAAATCCGCCATAGGTATAATTTTTTTAACTTCTTCTCTGTTTAAAAGAACTGCATCAATTCCGTTTAAACGCATTGAATTTCCCCTTCTAGAATAAGCATTCATTTGTGCATCGGAATGTGCAAGATTAATTATTCCTCTTGGAGAAAACATTACATTAAAATTTAAATCTTGACTCATATTTCTCCACAAATCCATACCAAATTCACTGAACAAACCATTTTCATCGTGCATATAGTTTGATCTGATTATTGTAGTGTTCCTTCCAACGTTACCTCCTCCTATCCATCCTTTTTCGATAATAGCAACTTTTGTAATATTGTGTTCTTTTGCTAGATAGTATGCTGTAGCTAAACCATGACCTCCACCTCCTATAATTATAACGTCATATTCAGATTTGGGAGTCGGGTCTTTCCAAGCAACTTCCCAATCTTTATGACCTTTAAAAGCATTTTTGATAAGGCTGAAGACAGAATATTTTTGCATAATCAAATTTTATAGTAATTAGTATAAATAGTTCTTTATTATTTTTATATATATTTTTTAGAACTTTAAAAAGTCCATAAAAAAAGATATTAATCCAGCTTCAAATGAGTTTGAATATATAAAATAAAGAAAGCAAAAATGGGCAAAGTAAAATCTGATATTGAAATAGCTAGAGAAGCAAAAATGAAGCCCATTCAAGATATACTAAATGGACTAAATGTACCTGACAAAGCTGAAGTCTATAGTCCAATAGGAAGATATATCGCAAAAATTAAAACTGAGTACTTAGATACTTTAAAAAATAAAAAAGATGGAAAATTAATTTTAGTTACTGCAATTACTCCTACTCCTGCTGGAGAAGGAAAAACAACAACATCGGTTGGTCTAAACGATGGCTTAAATAAAATTGGAAAAAAATCAATTGTTTGTCTTCGTGAACCTAGCTTGGGACCTTCTTTTGGAATGAAAGGTGGGGCAGCTGGAGGAGGTTATGCACAAGTAGTTCCTATGGAACAGATAAATTTACATTTTACAGGAGATTTTCATTCAATAACCTCAGCTCATAATCTTCTTTCTGCTTTAATAGATAATCATATTTATTGGGGTAATAAATTAAATATTGATGTTAGAAGAATTGTTTGGAAAAGAGTTATGGATATGAATGACCGTTCATTGAGATCAATTGTTATAGATCTTGGAGGAGTGGCCAATGGATATCCTAGACAAGACGGTTTTGATATTACAGTGGCTTCAGAAATAATGGCAATCTTTTGTTTATCAAATGATTTAAAAGATTTAGAAAAAAGAATTGGAAATATTACGGTAGCTTATACTAGAGATAAAAAACCAATTTATGCTAAAGACTTAAATGCTCAAGGACCAATGACCGTTCTTTTAAAAGATGCAATTAGACCTAATGTTACACAAACTTTAGAAAACAACCCAGCAATAATACATGGTGGACCTTTTGCAAATATTGCTCATGGTTGTAATTCTGTAATAGCAACAAAAACAGGATTAAAATTAGCAGATTATGTTGTAACAGAAGCTGGTTTTGGAGCAGACTTAGGAGCTGAGAAATTTTTAGATATAAAATGTAGAAAATCGAATTTGAAACCTGATTGCGTAGTAATTGTTGCAACTATAAGAGCTTTAAAAATGCATGGTGGTGTAGCAAAAGATGATCTTAAAAATGAAAATGTTAAAGCTTTAAATAAAGGATTAGTCAATCTTGAAAGACATATTAACAATGTTAGAAAATTTGGTTTACCAGTTATTGTTGCGGTTAACCACTTTATCACTGACACTGATAAAGAAGTTAATGCAATTATGGATTTTTGTAAAACGGTAGGTGTAAAATCATCTATTTGTAAACACTGGTCAGATGGAGGAGAAGGTACTAAAGATCTAGCGAATATTGTTGTTGATGTATGTAATAATAAAAATACTTTTAAATTTTTATATCAAGATAAGATGCCTTTATTTAAAAAAATTGAAACAATCGCACAAGAAATTTACCATGCTAGTGAAGTTGTGGCAGATACAAAAATAAGAGAACAATTAAAAGACTTTGAAACAAAAGGATATGGTAATCTTCCAATATGTGTTGCTAAAACTCAATATAGTTTTTCAACTGATCCTAGCCTGAAAGGAGCACCGACAGGACATGTTGTTCCAATAAGAGAAGTTAGACTATCATCAGGAGCAGAATTTATTGTTGTTGTGTGTGGTGCAATAATGACAATGCCTGGCCTTCCTAGAGTTCCTGCTGCCGATTCAATTAAATTAAATGAAAAAGGTGAAATAGAAGGATTGTTTTAATTAAGCAACTTTTAGATATTCAAGCCAATTTTTTAGCTCTAACATTCTTGCTTCTTTTTTGGAAATTTTAATTTCATTTTCAATAAAACTTATGTGATCTTGGATTTCTTTTTCATCTTTAAAACATTTTCTGACATTTATTAAACGGTCTTTCCTGAACTTAATCAAAGTTATCATTTTATGGTAAGTAATTTCAGGATGGTATTGTAATCCCCACACATCACTTGCTCCAGATTTAAAGTGTACACTTTGTATTTTGTTAATTTTATTTGAAGCTAAATGAATTGCGTCTTTAGGTAACGAAACCACCTCGTCAAAATTAAAAGCTGGTGAATTAAATTTTTTATTTTTTGATAAATAAAGTGGGTGTTTTAGTCCATTTTCATTAATTTCAATATCGTTGGCTATACCTATATGAGCACCATTTTTAGATTTTTTTACTTCTCCACCGGCAGCTGTAACAGCTACTTGCATTCCCCAACATATAGCTAAAATTTTTTTAATATTTTTAAAACATTCTCTCATAAAAGAAATTTGTCTACGAATTTCAATGCAATCGTTGTAAATATTTAAACTACTTCCTCCCCAAATTAATCCATCATACTTTTGAATTTTAGGTATTATTTTATCGAAACTTTTTTCTGCACATGGATTAAATACATCAATATTTAAATCATTTGTATAATATGAAAGACTTTCTTTTAAACTTTCGGCGTGAGTTTGAATACCTGAATTTACAAAATTCTGATTTTCTTTTTCCAAGTTACCTTCAACAACTAATAAATTTAATTTTGTCATCAAAATAATTTTCCAGATATGCTATGTTCGTACAAAATTTTCATATCGTCAATTGTCATTTTCTTTGGATTTGTAGCTGTTGACGGGTCTTCTAAAGCCATTTTTGATAGTTTTTCTAAATTAATTTTTTTTACCTCTAAAACTTCTGAAAGTTTATGTGGAATATTAAGTTGCTTTCTTAAATCTAAAATCCAATTTAAAAAACTTTCAAATTTCTTTTCTAAATTAAGATTATCACAAATTGATATAATCCTATCCTCAACTAGAGCTTTATTAAATGTTAAAACATAGGGCATAAAAATTGCATTTGATAAACCATGGTGAACATTAAATTGTGCATTTATAGGATGACTTAAGGAATGTATCGCTCCCAATCCTTTTTGAAAAGCGGTTGATCCCATGCATGAAGCTACTAATAAATTTTTTCTTGCTTCTATATTTTTACCATCTTTAAAAGCTGTAATTAGAGAAGTTTTAATTAATTTAATACCTTCTGTAGCAATTCCGTCAGCCATTGGATGAAAACCTGGAGCACAAAATGCCTCTAGATTGTGTGCTAATGCATCCATACCTGTTGCAGCAGTTAATCTAGGTGAAAGATCTAAAGTCAATTTTGGGTCCAAAATTACTATCGAGGGTAAAAATTTTGGATGAAATATAATTTTTTTTATTCCTGTTTTTTTATTTATAATTGCTGAAGCTCTACCAGTTTCTGATCCTGTCCCTGCAGTTGTTGGGATTGCAACAATAGGAGCAATCTTATCTTCATTTGCTCTTTTCCAATAGTCTCCGATATCTTCAAAATCCCAGATAGGTCTAGTTTGCGCGCACATAAATGCAATAGCTTTTCCTACGTCAAGAGCGCTTCCTCCACCAATTGCAATTACACCATCACAATTATTTTTTTTAAATTCTTTGACACCTTCCTCAACATTTTCACCGATGGGATTTCCTGCGAAATTAGAAAAAATATTAAATTTATCAAATTTTTTTAAATTTTCTGAAATGATATCTTTAATAAAAGGTAAATTTACTAAATCTTTATCAGTAACAAATAATGGTTTGATAATATGTAAATTTTTGCATGCTTCACTTAAATCATTAATTCGGTTTTCACCAACCCAAACAGTTGTTGGATAATTCCAATTAAATTTCATATATATTTGTTAATTGATCTTAAGTTTTTTGTTATTTAAAATTGCTTTAAGCAAATAGATCATTAAAGGAATTTTTTTTTTGTTAATTTTTCTTAATATAAATGGAGCAATTTCTCTAGCTAGTTGTTCTCCTTCTACGGTGTCTTTTGGCATAAATCTTTTCTTAGCTGATTTAAAAGTAAAACCTTTGCCCAGATAACTGCCCATTTTGCTGTTTCTTCCTCCTGCAGCACTAACGTATAAATCCCCTACCCCTGCTAGTCCTGAAATTGTTTCATTTTTACCTTTGAAATACTTAATCAAATATTTCATTTCAAGTATCGATTTTTGAAACAAGTTTGATGATGAATTCAAACTTTGACCGGCGCCAATTATCATAGAATAGATATTCTTTATTGCTGAACATACTTCAACACCAACTACGTCTTTAGAATACTCTGTTAAATAATATCTAGTGGAAATTACCTTGCCAATAGATTTAGCAATTTTAATATTTCTATTAGCAATGACTACACTTGTTTGATTTTTTCTTGCAAGTTCTTTAGCTAAACAAGGACCTTTCAATACAGAAATATTAGATACATTGTAATTTTTTTTAAGTTGCTCTGAAATCGTCCAAATTTTTTTATTTTTTTTTTCATATTTTAATCCTTTTGTAAGAATTAAAATTGGAGATTTAATCTTTGAATTTTTTAATTGTTTGCCTATAAAATCAATACCAGAAAGGCTTAAGGCAATTACAATTAAATCAAATTTTTCATTTAATAAGTCATTAGAAAATTTTCTAAATTTTAATTTTTTTGGAAGATTAATCTTTAAAGCCGAGTGAAATTTATTTCTTGAAGAAAGGTCTTTAATAAATATCTTGCTATATGGTTCTGTTATAGTAACTTTATTTTTATTCTCTAAACACGGTATTGTAAAAGCTGAACCCATGGCTCCACCACCAATTATTAAAATTTTTTTCATTTATTTTATTCCAAACCAAGAAGTTTTTTTCTTTGATCTGCCCAAGTTCTTATTAAATTATCAACGGCTAGTCCAATAAATGCCACACACAAACCAAGCATTAAACCGTTACCTGTTCCTTGTCTATCTGATAAAGCTTTTAAAATATATTGTCCTAAATCTGTTGTTCCAATCATTGCACCAATAATTACCATAAATAATGCAAAAACTACCGTTTGGTTTATTCCAAGCATCATATGTGGAAATGCAAGAGGCAATTCTATTTTTAACCATCTCTGCAATCTATTTACCCCTGACATTGATCCTGCATCATGAAGAGCCGAAGGTACACTTCTTAATCCTTCAATAGTATATCTGGTTGCTGGTATTGTTGCATAAATTACAACCGCAATTAATACTGAAGTGTCGGTAACACCAAAAAGCATTATAACGGGAATTAAATAAACAAATGACGGGAAAGTTTGTAATGTATCGCAAACTCCTAATGTTATTTTAGCGCTAGTTTTTGTTTGTGCACTAAAAGTTCCTATCGTGATCCCAATTATTCCTGAAACTATTACACCAAATGTTGCCATATACATCGTAATCAATGCTCTATCCCACCACTCAGTTAAAGCAATAAATAATGTAAAACTTCCAATTATTAATGCAGATCTAATTCCACCAATTATATATCCGGCACCCATAAACAAAACAAAAGTTGCAACTATAGGCATTCTTAAAAATGCATTTTTCATAGGTATTAGTACATCAACAATTAACCAGGTATTAAATATTTTAAGTGTGTCAAAAAAATTTGCTAATATCCAATCAACTCCTGCATTCCAGAAAGCCTCTGTGGAAATACCTTTATTATGAGGAACTATAAAAAGATAATTAAAACCTTCTTTAAAAAAAAAGGTTCCTAAAAATGAAAATACATACCCAACAACCACTACTCCACCAAATATATAAAAGTATTTATTTTTTTGGAAAGGTGTAGGATTTTCGAAATAATTTTTTTGCTTGTTTGCCCAAGCTAAAGATAATTTGTCTAATAAAACTGCAATTAAAGTAATACATACTCCAGCCTCAAGCGCTAAACCTATTCTTAATTGATTTAATGCAAGAAGCAAATTCCATCCAAGACCTTTAGCGCCAATAAAAGATGCTATTACAGCCATTGCTAAACATTGCATTATAACTTGGTTGACACCAATTAAAATATCTCTTCTAGCAGTTGGAATTAGAACTTCAGATAGTAATTGGTAATCAGTGCAACCACTCATTTTACCGGCTTCAATTACTTCTGGTGAAACTTTTCTTAATCCTAATAAAGTTAACCTAACCATAGGAGGTGTTGCAAAAATAATTGTTGCAATGGCACCAGCATGATCTCCAATTCCAAATAATACCATAATTGGAACTAAATAAGAGTAATGAGGCATTGTTTGCGCAACATTCAAAAGTGGGTTAAGAATTTTTTCAACTCTTTTACTTCTGTATGCCCAGATTCCAAAACCAAGTCCTAGGATAAAAGATATAGGAGCTGCGACCATTACAAATGATAAAGTTTGCATTGAAGGCTTCCATTGACCAAAAGCGGAAATATAAATCATTGTTATGGCAGCAAATATCGCAAGATTCTTTCCACTAAGTTTGTGACCTAGCAAAATTGCTCCACCTGCAACTATCGTCCATGGAAGACCTGGTAATTGAGCCCATGGATATGTGCTTACAAAATCCCAACTTGTAAATGCAACTATAGTTTCAACGCCACCAATTAAAATCTCACGAATAAACTGAATTAAAAAAAGCATTGTACTAGAAATTAATCTTGTAATGTGAAGAACTAACGGTCTACTTTTTGTTTCTTGGATGCTTGTGTCAAAATATTCAATTGGAAGCCATTCATTTAATAAAAAGTACACAGAGTCATTTATCCATCCAGGCATCCATGCAATAAAGGCGGGTAGCCTCCAAAAAACACTGTACTTTGTTTGATCTAACTTTTCTTTATCAATAAATTCTGTTCCTGCTTTTGCAAATTCATATCCATCTGGTATTTGGATTGCAAAACATAAAGCAAAAAAAACTATTAATAAAAAAATCCATTGAATAGCTTTTGGATACTTTTTAATAATTTCCATAAAATTTTATGATTTCTCTTTTCCAGTTCTAAAAACTGTTTGAATTATTTTAGATGGTTTAACTGTACCAACTATATTATTATCAGCGTCTAAAACATTTACTGGCTTATCTTGATTTAAAATTTTTTCTGCAACTGTTTCTATAATTGCATCTTTAGATACGCTAATATTATTATTATCCTGTTCTTTTCTAGAGGCATCCATTATTGCCCCAATTTTTAATACTTTTTCTCTTGGAACTTCCTCTGTAAATTTTCGGACATATTCAGTTTTTGGATTCAAAACAATATTTGCAGGAGTATCTAATTGTTCAATTAGGCCATCTTTCATGATAGCAATTCTATCAGCCAGTCTTAATGCTTCGTCAAAGTCGTGTGTGATAAAAAGAATTGTTTTGTTTAAAACTCCTTGAAGTCTTAAAAACTCATCTTGCATTTCTTTTCTAATTAGTGGATCTAAAGCAGAAAAAGGTTCGTCTAAAAACCATATATCTGGTTCAACAGCTAATGAACGAGCAATTCCAACTCTTTGTTGCTGTCCTCCGGATAATTCTCGAGGAAAATAATTTTCTCTACCTTTTAATCCAACCAATTCAACCATCTCCATAGCTTTTTTAATACTGTCATCTGTTTCGCTTCCTTTAATCTGCAATGGAAATGCAATATTTTCTAAAACTGTTTTATGAGGAAGTAGTGCAAAACTTTGAAAAACCATTCCCATTTTACTTCTTCTCAATTCTATTAATTGCTTGTCGTTCATTGCTAACAAGTCTTGACCTTCGATATAAATTTTGCCGCCAGTGGCATCTGTTAATCGTGAAATGCATCTTAGTAGAGTTGATTTGCCTGAGCCAGATAAGCCCATTACAACTAACATTTCACCTTTTGAAACCTCAAAAGAGGCATTATTAACACCTACTATGCATCCCGCGTCTTGGAATGTTTTAGCGTCCACATTTCCATTAGAATTTTGAAGCATTTTTTCCGCATTAGCTCCAAATATTTTATACACAGATTCACATTTAATTACTGGTGTTGAAGTCATATTTATATTTTTATATATTTATACTATTATTATTAATAAATACTCCATTAAAAATTTTTGATAAAATAAACCCTTGTATCAATACTAGTTTTTAAAAAACCAAGAGCTTCTCCCTGAACCGTTACTGATTCAGATGAACCTTCTAAAGGTTTAACTGTAAATTTAGCAAAACATTTATTTTTATTTTCATCCCAATTAACTGAATATTTTCCAGTAGTGCCTCCATTAGCCGTATATAAGTTAAATGCTTTACTGTCTGTAATATTCGCGCCCATGATTGCTCTTTGAGTGATTATTTTCGTATTATTGCAAACTACTTTGTATTCGCCAGGTGATAATTTTTGACCCATTTCAGATTCATAAAGTGTTAATACGCCTCTTGGCAAAGCTTCAATTATTTCGTTAGCTTTTTCATCTACTTTTATTTGTTCAGAAACTTTAAATTCTGCATTTTTATCTGGTCCATAAAAAATATTAAGTACAAAAAATGTAAAGAAAATTATTATTATTAAACCTACTAATCCAATTGAGTTTCTAAAACTTTCAGGAAATTGATTTAGTTTATTCAACATAATCGCCTTCGTTCCAAATTCCTTTTTTTACTTTACCGTCTGACCAGGTAAAAATACCTTTTCCATGCATTTTATTATTTTTCCATTCACCTATATAGGTTGAACCATCAGGAAATTTTAAAGTTCCTTTACCATGCCATTTACTGTCACTGAATTCTCCATCATAGATGTATCCGTTTGGCCATGTTTCAATTCCTTTTCCTTTTTTGGAACCATTTTCCCATTCACCAACATAAGTTGTTTTATCTGTGTAAGTCCATGTTCCAAATCCGTTATTACAATCACCATCGGTACATCCCGTTTTTTTTGCGAAACTATTGCTTGAAATAACAAGACTTAAAAGAATTAATATTAAAAAATTTTTCATATTTTTAACAGTAAATTATACCAAAATTAAAAAAAAATCCCCCCTAGTAAAACTAGGGGAGAATTTAGATTTTGTTATCGTTTAATAAAAGTGATTACTTAGTCCACTTTTGCCAAACTGATTTATTGTCAGCTAACCATTTTTTAGCAGCATCTTCGTGAGACATTTTATCTTCGTCAACTAAAGCAGCCATTGCTCCAATTTGACTCGTATTAAATGACAATTTTTTAAACGTTGCTGCTGCAGCTGGGTGAGTTTTAGGAAAGTTCTCGTTAACGGCTTTTTTCAAGTAACCATCAGGAGCTCCACATTTACCATCACCTCCATCAACTGGTCTGCAACCATCGTAATACGGTGGAAAATCTATAAAAGTAAATCCTTTTCCATCTGTAAAGTTTGGTGTCCAGTTAAAAATGATTGTTCCTCTGCCTTCAGCTTCTGCTGCTTTAAGTTCTGCCCATAGCGCATCAGCACCACCAGCAAATTTAACAGTCCAAAGATCACCTAATCCTAAAGCTTCAATTCTTTGTGGAATTAAATCTCCATGCCAACTTTGAGGACCTTCTAACATTCGTCCTTTTCCTCCTGAGTCAGGAGTTGCAAAGTTTTTAGCACATTCTGGACTCTTTAAAGCATTCCAGTCAGGTAGACCTGGGCAATATTTTGCTGCCCAATCAGGATAGCCCATATCTTCAATAGTTCTTGCTTCATGGTCACCCCAGTCAAGTACTCCACCCTTGTCTCTTGCTGTATCAAAAGATTTTCCAAATGCTGATTCCCACACTTCATGAGAAATTGTTACATCGCCAATTCTAATTGACTCATAAACTGCTTGAGAGTCTGCAGGAACATATTTTACGTTATTTCCCATGCTTTCAAAAATTCCACCTATAACATGAGCCATAACAACTTGACTTGACCAGTTATGAGTTGGGATTACGATAGGTTGGCTGCTATCTCCAGATTTTTTAGCAGACCTGTCGCCACTTTGCATGAAGAAAATAATTCCAATAATAACCACTACTCCTATTATTATTGGTAACATTTTATTTTTCATTTTTACCCCTTTCTTAATATATTAAGTGATTAATTATCTGCTTAAGTAAATTTATAGTCAACTAGAACATATTTATATATTATAGACATAAAAAAAAGGCTTTGTTTATGATGCAAACCTCTAAAGCAATAAAAAACCCTGGTTTAAGAACCTTACCACCAGGAGTTGAAAGATATCAAATTCAAGGTGGTGGAATTAACGTTCTTGAAATTTTTCCAGAAGACAAGATTGAAATTATAAATGATGAAGGAAAACAAATTTGTGAAATTATTTCTTTTAATTCAAAAGGAAAAGGGGATCTATCAATTCTTAATTTAAAAGAAAATTCAAATGGTGAATATTTAAAAAAAGCTATTAACCAAGATGAAAAAATTTCCAAATTATTCAAAAGAAAAAATCTTGAATTAAATAAATCAAAATCTTCCATTATTTTTAATGAAGACTGTGCAATGGGTGAAAAAATAACTTTAACATCAAAAGATAAATGTACTGTTATGATCTCTTCGCCAGGAACAGAAATGAATGTTCACAACCAAAATCCATCAACAAGTTTAACAGTTTTTTTACATAGAGCTAAATTTGAAATAAAAAATGAACAATATGTTTTACCTGAACCTCTATATGATCCAATTTCAGAAAAATTTATTAAAAGAATGACAGCTGAAACTTACGATGTAAAGAAAGGAGATTATATTCAGATTATTGATACGAGTGGAAGACAGTGTTCAGATTTTTTAGCTTTTGATAAAATAAAACTTGATAAAGGTATAGAAAGTATCATAGATCCAACTGCAACCAGAACATTTATGGGAGCTGCATACCCGATGCCTGGTTTATTTTCTAAATTCTTTGATGCAGACCATGATCCTGTAATTGAAGTAGTAAGAGATACAGTTGGAAGACATGATACTTTCAATTATGCATGCACATCAAAATATTATGAAGATATGGGATACTTTGGCCACATAAATTGTTCTACAAATTTTAATAATGTTTTAAATAAATATAGCGTAAAACCAAGAAAAGGTTGGATTGCTATTAATCTTTTTTTTAATACGGCAATTGATGCAAACAATGTTGCTTCTTTCGATGAGCCTTGGTCTAGACCTGGAGATTACGTATTATTTAGAGCATTAAAGGATCTTACGTGTGCCTCTTCGGCATGTCCTTGCGATGTTGATCCTGCAAATGGATGGAATCCTACTGATATATTTGTTAGAACTTATCCTAAAGAAAAAAAAATTTCAAAAGGAGTGGCTTTTAGAGTGAATACAGATTCAGAACCAAAACTTACTCAAGAAACTGGTTTTCATGCCAAAACATCAAAATTAACTAAAAATTTTATTAACTATAATGGATATTGGCTTGCAAACAATTACACAAATTATGGGGCAATAAAGGAGTACACCTCATGTAGAGAGAGTGCGATTGTTACAGATTTATCTCCACTTAGAAAATTTGAAATTTTAGGACCGGATGCTGAAAATCTAATGCAATATACTCTTACACGAAATGTAAAAAAATTATCTGCAGGCCAAGTTGTTTACTCTGCAATGTGTTATGAAAATGGCTCCATGATCGATGACGGCACATTGATGAAATTCGGACAAGATAATTTTAGATGGATTGGTGGGCAAGAATATGGTGGTGAATGGTTAAAAGAGCAGGCAAAAAAGAAAAATTTTAAGGTTTGGGTAAAATCATCAACAGATCAAATCCATAATATTGCAGTACAAGGGCCAAATAGTAGAAAAATTTTAGAAAAATTCGTTTGGACTCCCGATACTCAGCCATCAATCAAAGATTTGCAATGGTTCAGATTAACAATTGCAAGAATTGAGTCTGTAACTGGAACACCAATTATAGTATCAAGAACCGGTTATACTGGTGAATTAGGATTTGAGATTTGGTGCCACCCAAAAGACGCTGTAAAAGTATGGGATAAAGTTTTTGAAGCCGGTAAAGAATTTAAAATATCTCCATTAGGTTTAGAAGCTTTAGATATGGTTCGTATAGAAGCAGGATTAATATTTTATGGCTATGAATTCGATGATAAAACAGATCCTTTTGAAGCTGGCATTGGATTTACTGTTCCTCTTAAGACAAAAGAAGATGATTTTATTGGAAAAGAGGAATTGATTAAAAGAAAGAATAACCCCCAAAAAAAACTTGTGGGACTTGAATTAATAGGTCATGAACCAGCGCTAAATGGCAATACAGTCCATATTGGAAGAGGTCAAGTAGGAGTAATAACAAGTGGCATGCTATCTAAAACTTTAAATAAAAATATTGCTCTTTGTAGAATAGATGCAAAACATTCTGAAATAGGAAATGAAGTTGAAGTGGGAAAAATGGATGGCCACCAAAAAAGAATTCCTGCAAAGATAGTTTCGTTTCCTCATTATGATCCAAAAAAACTAAAGGTTAGAGCTTAAATGAAAAGTACAAAAGCCTTATTGGAGTTTTGGGAAGAGCAAATGAAACAGTCTCATACTTCAAGTAATTTTTTTTTTAGAAAATCACCTTCTCATTATCATATGATGCTTATAATCATGGCATATTATAAACAAAATATGCCTATAACTGTGGAAGAGTTAAAAACAAAACTTTTTAAAACCTCTAGACCTAAATCTGCATTAATAATAAATGAAGCATGTGAGAAAGGTTTTTTTTATTTACAAAAAACTTCTGAGGATCAAAGAAAAAAAAATATCAAACCTACAGAAAGCTTCGTGGAGGAATTTGAAAATTATCTTAAAAAGTTAAGAGAAATTTCTTTTTAACCTGTATTTTTCATAGCTGCCGATATACCTGCTATTGAAGTCATCATTGCATCATTAAGATATTTTTTATCATTAGATTTGAATTTTTTCTTTGATATTTTGTTCATAACAACGGCCTGCAGTATGTTTAAAACCTCAGAATAAATGTTTCTAACTATGACCGTTGTTCTAAATTTTTTTCTTTGTTTGATTATTTCTCGCGGAGTTATATATCTATTTAATTTTTTAATTATAGCAAACTCAGATCTAAGTTTATCACCTACTTCTCTTAATTTTTTATCTGCAAGACTATTTTCATAAACCTCTGATATCTCTGGATCAACTTTTGAAATTACCATATCTAAAATATCCATTGTAGAATTAAAAAATGGCCAATTTTTTTCCATATCTATAAGTGTAGTTTTGTGATTTTTAACTGATGCATATTTCAAGGCATCACCAGTTCCTAACCAAGCAGGCAACATTAATCTTATTTGTGTCCAAGCAAATACCCAGGGTATTGCTCTTAAACTTTTAATGTTATCAACATTTTTTCTTCTTGAAGGTCGTGATCCTATAGATAATTTTCCAAGAGCTAAGTGGGGAGTAACAGTTTTAAAATATCTTATAAAATCTGAGTTCTTATTTATATTTTTTCTATAGGCTGAGGTAGAAATTTTTGTCATTTCTTCTATTAATTTTCTCCAACTATCCTTAGGAAAAGGTGGTGGGTTTAAAGTAGCCTGCATTACAGATCCTATATAGCTGCATAAATTATATTTTGCCAAAGGTTCATAACCATATTTTTGTTGGATCATTTCTCCTTGATCAGTAATTCTAATACGACCATATACAGAATTTGGAGGTTGAGATCTCATTGTTGCTTGAATTGGTCCACCTCCTCGCCCGTGTGAACCACCTCTACCATGGAAAAAGGTAAGGTTAATTTTATATTTTTTTGCGATAGTTAAAACCTCCTCTTGAAGTTTGTATTGATGCCAGCTAGCAGATAATTTTCCAGCATCTTTACTAGAATCTGAATAACCAATCATAATCTCTTGTTTGTTTTTAATTAATTTTCTGTACCAACTTAATGAAAAAAGTCTTTCCATAATCGATTTTGCATTTTTTAAATCTTGCAAAGTTTCAAAAAGTGGAACTACCCGTAATTTATTTTTAATATTTGCCTGCATTTGCATTAAATAAACTGCTAAGACATCCGAAGCCGCAGAAGTCATAGATATTACATAAGCACCTAAACATTCTGATGGCTCATCAGCTAAAAGTTTAAAAGTTGACCAAACTTCTTTATTTTCTTTATTTTTAAAATTAAAATTTTTGAAACTTTTTCTATTTTTCTTCATTTCATTTATTAAATATTTTATTTTTTTATTTTCATTCCATTTTGAATAATTAGAATTATTTTTTTTCTTTACATATTCTGCTAATAGTTGTGAATGTCTTGATGACTCTTGTCTTACATCTAGTTTCGCTAGATTTATACCGAAACATTTAGCTCGTCTCATTAAATCAAGTAAATCACCGCTCG
>CABYVA010000010.1 GCA_902522325.1 uncultured Pelagibacteraceae bacterium
TAGTTGAAAGAAAGTATCAACACCCAGTTTTGAAAAAAACTATAAAAGTAAAAAAAAAATATAACGCACATGATGAAAATAATAAATATAAAAATGGAGATAAAGTGTTCATTATTGAAAGTAAACCATTTTCAAAAAATAAAAGATTCGAAGTTAAGGAGAATATTAAATGATACAAGTGCAAACAGAACTATTGGTAGCTGATAATACTGGGGCTAAGAGAATTGAATGTATTAAAGTACTTGGTGGATCAAAAAGAAGATACGCAAGTATTGGTGATACAATTGTTATAGCTGTAAAAGAAGCAATACCAAAAGGTAAAGTAAAAAAAGGATCTGTACATAAAGCTGTAGTAGTTAGAGTAAAAAAGGGAATCCATAGAGACGACGGCTCAAAAGTTAAATTTGATAATAATGCAGCAGTTCTCGTTGATGATAAAGGTGAACCAGTTGGAACAAGAATTTTTGGACCTGTTACTAGAGAGTTAAGAAGCAGAGGTCAAATGAAAATTATTTCTTTAGCTCCGGAGGTTTTGTAAATGATTAAAAAAGGAATAAAAGTTAAAATTTTATCAGGTAAAGATAAAAAAAAAGAAGGTGAAGTTATTGAAATTGATAGAAAACAAAATAAAGCCAAGGTCAAGGGTATAAATATGGTGAAAAAACACGTTAAAACTACAAAAGAAAAAAAAGGTGGAATAATTTCAAAAGAGAATTTTTTACATATTTCAAATTTAGCAATTATAAGCGAGAAAAAAAAAGAAAAAAAAAGTGAGATTAAAAAATGACACCAAGATTAAAAGAAAATTTTTTTAAAAAAATACAACCATCCTTAAAAGAAAAATTTGGTTTTAAAAATATAAACATGAGTCCACAAATCAAAAAGGTCGTTTTAAATATGGGATTAGGTATAGACGGAAACGATTCTAAAATAATTAAATCGTGTGAGGAGGATTTATCAAAAATCACTGGTCAAAAACCTGTTATAACTAAATTTAAAAAATCTATATCAAATTTTAAAACGAGAAAAAGCACTAACGCTGGTTTAAAAGTAACTTTGAGAAAGGATAAAATGTATGAGTTTATTGATAGGTTAATTAATATAGCATTACCTAGAATTAAAGATTTTAGGGGTTTGTCAGCAAATGGTTTTGATAAATTCGGAAATTATACTTTTGGTATTAAAGAACACATAATTTTCCCTGAAGTAAACTTTGATAAGGTTGATAAAATACGTGGCTTGGATATTACGATTGTCATATCATCTCAAAATAAGGATCATAGTCTTGAGTTATTAAATCAATTCAATTTTCCATTTATTAAGAAAGGGGACAATTAACAATGGCAAAACTGAGCTCTATAAATAAAAATAATCTTAGAATTAAACTTGCAAATAAGTTTTACAAAAAAAGAAAAGCTTTGAAAAAAATTATAATGAATAAAAAATTATCCTTAGAAGAAAGATTTAGTGCACAACAAAAATTATCGAAGTTACCTAGAAATTCTTCATTAACTAGAGTAATGAATAGATGCCAAATTACTGGACGACCGCATGGCGTTTATAGAAAATTAAAAATATCAAGAATAGCTTTAAGAAAACTTGGATTAGAAGGTAAAATTCCAGGTATGGTAAAATCAAGCTGGTAGAAAGGATTGTATGAGTTTAAGTGACCCAATAGGAGATATGATAGCAAGAATTAAAAACGCACAATTGCGTAACCATAAAAAGGTTGAATTACCGTCTTCAAATTTCAAAGTTAAAATTTTAGATATTTTGAAGAGCGAAGGTTTTATAATTGATTATAAAATTAACAAAGATACAAAAAAACCTATTGTGATGGTAGATCTCAAATATCATTCAGGTAATCCTGTAATTAGTACTATTGAGAGAATATCTAAACCGGGAAGAAGAATTTTTTCAAGTGCAGAAAGTTTGCCAAAAATTAATAATGGTTTAGGAATTGCAATTATATCTACTCCAAAAGGAGTGATGACAGATATAGATGCAAGAAAACAAAAAATAGGTGGAGAAATTATTTGTAAGGTATTTTAAATGTCTAAAATTGGAAAAATAAATATATCTATACCTGAGAAAGTTAAAGTAGTGCTAAATGGTAATATTTTAAGTATTGATGGTCCTCTAGGAAAAAAATCATTAAATATAGATTTGGATATTTTTGATCTCAATATTAAGGATGGAAAAGAGATTTCTATTAAACCAAAAAAAGTAGATCAAAACTCAAAAAGATTATGGGGCATGAATAGAAGCCTAGTTAACAACGCAATTATTGGATCTGTCAAAGGATATGAAAAAATTCTTGAGCTTGTAGGAGTAGGGTACAGAGCAGCTTTAAAAGGAAAACAGCTAAATCTTCAACTTGGTTTTAGTCACGATATAAATTTTGATATACCAGAGGGAATTAAAGTAGTAGTTGAAAAGCAAACAACAGTTAAAATTAGTGGTCATGATAAACAGTTAGTAGGAATGGTTGTTTCAAAAATCAAATCACTTAGACCACCTGAGCCATATAAAGGAAAAGGAATTAAAGAAAAAGGTCAATACATATTAAGAAAAGAAGGTAAGAAAAAATAATGAAATTAACTACTATAGACAGAAAAAAGTTTAGAGTAAGAAACAAGGTTAAAAAAGTTGCTAAACCAGGTAGATTTCGACTTTGTATTTCTCGTTCAGCAAAAAATATATCAGCACAAATAATTGATGACATTAAAGAAGTTACACTTTTATCTGCCTCATCTGTTGAAAAAGACATAAAATCTATTAACAAGACTAAAAAAATCGAAATGTCAAAAGTAGTTGCTGAGAAACTAGCCAAAAGAGCACAAGAGAAAAAGATCACAAAAATATTTTTTGATAGAGGTGGATACAAATATCATGGAAGAATAAAAGTATTTGCTGAAACATTAAGAAAAAATGGAATGGAATTTTAAATGGAATATAAAGAAAATAAAAAAGACGATATTTTAGAAAAATTAGTTCACATCAATAGAATTACAAAGGTTGTAAAAGGTGGACGTAGATTCGGTTTTTCAGCACTGGTTGTGGTGGGAAATCAAAACGGTAAAATTGGTATAGCTCATGCAAAAGCTAAACAGGTGCCCGATGCTATTAAAAAAGCCAATGAAATGGCAAGGAGAAAATTAAAACAAATCCCTTTGCGTGAAGGAAGAACTATTCATCATGATGTTTATGGAAAAGATGGAGCAGGTAAAATTAAATTAAGAGCAGCGCCAAAAGGAACAGGAATAATAGCCGGAGGACCAGTTAGAGCAGTATGTGAAGTTTTAGGAGTAAAAGATATAGTTGCAAAATCAATTGGTACTGCTAACCCACATAACGTTATTAGAGCAACTATGAAAGCTTTATCAAAACAAAATTCACCTAAACATATATCTAATATTAGAAACAAAAAAATTTCTGAAATAATTGAGAAAAGAGGGTAATGACATCATTAAATACTATATCAAAAGTAATAACAAAAAAAATTCGTGTCGGTAGAGGCATTGGATCAGGAAAAGGAAAAACTTCCGGTAGAGGAGTAAAAGGGCAAAAATCTAGATCTGGTGTTGCAATAAAAAGTTTTGAAGGCGGTCAAATGCCTTTGTATAGAAGATTACCTAAAAGAGGATTTAAAACTATAAATAAAAATAAAGTAGCTAAAATTAATTTAGATAAGATTCAACAATATATAGAAAAAAAAACTATAAGTTCAAAAGATATAATAAATCATAAATTGTTAAAAAAACTTAATATTATTAACAAAAATACAAAATATCTTAAAATACTTGGCAATGGAGACATAAAAGATAAAATTAAAATTGAAGCTCACTTAGTTTCTAAATCTGCAAAGGAAAAGTTAGAAAAAAATGGTGGAACAATCGACATTAAAAAAAATATTGATAAATAAATGAGTTCAGCATCGTCATCAACTACTGATCTTAAAAATCGAATATTTTTTACAATTTTCATTCTAGCAATTTACAGGTTAGGAACATTTGTGCCTCTACCAGGAATAGATCCACAGCAATTACAAGTTTTGATGGAAGGAAATCAAAAAGGCTTGCTCGGAATGTTTAATGTTTTTGCTGGAGGAGCGGTTAGTCGTATGGCAATTTTTGCTTTAGGTATTATGCCATATATTTCTTCATCTATTATTGTTCAATTACTTACAGGTGTTTCTGATTATTTTAAAAATCTAAAAAGTCAAGGTGAAGCAGGAAGGAAAAAAATATCACAAATAACAAGATATGGAACCGTACTACTTGCTACAGTACAAGGTTATGGTTTGGCAGTAGGTTTGGAGTCCTCAGATAATTTAGTAATAAATCCTGGAACATTTTTTAAAATATCGACAGTGACAACAATAGTGGCTGGAACAATATTTTTAATGTGGTTAGGTGAGCAAATTACTCAAAGAGGAATTGGAAACGGAATTTCGTTGATTATATTTTCTGGTATTGTTGCTGAAATACCAAGAGCGTTGGTAACAACTTTTGAACTTGGTAGAACAGGCGCAATATCTACATTAATGATAATTGCAATTTTTGTTTTGTTGGTTTTAACAATAATGTTTATAGTTTTTATGGAAAGAGCACTAAGAAAGATTCTTATAAATTATCCAAAAAGACAGATGGGTAATAAAATGTATGGCGGCGAATCCTCACATTTACCATTAAAAATAAATCAGGCGGGAGTTATTCCAGCAATTTTTGCATCTGCACTTTTGCTTTTACCTGTAACTTTTTCTAACTTTAATCTTTCAGATAATGAATTATTCTTAAACTTTTCATCATTTTTTTCACAAGGACAACCTTTATACATGTTGCTGTACGCATCTGGTATAATATTTTTTACTTTTTTTTATACCTCAATAGTATTTAACCCAAATGAAACTGCTGAAAATTTAAGAAAACATGGTGGATTTATTCCAGGAATAAGACCTGGCGAAAGCACTGCATTATATATAGATAATATATTAACAAAACTTACAACTATAGGCGCTATCTATCTTACTTTAGTTTGTCTGATGCCAGAATTTTTAATTGCAAATTATCCAATTCCTTTTTATCTTGGAGGCGCATCGGTATTGATTGTTGTTGTGGTTGCTATAGATACAGTTACACAAGTACAAACTAGATTAATGAGCTCTCAATACGAGCAGTTAATTAAAAAAACAAAATTTGGAAGATAAAAGTGAATATAATTTTATTTGGTCCTCCTGGAGCAGGTAAAGGTACTCAAGCTAAAAATTTAGAAAAAAAACTAAATAATTTTCAAATATCAACTGGCGACATGTTAAGAGATGAAATTAAAAATAATACTGAAATTGGTACGAAGATAATTAATAACATGAATGATGGAAAATTTGTTGAGGATGAAATTGTGAACAAACTTATAGAAAAAGTAATATATGATCCTCAAAAAAAAGATAGATTGATTTTTGATGGATATCCCAGGACTTTGGAACAAGCAAAAAATTTAAATTTTTTGCTATCAAACACAAAACAAAAAATAGATTTTGTTTTTTTCTTAAATGTAAAGAAAGACACATTGATAAAAAGAATAGAAAAAAGAAAAATATTAGAAAAAAGATCTGACGATGACTCAGAAACTATACTCAAAAGATATGATGTTTATATGGAAACAACCAAACCTGTCTTAGATTATTATTCAGCTAAATCAAATTTTAAAGAAATTGACGGAAGCTTAAAAATTGATGAAATTACTAGTAAAATTAGTAATATTTTAAGGGTTTAAAAGTTGACTTTGGAAGATCTTCTTATATAAAAGGCTAGATTTAATCTCAAAAATATGGCTCGTATAGCAGGTGTAAATATTCCTCAAAATAAGCTCGTCCAAATTGGACTTACGTACATTTATGGTATTGGTGATAAATTTTCCCAAAAAATATGTACAGCTCTTGAGATACCAAAATCAAAAAGAGTAAATGAATTAACTGACGATCAAATTTTAAAAATTAGAGAATATATAGATCAAAATTTTAAAGTTGAAGGTGATTTAAGAAGAGAATATTCACTTAATATAAAAAGATTAATCGATCTTGCGTCTTATAGAGGATCAAGGCATAGAAAAAAGCTGCCTGTAAGAGGACAAAGGACCAGATGCAATGCTAGAACAAGAAAAGGAAAAGCAATTGCCATCGCAGGAAAAAAATTAACTCCACTTAAAAAATAAAATGGAAAAAAAAGAAAAAAAGCCACAAGTTGAAGAAAAGAATGTAAAGGTTGTAAAAAAGAGTTCTTATTCTAAAAAGAAAAAAGTAAAAAAAACTATTTTAAACGGTATAGCCTATGTTCAATCAACATTTAACAATACTATAATTTCAATAGCGGATACCAATGGCAACGTTGTTTCCTGGGCATCTGCAGGACAAAAAGGTTTTAAAGGTTCAAGAAAATCAACTCCATATGCAGCGCAAATAGCTGCTGATGCAGCCGCGTCCAAAGCACTTGAATATGGTATGAAAGTTTTGTCGGTTGAAATTAAGGGGCCTGGATCTGGTAGAGAAACTGCTTTACGTGCATTACAAGCAAGAGGATTTAAAATAATTTCAATAAAAGATACAACGCCTATGCCACACAATGGAGCAAGACCACCAAAAAAAAGGAGAGTGTAATGGAAAATTTAGATGTTAACGTAAAAAATTGGAAGTCATTAATTAAACCGGGAAAACTCGACGTTAAACTTAATGAGGATAAATCTTATGCAAAGATTGTAGCTGAACCTCTTGAAAAAGGTTATGGTTTAACTTTAGGAAATTCATTAAGAAGAATTTTATTATCATCAATAAGAGGAGCCGCTGTAACAGCGATACAAATCGATGGTGTTTTACATGAGTTTACATCTATAAAAGGAATAAGAGAGGATGTTACAGATATAGTTTTAAACGTTAAATCGTTAGCATTAAAAAGTTCATCAGAAACTTCAAAAAAATTAATTTTAGACGCTAAAGGTCCAGGAGAAATCAAAGCTTCAAACATAACACCAGTTGCTGATATTGAAATATTAAATCCTGATTTAGTAATTTGTAATCTAGATGAAAAAACAAATTTTCATATGGAAATGACAGTAGGAACTGGAAAAGGTTATGTACCAGCTATAATGAACAAACCTGAAGAACCACCTTTGGGACTGATACCTATTGATTCATTGTTTAGCCCAGTTAAAAAAGTATCTTATATAGTTGATACTGCTAGAGAAGGAAAAGCTTTAGATTATGATAAACTTACAATGGAAGTTGTTACTAACGGATCAATTTCAGCTGAAGACGCAATTGCATATTCGGCAAGAATATTTCAAGATCAACTTAAAATGTTTATTAATTTTGATGAACCGCAAGAGATTGCTGTTCGTGAAAAACCTACTGAACCGGAATTTAATAAAAACCTGCTAAGAAAAGTAGACGAATTAGAATTATCTGTCAGATCAATGAACTGTCTTAAAAATGATAATATAATTTATATTGGTGATCTTGTACAAAAATCAGAAGGTGAAATGTTAAGAACACCTAACTTTGGAAGAAAATCACTTAATGAAATTAAAGAAGTACTAACTGGAATGTCGTTATATTTAGGTATGGAAATACCTAATTGGCCACCAGACAATATCGCCGAAATGTCAAAAAAACTTGAGGAGTCTATATAATGAGACATGGCATGTATAATAAAAAACTTAACAGAACTTCTGAGCACAGAAAAGCATTGTTAAAAAATATGCTAAACTCATTAATTAAATATGAGCAAATTACAACAACTTTACCAAAGGCTAAATTTTTAAAACCACAAGCAGACAAAATAATCACACTCGGAAAAAAAAAATCTTTGCATAATACAAAGATATTAATGTCAAAATTGCAAAATATTAATTCTACAAATAAAGTTAAAAAAACTTTATCTAAAAGATATGAACAAAGAAAAGGTGGCTACACAAGAATAGTTAAAGCAGGATTTAGATATGGTGACAGTGCGCCAATGGCAGTTATCGAATTTGTTGACAGAGATTTAGAAGCCAAAAAGGTTGATAGGAAAAAAAAAGAAGTTTCAAAGGACACTCCAAAAGAACAACCAAAAAATAAAGAAAAAAAAGAAAATAAAGAAAAAAAGTAGTTATTTCTTAATATTTAAATTACACATTAATAATGAAACAGTCTTACAATATAGACTCAAAAAATAATGATATGCGTATAGATCGATGGATTAGAAATAACATTGGTCACATGCCACAAAGTTTAATTGAAAAATTCTTAAGAAATGGAAAAATCAAATTAAATAAAAAAAAGGTTAAAAGCTCTACAAAAGTTAAAACAAATGATTTAATTGACTTATTTAATTTAAATTATCAACCTAAAATCATAACTGCAAATAATAAATTTGATCCAAGTCCAAGTGTTATAAAAGCAAATGAAAAACTAATTATAGACGATAATGAAAACTTTGTTGTAATAAACAAAATGGCAGGAACTTCTGTTCAAGGAGGAACAAAATCTAGAAAAAATATTATTGATATATTTGCTAAAAGTGAAATTTTTAAGGACTCAAAGCCATATTCTGTTCATAGACTTGATAAAGAAACCTCAGGAGTTTTTATCATTGCTAAAAATAGAGAAACTGCTCAATTGTTAACCAGTTTGTTTAGACTAAGAAAAATTCATAAAACATATCTAGGAATATGTCATGGTGAAATTGATAAAAATTCAGGTGAGTGGTGTGAAAATTTAGTTAGATATGAAAATGGTAAAAAAATTATTGAAAAAGCTAAAACTGTATACAAGGTAATTGATAAAAATATCAACTCTAGCTTAGTTGAAATGCACCCCATAACTGGCAGGAAGCATCAATTAAGAAAACAGTTATTTGCTATAGGCAATCCTATCTTCGGAGATAAAAAATATGGATATAGTTTAAAATATAAATCAAAAAATATTAATTTGATGTTACATTCATATAAAATTAAATTTATGATTAATAATAAAAAATATACTTATACAGCATTAGTGCCTGATTATTTTAAAAAAATTTTAAAAGTTAAAAGGTTAAAATTTTCAAATTTTTAATCAAATTTTTTATAATTGTTTTTTCAATATTCGCATAATTTTGTTTTTTAATACTTGTTAAATTAGTAACTCCTTTATTTTTAATTCCACAAGGCACAATTTTTTCATATGGATCTAGAGAGTTGTTAATATTAAGTGAGAAACCGTGGTATGTAATCCATTTTTTAATTCTTATTCCTATTGCAGCAATTTTTTTGCTTTTTTTATTTTGTTTAACCCAAATACCGATATTTTTAGGATCACTATAAGATTTAATTTTATATTCACGCAATGTTTGAATTATTGTTTTTTCAATTGTATTTAAAAACTTTCTTATATCTTTTTTTCTGTTATTTAAATTAATTACTAAGTAGCAAATTATTTGACCTGGACCGTGCCAGGTTATTTTACCACCTCTATTAGTTTTAATTATTTTAATGGAACTATCTATTATTTCATTTTGATTATAACTAGTACCTGCTGTATAAGTGGATGGATGTGTTAAAAACCAAATCAATTCTTTAGACTTATTATTGCTTATTTTTTGCAGTCTTTTTTCAAGAAAATTGACCGCATATCTGTATTTTATAGGTTTTTTGGATTTTTTAATTTCAATTTTCATTTAAAGAATTGTATTTTGCTAATTATGCATTAATAGTGCGTTATTAATTTATAGGTAACTTATGTCTTTACTTAAAAAAATAAAAGATAAAAAAGTCAACTTTGAGTTTAACAAGGAGTATTTAAAAGTTCTTACGTCAAAAATTATTAATAATGACGCTTTATTTATTAATAACTCTTTCAAAGAAATGCACCCTGCAGATGCAGCCGATATTATAGAACATTTAAGTGAGGAAAATAGAGAAAAATTAATCAAACTTAATAATTTTCAAATAGATCCACAAGTATTTATTGAACTTAATGAATCCGTTCAAGAAGAAATAATCAAGTATTTATCTTCTGATGCAATTGTTTCAATTTTAAAAAATTTGGAATCCGATGATGCAATTAAAATTTTAGAAAATGTCGAAGAAAAAAACAAAAATATTATTTTAAGTTCTTTACCTCCAAAAGATCGTTTTGTTTTGTTAGAAAGCTTAAGTTATCCAGAAGATTCTGCAGCTAGAATTATGCAAAGAGAGTTTACTGCCATACCAAATAATTGGTCAGTTGGTCAGACAATAGATTATTTAAGAGAAAATAAAGACTTACCTGAAGAATTTTTAGAAATTTTTATTGTTGATAATGAGTTTAAACCAGTAGGAACTGTTTCATCATCTAAAGTTTTAAGAACATCTAGAGATAAAAATATGGAAACAATTATGTCTAAATCTCAGCTGCTTATCCCAGTAGATATGGATAAGGAAGAAGTTGGTAATTTGTTTGAAAATTATAATTTAAATTCAGCATGCGTTATTGACAAAAACAACAAACTTGTTGGAATGATCACAAGTGATGATATTTTAACTGTATTAAAGGAAGAAGCGGAAGAAGATGTATTAAGATTAGCCGGAGTTGGTAATGAGGAAATTACAGATGGTATTTTCAAAAAAACTAAAAGAAGATTTAATTGGTTGCTGCTTAATTTATTTACTGCAGTTATAGCATCTATAGTTATAGGCTTTTTTCAGGAAGACATAGAAAAGGTAGTAGCATTAGCAGTTTTAATGCCAATAGTTGCTTCTATGGGCGGTAATGCAGGAATGCAAACACTTGCAGTTACGATAAGAACTATTGCTACAAATGAATTAACAAAAAATAATTTTGCTGAAAATATTATGAAAGAATTTTCGATAGGAATTTTAAACGGATTTATATTTGCAATTATTAGTGCGATTATAGTTCAAATTTGGTTTCAAGATGTAACCTTGTCATTAATAATATCTATATCAATGGTACTAAATATGATTGTAGCAGGTTTGTTTGGTATTTTAGTTCCAGTTACACTAAAAAAAATGAAAATTGACCCCGCAATAGCTTCAAGTGTTTTCGTAACAACAATTACTGATGTAATAGGTTTTTTATCTTTTTTAGGTATTGGCGCTTACTTCTTTCTATAATTAAAAGTTATCAATAAGTCTTATTTTATTAATGTGATAAGCAATAAATATTTTGAAATTATTCTTTTTAAAACGTTTAGATAGTTTATTTTTTTCTCTAATTTCTAAATAATCAACTTTGACTTTATAATTAGTATTTATAAAATTTTTTATTAGATTTAATTTATTAGAATTAATAATATTATGTCTGATTTTACTTTTAAATGAAATAAGTTTTTTTGCGATGAGAGATGCAATTTTGATTTCACTTTTATCTAAAAGTTGGTTTCGAGTAGATAAAGCAATTTTATTTTTATCTCTTATTGTTTTACATAAAATTATTTTAGTTTTAAATTTTCCACTAAAGTACTTTTTAATTAAAAAAAACTGCTGATAATCTTTTTCACCAAAAAAGATAAATTTAGGATTTATTATTTTTATAAATCTTTCAATTACATCCAAAACACCTTCAAAATGACCTTTTCTAAACTTTGAACATAAAATCTTGTATTTTTTATTAATGACAATTTTTCTTTTTCTTTTTTTAAAATAAATTTCATTTGCACTAGGAATAAAAACAAAATCAACTTTTGCTTTTTTTAATTTGACTAAATCTTTTTTTAAAGATCTAGGATATATCAAAAAGTCTTTTTTTTTATCAAATTGAGTTGGATTAACAAAAATACTAACTAAAGTTTTACCAGATATGTTTTTTGACTTTTTAATTAACGATATATGGCCTTTATGTAAGCCTCCCATAGTAGGCACAAATCCAACATTCGACACATTTGAAATATATTTATTCAATTGATTTATTTTTTTAATTATTTTCATTTGTGTAAATTAACGAATATAAGTAAAACATTTATATGATTAAACAAGCAATTATTCCATTAGCAGGTTTAGGAACAAGATTGCTACCATTAACAAGTGTTTTTGCAAAAGAACTTTTACCAATTAATGGTAAGCCAGGAGTTGAATACATTATTGACGAATGTATACAAGCTGGAATTAAAGAGATAATTTTTGTTATTTCTAGAAAAAAAAATATTATTAAAAAGTATTTTAATAATGATGTTTTTTACAAAAAAATTATTAAAAAAAAAAAAGATCAAAGAATAATTAATGAATATAATAAAATTAAAAAATTTAAAAAGATGATTAAATTTGTTTATCAAAACAAACCTCTAGGAACTGGTGACGCTGTTTTAAAAACTAAAAAATATATTAAAAATAACTTTTTTTTAATGTTATTACCTGACGACCTAATTATTAAAAAAAATTGTTCTAAAGATATGATTGCAATATTTAAGAAACACAAATGTTCAGTCATGGCAAGTATGAAAGTTGATAAAAAATCTGTTAATCGTTGGGGTATTTTTTCAAAAAAAAAAAATATAAATAAATTTAATTTTTTAATTAAGGATGTAGTAGAAAAACCAAACATAAATAATGCACCATCAAATAATGCAGTTATTGGTAGATACATACTAACGAAAAATATATTTAGTAAATTGAAAAATCAAAAAAAAGGAAAAGGAGGTGAAATTCACATTACTGATTCTATTAAAAAATTATTGCAAGATGGTCATAAAATTATTGGACATAATTTTAGAGGAAAGTATTTAGATTGTGGAACTATGGATGGATATATAAAATCATCATTGGATATATCAAAATTATGAAACTTTGCATGATAGGAACTGGTTATGTCGGACTTGTAAGTGGTGTATGTTTTGCTGATTTAGGCAATGAGGTTATTTGTGTCGATAAGGACTTAAATAAAATTAAGAATTTAAAAAGAGGAATAATTCCAATTTACGAACCTGGTCTTGAGGAATTAACTAAAAAAAATTTTAAATCGGGAAGACTAAAGTTTACTACAAATCTTTCCGATGCTGTAAAAAGATCACAAATAATTTTTATTTGTGTAGGAACCCCAACAAAGAAAAATGGTAATGCTGCTGATCTTTCACAAGTATTTAATGTTGCAAAAGAAGTAAGTTACGATATCAAAAATTTTAAAATTTTAATAACAAAATCAACTGTCCCGGTAACTACTGGTGATAAAATTGAAAAAATATTATTAAAAAAAGTTAAAAAAAAAAATTTCTCTATTGTATCAAATCCTGAGTTTCTTAGAGAAGGTGAGGCTATTAGGGACTTTAACTTTCCTGATAGAATAGTAATTGGAACATCCGATAAAAAATCTAACAAAATAATGAAATCATTATATGCTCCTTTAATTTCTAAAGGCGCTAAATATTTAAATACTTCAAGAAGAGGTGCTGAATTAATAAAGTATGCATCTAATGCATTTTTAGCCACCAAAATATCTTTTATAAATGAACTTGCAAACTTATCAGAAAAAATAGGAGTAAATATTGAAGATGTCTCTATAGGAATGGGTCTAGATAAAAGAATAGGTGGTAGATTTTTGAGGGCAGGACCAGCTTATGGTGGTTCATGTTTCCCTAAGGATACCAGGGCAATTGCAGATACTGCTAAGTTATTCAAGACAGATCTTTCAATAATTAAAAGCGTTATTAAATCTAACAAAAATAGATCGGTAATTCTTTTAAAGAGAGTTTCAAAAATTCTAAAAAATAAAATTAAAAACAAAAAGATTACCTTTTTAGGTGTAACGTTTAAAGCAAATACTGATGATATGAGAGAGTCTTCTAGTTTAACGATGATACCTTATTTATTGAAAAAAGGTGCAAAAATAAAATATTACGATCCGAGTGGTTATAAAAAAGAATTTGAGAAATTTAAAAATGTTACTTTTGCTAAAAATATAAAATCTTCATGTGAAGGTGCGGATCTGATAATTATTCACACTGAATGGAATGATTTTAAATCACTTAATTTTAAATCTTTATCAAAAAAAAGAAACGTTATTATTTATGATATGAGAAATATTTTGTCCCCTGAAAAAATAAAAAAAGATAAAATTTCTTATTTCGCTATCGGTAAGTAATTAATTAAGCTCAAAAATAGCATCTACTTCAACTGATACTCCTAGCGGCAAACTATTAACACTAACAGCAGCTCTAGTATGCATTCCATTATTACCAAATATTTTTACTATTGTATCTGATGCACCATTAATCACTTTTGGTTGATCTATAAAATCATCTGATGAATTAACAAATCCAGTTAATTTTATGCAGTTTTTTATTTTTGATAAATCATTGTTACAAGCTTTTTTAGCTTGCGCAACTATACTTAAAGCGCATCTTTCAGCAGCTTTATATCCTTCATCTACATCTAGATTTTTACCAACTTTTCCTTTAATTAATTTACCATCTTCATCAATTGAGATTTGGCCTGATATATACAGTAATTTATTTACAATTTTTGTTGCAACGTAAGAACCAACTGGATCAGGGGCTTTAGGTAAATTAATATTATTTTTTTTTATATTTTCATCGTAATTCATTGACCTAAAACCTTTTTTTTAACATCATCAACTTTACTTTTTTCATCATCCCACTCTTTTTTTTGATAATCTTTTGTATCTTTCACAAAATTTTCACCCACTGTTTTTGTTTTATTTTTTATTAAACTACTTTTGCATTTCACATATTCCATTGAAAACTTTTTAAAATTATTACAATTTAATTCAGTTGAATTTAAAATATTATAAAATCCAAGAAAAAATACAAAGATAAAAATTAATTTTTTTTTCATTTTCGCTTTTTCTTTTTTGTTTTATCGTATTCTTTTCTTTTCTCAATTAATATTAACGCTTCTTCCATTGTAAGTTCTGTTGGGTCTTTTTCTTCAGGAATTGTTGCATTTAGAGATTTGTATTTTATATATGGTCCATATTGTCCCTTCATCACTCTAACAGGTTTTTTATCCTCGGGATGCTCGCCCAAGTCTTTTATTAATGATGAGGATATCCTTCCTGGTTTTGCTTCAGCAATTAACGTTATTGCTCTGTTTAGTCCAATAGTAAAAATATCTTCGACATTTTCTAATCTGGCCGATTTACTTTCACATTTCAAATAAGGACCAAATCTTCCAGAGTTTAAAAAAATTTCTTTTTGATTTTCAGGATTAAGACCTAAATTTTTAGGTAGAGAACATAAATATTTTGCTTTTTCTAAATCAATTGTGTCAATATCAATACCTTTAGGTATAGAGACGTTTTTTAAACTTTCGTCTTTTTTTTTAATTTTCTTTTTTTTTTTTGATTTTTCTTCAATTTCATCTGGATCTATTTCAAATTGTAAATATGGTCCAAATCTTCCATTTTTAAGATAAATATCTTTCCCTTTATCATTTTGACCAATTAATTTGGGTTCAGCTAAATTGACTTGTTCAGCAGCTTTAGCTTTTGAAAGTGGTCTTGTGAACTTGCATTCGGGATAATTTGAGCATCCTATAAAGGCGCCTCCTCTAAAACTATTTTTTAGACTTAATTCACCACTAGTACATAATTTACACTTTCTATCAATTTTTCCATTATTATCTGTTTCAAAAATGAGACTTCCTAAACTTTCATTAAGTAAATCTAAAACTTCTCTAGTCCTTTTTTCTTTAACATCAGTAACATTTTTATTAAAATCACTCCAGAATTGTTCCAAAACTTTAATCCAATCTTCTTTTCCTGAAGTAATATCATCTAATTGATCCTCAAGTTTTGCAGTAAATCCATAATCAACATATTTTGTAAATAATTTTTCTAAGAATGCTGAAATTAATTTTCCTCTATCTGTTGGAAAAAATCTTTTATTCAGTATATCTGCATAACCTCGATTAGAAATTACAGATATAATGCTTGCATAAGTTGAAGGCCTGCCAATACCAAGTTCTTCTAATTTTTTTACTAAACTTGCTTCGGAGTATCTAGGCGGAGGTTGGGTAAAGTGTTGCTCATCATTAAATGCATCAATATTTACCGGTCCTTTATTAACTTCTGGAAGAATCTTTTCATTATTTTCGTCATCTTCAATTTTATATAATTTTAAAAATCCATCAAATTTGATTACCGAACCACTAGAACGAAAAACATTTTTAGTGTCTTCTGACTCAATAGAAATTGTTTTTCGATCAAATTTAGCTGGCTGCATTTGCGATGATAAGGCTCTGGACCAAATAAGATTATATAATTTATTTTGATCAGAACTTAAATATTTTTTCATTTTTTCAGGAGAATTTTCTATATTTGTAGGTCTAATCGCTTCGTGAGCTTCTTGGGCGTTTTTTGCTTTTTTTCCAGAATAATTTAATGGTTCGTCCGGCAAATAATCTTTTCCATAATTATCATCAATATATTTCCTAAAATCACTGACAGCCTCATTCGATATATTTGTACCATCAGTTCTCATATAAGTTATTAATCCAATAGTATCTCCATCCACATCTATACCTTGATAAAGTCTTTGTGCAATTTGCATTGTACGTGAAGCACCAAACCCTAATTTACTAGAAGCAGTTTGTTGTAAAGTAGAGGTCGTGAAAGGACCAACAGGGTTTCTGGTATAAACTTTTGAAGTAATGTCTGTAATTTTATAATTTTTTTTTTTTATTTGAGCTATGGCATCATTTATATCCTCTTTATTCTTGAAGGAAAATTTTTCAATTTTATTTCCATTTAATTGAGAGATAGATGCGGTAATTTTGGAACCATCATTAGTTAAAAAATTTATATTTAACGTCCAAAATTCATCAGGTTTAAAAATTTCAATTTCATGTTCTCGTTCAGTAAGTAATTTTAAAGCTACTGATTGAACTCTTCCAGCAGATTTAGATCCCGGCAATTTTGTCCACAATATTGGCGATATATTAAAACCAACTAGGTAATCTAATGCTCTTCTTGCCATATAAGCATCAACTAACTGGGCTTCTATACTTCTTGGATTTTCAATTCCTTTTGCTACAGCATTCTTGGTAATTTCGTTAAAGACAACTCTTTCTACTTTTTTATCCTTAAGCAACTTTTTTTCATCTAAAAATTCTTTAACATGCCATGCAATGGCTTCTCCTTCACGATCTGGGTCTGTAGCAAGAATAATTTTTGTGGATTCCTTAGCAACATCAGTAATCTCTTTAAGATATTTTTTTGAAAAACTATCTATTTCCCATATCATTTTAAATTTATTATCAGGATCAACAGATCCATTTTTAGATGGAAGATCTCTTATATGACCATAACTTGCTAAAACTGTATAATTTTTTCCTAAGTATTTATTTATTGTTTTAGCTTTAGCTGGACTTTCTACAATTACTAAATTCATTTATTTAAAAACTACATAAAACAAACAGATAGTCAAATTAATAAATTTTTGACTTAGATTCTTCCTTATTTATCAACCGTTTAATATTTTCTCTATGAGTGAAAAAAATCAGAACAAACATAATCACAAAAAAGAAAATATTTTCACTATCTAAAAAAAATAAAATATGAACAGGAATAACTAAACTTGCTAGTAGTGACGATAATGATGAGTATTTAAAAATGAAAAATACGATTAACCATGTTATTGAAAAAATAAATCCAAAACTTATATCTATACAAAACAAAATACCTAAGTAAGTAGCAACACCTTTTCCTCCCTTAAATTTTAACCAAGCAGGAAAGACATGGCCAATAAAAATACATAATGATGAAACAAATATATATTCCGAATAATTTATATTTATAAATACTAACGGCAGTATAGCCTTAGATATATCCAATGCTAGTGTGCCGAAACCAACGGTCTTATTGCCCGTTCTAAGAGCATTTGTAGCACCAATATTACCAGAGCCTATTTCTCTTATATCCTTTTTCAAAAAAAATTTAGTAAGAATGTATCCAAAAGGTATAGAGCCTACTAAGTATGAAGAAAATATTATTAAAATTAATTCCATTTTTATAATTTATATAATTCTTCTCCTTTTACAAAAGTATTCGTTACTTTACCTTGTAGTTTTTTATTTTCTATTGAGGTATTTTTTGATTTTGAAACTAAGTTGTTGTTTTTAACAATCCAGGGTTTATTTAAATCGACTATACAAAAATCTGCATCATTACCAATTTTTAAATTACCTTTGTTTATTTTGAGTATTTTTGCAGGGCTGGAAGTTAAAGCTTTAATGATTGTATTCAATTTAACAGAGCCATTGTGAAAGAGTTCCAAAGAAAGTGCAAGCAAAGTTTCTATACCAGATGAACCAGTGGCAGCTTTTGAAAAAGTAAGTCTTTTTTGCTCTTCATCTTCTGGTTTATGATCTGAAACAATAACGTCTATAATATTTTTGTTAAGACCTTCTACAAGAGATATCCTATCTTCTTCTGTTCTTAGCGGCGGTGATAATTTCAAAAAAGTTCTAAAATCACCTATATCATTTTCGTTAAGTGATAAATTATTAATTGAAACACCACATGAAAAATTTAAAAAATTTTTTTTTTCTTCAATAAGTTTTACAGATTTTGAAGATGAAATTTGAGAAATATGGTATCTACATTTAAACTCATCTAATAGTGTTAAATCTCTTTCAATTATTATTTTTTCTGCAACATCTGAAATACCCTGTAATCCTAATTTTGTAGAGATTACCCCGTCATTCATCATTCCATTTTCTGCTAAATAATAATCCTCTGCATGTTGTATAACTAAAGCGCCTAAATCATATGCTGAATTCATTATTCTAGACATTACTCTTGTATTTTGAACTGTTTTAATTCCATCTGTAAAGCCTATTATTCCTTTTTTTTGTAGAAGACCAAATTCAGTCATATTACTTCCTTCAAGGTTTTTAGTTAATGATGCAGTAGGATAAATATTTATTTTTGATTTATCTCTTCCCCGTCTTTTTAAAAAATCTACCATTGATACGTTATCTATTATTGGGTTTGTGTTTGGCATTGTTACTGCCGATGTAACACCACCAGATAGAGCGGCATTACTAAGGGTTCTAAAATTCTCTTTATATTCATAACCCGGCTCACCTACAAAAACCCTCATATCAACTAAACCTGGAAAAATATATTTACCTTTAAGATCAATATATTTTTCTCTTGATGGAATGTTATTTTCATTAACCTTCTTTCCGATAGCTTCTATATTTCCATCTTCATTAATAATTAATCCACCATTTTCCTCTATGGAATTCGCAGGATCTAGAATGTTTGCATTTAAAAAGTATTTTTTTTTCATTTAATTACAAAAAATTTTTAGACAAGCCATTCTGACAGCAACGCCTAATTCGACTTGTTCTTGTATAACGCTTTTATTAATATCGTCAGCAAGATTTGTATCTATTTCTATACCTCGATTCATTGGCCCTGGATGCATTATTAAAGCGTCTTTTTTTGCATGATCTAATTTGTCTGGGGTTAAACCATAATATTCATAATATTCTCTGTTCGATGCCAAGAAAGAACTATTCATTCTTTCATTTTGAAGTCTAAGCATCATAACAATATCGCAATCTTTTAATCCTTTTTTCATATCAGAAAATTTATTCACACCAAATTTTTCAAGGTTTTTTGGCATCAAATTTGTTGGAGCAACTATATTTACTTCTGCACCCAACATATTTAATAAATATATATTTGATCTAGCAACACGAGAATGAAGTATGTCTCCACAAATAGCGATCCTTAAACCTTCAATTTTTTCCTTTTTTTCTATTATGGTTAAAGCATCTAATAAAGCTTGGGTTGGATGTTCTCTTCTGCCATCACCTGCATTAATTACAGCACAATTTACTTTTTGAGATAATAAATTACATGCACCCGAGTCTTGATGCCTAACCACAATTAAATTTGGATGCATAGCATTTAAAGTCATAGCGGTATCAATTAAAGTTTCACCTTTTTTAATTGCAGAATTAACAATATTCATTGACATTACATCTGCTCCTAATCTTTTGCCTGCTAATTCGAAAGAACTTTGTGTTCGTGTTGATGGTTCAAAAAAAAGGTTTATTTGAGTCTTTCCACTAAGGACATTTAATTTTTTATTTTCACTCCTGTTTAGTTTTATGAATTGTTTTGCTTCAGAAAGTATGAAGTTTACATCAGATATTGATAGATCTTGGATCCCTAAAAGGTGTTTTTGAGAAATTTTAACAGCTTTATTTGTTTTAATCGCCATTAAAACTAACTCTATAACTATTAACCTTTAATAAGGCAAGTATTAATTTTTTAAATAATCAATAGCTCCTTGTAAAATAAAGGCAGCAGCGTTTTTATCAATATTTTTAAGTTTTTTTGAAACATTTACGTCTAATTCACTTGAAAGATTGAAAGCCCCAACTGTAGATAATCTTTCATCCCACAAACAAATTGGTAAATTTAAATTTTTAAGTACATTATTGCAAATATCAGTAATTGACTGTGTTGCAGGTCCGTAAGAACCATCCATATTAACAGGATTGCCTACTATGATTCCTTTTACATTATTTTCATCAATTATTAATTTTAATTGTTCTATCAATTTTATATTATTTTCTTTGTTTATAGTTGTAAAAGGGGTAGCTATAGATTGAGTATGGTCACAAATAGCAACACCAATTCTTTTTGAACCTAAATCTAAACCTAATAATCTCGATTTATGAGTAATTTTATTTTTAAATTCATCTATTGTGATCATATTGTATCTTTCAAACTTAAGTGATAGTTTGCCCTATACTTTAATTATCACATGACAATTGATCTTAAAACAGTAAAACACATATCAAAATTATCAAGGATCTCTATAGAGGATGAAAAAGCTAAAAAGCTAGCTGGTGATTTAAACTCAATATTTGAATTTATTGAAAAACTTAATAAACTTAATACTGATAAAGTAGAACCTCTAACATCAATAGCTGAAACAACTCTTAAATTAAGAAAAGATGAAGTTAAATCAGAAAATATACGTGATCAAATATTGAAAAATTCGCCTAATGAAAATAAAGATTTTTTTGTTGTTCCAAAGGTTGTTGAATAATGAACAATATAATATCTCAAAGTTTAACCGATTTGATTAAGAATATTAAAGATAAAAAAATATCATCAGAAGAAGTTACAAAAAGTTTTATACAAAGAGCAGAAAAGTCTAAAAAACTAAATTGTTATATAACTGAAGATTTTGAAAATGCTATTAACAAGGCAAAAAAGTTTGATAAAAAACCTAATTATGATTCTAAATTACCAGGGATTCCAGTCGCTGTTAAAGATTTATTTTGTACAAGAGGTTTAAAAACAACAGCTGGAAGTAAAATTTTAAGTAATTTTGTTCCAACTTACGAGTCAACAGTAACACAAAATATGTGGAGTGAAGGAGCTATACCTCTTGGCAAACTTAACTGTGATGAGTTTGCGATGGGATCATCAAATGAGACTAGTTTTTTTGGAAATGTGCAAAGTCCTATTGATAAAAATTTAGTTCCAGGCGGTTCATCAGGTGGGTCAGCGTCAGCAGTAGCTGGACAATTATCACCAATTACAATTGGTACAGATACTGGTGGATCTATTCGACAACCAGCTTCTTTCACGGGCATAGTAGGATTAAAACCTACATATGGTAGTTGTTCACGATATGGAATAGTTGCGTTCGCTTCTTCATTAGATCAAGCAGGACCAATGGCACAAAATGTTAAAGATTGTGCTTTGTTGCAAGAAGTGATTAGCACTTATGATCCAAAAGATTCTACTTCGATAGATTTTAAAAGAAGTCATTACAGCGAAGAACTTACCAATAATATAAAAGGAAAAAAAATTGGAATTCCAAAAGAATATAGAGTTGATGACATGCCCAAAGAAATTGAAGATCTTTGGCAAAAAGGCATTCAGTACGTAAAAGATTGTGGTGCTGAAACAATTGACATTTCTCTTCCTCATACAAGTTATGCTTTACCAGCCTATTATATTGTAGCTCCTGCTGAGGCGTCTTCAAACTTAGCAAGATATGATGGTGTTAAGTATGGATTTAGAGTTAAAGGTGAAAACCTAATTGATATGTACGAAAAAACCAGATCTGAGGGTTTTGGTGCTGAAGTTCAAAGAAGAATTATGATTGGAACTTATGTTTTATCATCTGGTTATTATGATGCCTATTATCTTAAAGCTCAAAAAGTAAGAAAACTTATTAAAAATGATTTTGATGAGGTATATAAAAAAGTTGATGCCATTTTAACACCTTCTACACCTAGTTCAGCATTTAAAATAGGTGAAAAAACAAATGATCCGGTTTCAATGTATCTTAATGATATATTTACAGTTCCAGTTAATTTGGCAGGGCTACCAGCTATATCTATTCCTGCTGGACATGATTCAAAAGGCTATCCTTTAGGCTTACAAATTATTGGTAAAGCTTTTGATGAACAAAATATACTCAACATTGCATTTGCAATGGAAGAAAAGATAAATTTTAAAAACAAAATTGCCGATTGGTGGATTAAGTGAGCAAAAAAAATTTAAAATATTTAATTAAACGGAAAGATAATCTATATGAAGTTGTAATTGGTTTAGAAGTTCATGCACAAGTATTATCTGAATCAAAACTATTTTCTACTTCAGCTACTAAATTTGGAGCTGAACCAAATACACAAGTAAGTTTAGTAGATGCAGCATTTCCAGGAATGTTGCCTGTAATTAATGAGTTTTGTGTTAAACAAGCTATTAAAACTGGTATTGGTCTTAATGCAAAAATTAATAAACGATCAGTATTTGATAGAAAAAATTATTTTTATGCAGATTTACCTCAAGGATATCAGATTTCACAATTTAAAGATCCTATAGTAGGCGAGGGTAAAGTAATTTTAGATATGCCGGATGGACAAAAAGAAGTAGGTATAGAAAGATTACATTTAGAACAAGATGCAGGAAAAAGTATTCACGATATTGATCCACAAAGTACTTTTGTAGATTTAAACAGATCAGGTGTAGCTCTAATGGAAATAGTAAGCAAACCAGACCTTAGATCTCCAGATGAAGTTAGTGCATATATTAAGAAATTAAGATCAATTATGCGCTATCTAGGTACATGTGATGGAAATATGCAAGAGGGATCATTAAGAGCAGATGTCAATATTTCTGTAAGAGTAAAAGGTTCAAAAGAATTTGGAACAAGATGTGAAATTAAAAATGTAAACTCTATCAAATTTATGCAAATGGCCATTGAATACGAAGCAAATAGGCAAGTTGATTTAATTGAAGAAGGTAAATCAATTGATCAAGAAACAAGATTATTTGATACTAAAAAAAATGAAACAAGGTCAATGAGATCAAAAGAAGATGCGCATGATTATAGGTATTTTCCCGACCCTGATTTATTACCTTTAGAGGTTTCCGATGAATTTATAAGTGAACTTAAAAATAATATTCCAGAGTTACCTGACGATAAAAAGAAAAGATTTATTGATGAATTTAAGTTGTCACCATACGAGGCAACTATCTTAGTCTCAGATATCGATACAGCAATGTATTTTGAAGAAGTTGTAGCAAAGATGGGAAAGAACAAAGATATTAAGTTAGCAGTTAATTGGATTACAGGTGAATTATTTGCTGTTTTAAATAATAAGAACCTAGAAATTTCTCAAAGCCCAGTAAGTGCAAAAAATTTGGCTGTGCTAGTAAACTTAATAAAGAATGGAACAATTTCAGGAAAAATAGCAAAGACCGTATTCGAATTGATGTTGGATGGAGACAAAGATCCTCAAAAAATTGTTGAAGAAAAAGGATTAAAACAACAAAGTGATCCTAAAGCTATAGAGACTTTAATAGATAAAATAATTAATGATAATAGAGAAAAAGCAATTGAGTATAAGCAAGGTAAGGAAAAATTATTTGGTTTCTTTGTTGGCCAAGCAATGAAAGCTTCAGGCGGTAAAGCCAATCCTCAACTTATAAATGAGATTTTAAAGAAAAAACTTCAATAGAATGGGTGCAAACCTTGATATTACCGAAAAATTACAAAATTATATTAATGATTTTGGATTAAATTTACATCCGGTTCAAAGAGAGATAATTGATTATAATAAAACTTTAGGTGACATTAAAAGGATGCAGATTGATTCTACTCAATGTCATTTTCTTCATTTAATTATAAAAGTTTCAAATGTTAAAAATGTTCTTGAAATTGGATCTTTTACAGGGCTTAGCACACTATCTATTTCACTTGCTTTACCTGATGATGGGAAATTAATTGCTCTTGATAAAAATGAAGAGACAAACAAAATAGCATTAGATTTTTTCAAAAAGGCTAATCAAGATCATAAAATTCAAACAATAATTAAACCCGCCCTTGAAAGTCTTAAGGAATTGAAAAATAATAAATTTGATATGGTTTTTATTGATGCTGATAAAATGAATTATAAGGAATATTATGAAAAATCCTTAGGACTATTAAATAAAGGTGGGTTAATCATTATCGATAACGTTTTATGGCACGGTGAAGTAGCTGATGAAAAAAATAATGATAAATTTACTATAAACATTAGAGAATTTAATAAGTTTGTATCTGAAGACAAAAGAGTAGAGCAAATCATTATTCCATTAGGCGATGGAATGACTGTTTGTAGGGTTTTATAATGTTTAAAGTTTATGGTTTTTATAAATTCATAAAGATTAAATCTTTAAAAAAAAATCAAGATTTTTTACAAAAGTTTCTTATTTCAAACAATATAAGAGGAACTATAATCGTTGCTAACGAAGGTTTAAATGGGACTATTTCTGGCCGTGTCAAAGATATTGATAAAATTAAAAAAAAACTGAAATCTTTATTTTCATTTAAACAATTTGATAATAGCAATGAATCTAAATCTAAATTTCAACCATTTCATAAAGCTAAAGTAAAGATTAAAAAAGAAATTGTGCCAATGAATTTAACTATCAATTCTAAAGAAAGAAACATGAAAACTCATTTAGAACCGAAAGATTGGAACAAACTGATCAAAAATAAAAGTACTCATATAATTGATACTAGAAAACCTTTCGAATACAAAGTTGGAACTTTTAAAAAATCTATAAATCCCAACGTAACTAATTTTAGAGATTTTCCTAAGTTTTTAAATAAACTCAAAAAAAATAGACCAGTAGCAATGTTTTGTACAGGCGGAATACGTTGTGAAAAAACTTCTGTATACCTAACTAAGAAAGGATTCAAAAATATCTATCAACTAAATGGAGGTATCTTAAATTATCTAAAAAAAATAAAGAAAAAAGAAAGTTTATGGAAAGGAGAGTGTTTTGTTTTTGATAACAGAATTAGCCTTAGACATGGATTGAAGCTAGGTTCATATACTATGTGCAGCGGATGCAGAATGCCTGTATCTGAAAAAGATAAAAGATCAAATAAATATGAAGAGGGAGTTTCATGTCCAAATTGTCACGACATTCTAACATCTTCACAAAAAGCAAGATTTAGAATGCGCCAGAAACAAATAAATCTTGCAAAAAGACAGGGAAAAAAGCACATATTCCAAAAAGAGTTTTAAAAAATGAATTTATTAAAAGATCCAATTACTATACTGTTAAAAAAAATTGCTTTACCGGCTAGTGTAGCAACTTTGTTTCAGACATTATTTAATATAGTTGATACTTTTTATGCAGGAAAAATATCCTCTGAAGCCTTATCAGCATTAGCTAAATCTTTCCCTATATATTTTATATTAGTTGCGGCTTCAGTAGGTGTAACTGTTGGAGGAACTTCACTAATAGCAAACAGTATTGGAGAAAAAAATAAAGAAAACATATTAAAATATTTTGGACAAACTATCGTTTATGGTTTTGTTTTATCAATCTTAGTAACTTTTATAGGTTTATTTTTTGCCTCGAATATTTTTTTATTAATGGGTTCCACAAATGAAGTTACGTATTTAGGTCTAAAATATACAAATGTAATATTTTCAGGATCTATAATTTTTATTTCAGTTGTAGCTCTAAATTCCTTGTTACATGCAGAAGGTGACACAAAAACTTTTAGAAATGTTCTTATATTAAGTTTTTTCTTAAATATTATCTTAAATCCAATATTTATTTTTGGTTTTGGACCAATACCTTCTATGGGAATGACTGGCATTGGTCTAGCTACTATAATATGTCAAATTATAGCTTTTTTATTACTTTTAAAAAAAATAATAAAATCAAAGCGGATAAAAAAAATTACATATAGATACTTTTTGCCTAATTTCTTATTTTTAAAAAAAATATTTTTCCAATCTGCGCCTATATCTGCAGCGCTATTTATGATTTCAATTGGTAATTTTATAATTTTAGCCTATACATCAAAATTTGGTGAACCGGCGGTAGCTGGGTATGGATCTGCAACCCGTTTTGAACAAATTTTATTACTTCCTGTTTTGGGTTTGAATACAGCAATAATTTCAATAGTAGGACAAAATTTTGGAGCTAATCAATATTCAAGAGTTAAAGAATCATACTTTAAGGCAATAGTTTATGGCACACTTATTATGATAATTGCCGGATTAACAATATTTTTAACAGCGGATAAAATTGTTAGTATTTTTACAAATGATGTTGTTGTAATTAATTATGGAACTTCCTACTTAAAAATTTCAGCTCTAATTTTCCCAGCATACCCAATTTATTTTATTAGCAATGGTTTTTTTATGGCCTTAAAAAAAGCCTCATATGCTATGAATTTAAATATAATTCGTAATGTTTTATTGCCTATTCCGACTATTTTCTTTGCAAATTTTATCGGTGGAAGTTATAAAAGTTTCTTTTGGAGTTATTGTTTATTTAACTGGATTTTTGTTATTTTGTTACTAACTTTTGTAAGTATTTATATTAAAAATAGCTTATATTCTGGAAGCAGCATCGTTCATCCATAAAAACAAATGTTCCGAAAAAGATCTTCTAACAAATAAATTTAAATCATTAACATTCTTATTATGAATAATTACATCAATATGATTGAATAAAGTTTGTGTTACTGCACCCTTTGAGTTTTTAAAATTGTTAAAATTGTATGGACAGCCAGCCGATAATAATTCAAAAACTTTCTTACCATTCAAATTAATCATTATCCAGTGGTCAGAAACATTTGTTACTGAGCCTAGTTTCTTTTTAGAAATTTCATTAAATAATTTGTCGTCTAAAAAATTAGCATCTTTTAAATCAATCATATGATTTGAATATAAAAGCCATTCATCTGGACTTAGCCAAAGCAGATTTAATTTTTCGTTACTTGCAGATGTATTAGGATCTACAGGAGTTATTATGGATAATTCTTTTCCAATTTTAGTTATAAAATCTCTATTTTTACCTCTTAAGTTCATTTTAAGAATGGGTTCAGTTTTTGAAATTCTTATTTCAGAATATTCTTTAGTATCAATAACCGGATTATTAAAATTAAGCATTTAATCTCTTATTTTCTTTATCTAAAAAAACCGTATCTGTTATAGTTACATTAATTGTTTTGTTTTTCATCGGAACAAACATCTTTTGCCCTTTCAATTTTTTACCATTTTTTATCACAGCCAGAGCAATAGATTTATTTAAATTAGGGCTAAAATAACTTGAAGTAACGTGACCAAGCATTTCAACTGGTTGTTTATTTGTTTCGGCAACAATTTGTGCACCTTCTTCTAAAATTTCTTTTGGATCATCAGTAAGCAATCCTACTAGTTGTTTTCTATCTTCTCTAATTGTATCACTTCTGTATAAAGATCTTTTACCAATAAAGTCGTATTTCTTTTTACTAATTATCCAATCCATCTGTAAGTCAACTGGGGTCATTGTTCCATCAGTATCTTGACCTGCTATTATAAATCCTTTTTCTGCTCTGAGTAAGTGCATTGTCTCTGTTCCATAAGGAGTGATATTAAAATCTTTGCCAGCCTCAAAGCATTTTTCCCAAACAGACTTAGCGTATGATGATTGAATATTAATTTCATAACTATGTTCACCAGTAAAACTAATACGCATTATTCTACATTTTATATTATCTATTAATGCATTTTTGTAAGACATGTGTGGAAATTCTTTATCAGATAAATCTAGATCAGGAATTACTTTTGAAATAATTTTTTTTGAATTAGGTCCGCAGATACTTATTGTACCGTAGTGATCAGTAACTGAAGTTAAATACACATCTAATTCTGGCCATTCTGTTTGTAAGTAATCTTCTAGTTTTGAAAGAACGTTTGCAGCACCCCCGGTTGTTGTGGTCATCAAATAATGATTTTCTGACAATCTAGTTGTAACACCATCATCGTAAACCATTCCATCTTCGTTGAGCATAAGCCCATATCTGCATTTTCCTATTTCTAATTTCGACCATGCGTTCGTATAAACTCTGTTTAAAAATTCAGAAGCATCAGTTCCTTGAATATCTATTTTTCCAAGTGTAGATGCGTCTAAGATACCAGCGCTATCTCGTGCAGCTTTACTTTCTCTTTGTACCGCCTCATACATATTTTCATTCTCTATAGGATAGTACCATGCTCTTTTCCACTGTCCGACATTTTCAAATTCAGCTTTATTTTCCACATGCCAGTCATGCATTGGAGTTTTTCTTGTAATATCAAAGAATTCACCAACGTTTCTTCCAACGATTGCTCCGAATGTTAATGGAGTATAAGGTGGTCTAAAAGTAGTTGTTCCTAATTCTCCCATTTTAACACCAGCAGTTTCAGCTATAATTCCAAGAGCATGCATGTTAGATAATTTTCCTTGGTCGGTAGCCATACCTGTTGTTGTGTATCTTTTTACATGTTCAATTGATTTAAAGCCTTCTCTTAAAGCTAATTTCACATCTATTGCAGTCGAATCATTTTGAAAATCTAAAAATGGTTTAGTTTTCCCCAAAGGTTTATCTGATGGAAGCAGCCAAATATTTTTTTTATCAATTTCTTTTGATGAAATAATTTCTAAATTTTCATAGGCACTATTATTTACTTTTAAAAATTTATTAATTAAATTTACTGTATTTTTTATTACTTCATCAAGTTCAAAATCTCCATTACAAGATCCAATGCTTATTTGATCTAACTCCGATTTATCTGGTACAAAAACATTATCTTTATCTCTGAATTTAAGTTTACCACCTGACTGCGTAAATAAATGAACTCTTGGAGTCCAACCTCCTGAAATACCTAAACAGTCACATTTTTCATTTATTTTTTTCCCCACAACAGCAGTGCCATCGTCAGATAGTTTCATAATTTCAATAGCATTAATTTTTTTATAACCATTTGTATTAACTATTGTAGATTTCCAATGAATTTTAATCCCCAATTTTTCAGCTTGCTTAACTATTAATGAATTAGTTTTATCTCTTATATCGACTACTGAATTAACACTTACCCCACTACTATTTAGAGAGATTGCGGTTTCATATGCAGAGTCATTATTTGTAAATAAAGATATTTTTTGACCACATTTAACTCCATAGAAATCTATGTACTTTTTGATAGAAGATGAAAGAATAATACCGGGTCTATCATTATTGTTGAAAATTAACGGTCTTTCTATAGCTCCTGTAGATATAATTACTTTTTTTGCTCGGATTTTCCAAAGTCTTTGGCGAATTTTATCTTTTTTTTCATTTAAATCTAAATGATCTGTTAAATTTTCTTTAGCTAAAAGATAATTGTAACTATGATAAGCAGCTAATGATGTTCTTGTTTTTATTGTTAAATTTTTAAATGAATTTAAAGTGTCAATTTCTTTTTTTAACCAATCATTCGAATAAGAATTATTTATTTTAAAACATTCATTTTGCTGGAAAATAGTAGTTCCGCCCAAGATATTTTTATCATCTATTAATACAGTATTTAAATTATTCTTAGCTGCGGTTTTTGCTGCCATTATTCCAGATATACCTCCTCCAACAACCAAAACATCGCAGTGTAAATATCTATGATCATAAATATCTTTGTCTGGTTTAGTAGGTGATTTACCTAAACCTGCAGATTTTCTTATAAAGTATTCATATAATTTCCAAAAATTCGCTGGCCACATGAATGTTTTATAATAGAAAGCTGCCGGTATAATAGGGGAGAAAAAATTATTTATTGCACCAACATCAAAATTAACACTGGGCCAGCAGTTTTGGCTTGACGCTTCTAAACCTTCGTATAATTCTATTTCAGTTGCTCTTGTATTTGGTTCAGTCATTGATGCATCTTTTCCTACTTGAACAATTGCATTAGGTTCTTCTGAACCGCATGCCATTATTCCTCGTGGACGGTGATATTTAAAACTTCGTCCAACAAGATGAATATTGTTAGCTAATAAAGCTGACGCTAAAGTATCACCCTTGAACCCATATAAAATTTTACCATCAAACTTAAAAGATATTCTAGATGTTTGATCGATAAACTTGTTATTTGTTATTCTTAAATTTTTGGTCATTATTCTATTGGAGGTTTTTGACCCATCTTGTAAACAGCATGAATTCTATCGTTTGATGTATCCCTAACCATATTGAACCACTTTCTACATCCATGAGAATGATTCCATCTTTCTAATTGAACTCCTTTAATATTTTTTCTCATAAATAAAAATTCTGCCCATTGGTCATCACTTAACTCAGTAGGTTGTTTTGGTCTGACAATATGAGCTTCACCACCAGCAGTAAATTCACTTTGGTCTCTTTCACCGCAATATGGACAGTTAATTAAAAACATTAGTGTGCTACAGCAGCTGCTCCATGTTCATCAACAAGGTCACCACTTATAAATCTATTTATATTAAAATCAGCATTTAATTTATGAGGTTCGTCGTTCGCAATTGTATATGCAAACAAATCTCCCGATCCGGGTGTTGCTTTAAATCCACCTGTACCCCAACCACAATTAAAGTATAATCCTTTAATATGTGTTTTACTAATTATAGGACTTGCATCTGGGCAAATATCAACAATACCTCCCCATTGTCTCAACATTTTCATTCGACTAAAAATAGGGTAGAGTTCTAATATAGCTTTTAGAGTTCCTTCTACAACATCGTGACTTCCTCTTTGGGTATAAGAAATATACGCATCCGTACCAGCTCCAATTACTAACTCTCCTTTGTCAGATTGACTTACATAAGCATGAACAGCATTTGACATAACAACAGTATCAATAATTGGTTTAACTGGTTCTGACACTAAAGCTTGCAATGGTTTACTTTCCAAAGGTAATTTAATATCAACCATATTAGCAATTACGCTTGAATGACCTGCTGCTACGACTCCAATTTTTTTTGTTTTTATAAATCCTTTTGTTGTTTCAATACCTTCAACACTGTCACCGTTTCTTTTTATTCCTTTAACTTCACAATTTTGAATTATATCAACACCCATAGCATCTGCTCCGCGAGCATAACCCCAAGCAACTGCATCATGTCTAGCTGTACCAGCTCTTTTTTGTAATGTTCCACCTAAAACAGGATATCTTATATTTGGGGAAGTATTAATAATAGGACAAAACTTTTTTACCTCTTCAGTATTTAACCAAACAGCATCGATACCATTTAATCTATTTGCATGAGTTCTTCTTTTTAAATCTCTTACATCTTGTAGATTATGAGCTAAATTCATAACTCCTCTTTGACTAAACATCACGTTGTAATTTAATTCTTGTGATAATCCTTCCCAGATTTTTAAAGCGTGGTCATATAAACCTGCGCTAGCATCCCATAAATAATTTGATCGAATAATAGTAGTATTTCTACCGGTATTGCCTCCTCCAATCCAACCTTTTTCAACTACAGCAATATTTTTCATATTGTGTTTTTTTGCTAAATAGAAAGCTGTAGCGAGACCATGTCCTCCACCACCGACTATTATAGCATCATATTCTTTTTTTGGTTCAGGATCCCTCCATGCTCTTTGCCAGTTTTCATGATAGCTAAAAGCATTCTTAATAAGTGAAAAAATTGAATATTTATTTTTCATAACAAAGAATTAAAACATATATAAATATTTATCAACAATTTAACCTTAAATAAATAAGACATTTAAGTATTCAAGAGTTTAATGAAATTGTTATTTTAGGCTAACATATTAATAGATTAGTAAAATGACCTGTGAATCGCACGATATATCTAGTTTATTAAAACTTTAAAGTGATATAAAAATTAATATGGATCAAAAAAATAATTTAAAAATTTTTTTCATTAAATTAGCATCAATTACTTTTGCCGTTATAATTATTATAAATGTAATATTTAATTTAATATTTGCTGACAAGCTAGAAAAACTAGATCAAATATTATCATTAGACAAAAGCAAATTCAGATCTGAGCTGAGAGAAAAAATCAGAAATGAGATCAGAGATGGTTTAGCTAAAGATAAAATTCTTAATGAAGAGGATAAATTATTATTATTTAATTTGTATAAAAAAATTAAATCAGAATTTCAAGAGCTGGAAAATTGATAAAAAAAGTTTTTTCGAAAAAAAAAATATTTTCATTATTTGTTATATTTGGACTTTATTGCTCAATAACAATTGGTGTTACATATGATGAATTCTTTCATATTGAAAATGGAAAAAGTAGATTAAGATATTTACTCTCTTTAGGTTACTATGATTATTATTATACAATTCCACATTTAAAATATTATCCAGGTTTTTATGATACTTTTTCTGCATTAATTGTATCAGCATTTCCAAAAACTTTTTATTATGAGGCTCATCATATATTTAATTTTTTGATTGGCTTATCAGGATTAATCGCTCTAAAAAAATTTGTAAAAATTGGATTTAACAAAAAAATTTCTGATATTTTTTTTTTAATATCATTATTTACTCCGATTTTTTTTGGTCATCTTGGATTTAATCCAAAAGACACAATTATAGCTTCATCAAATTTTTGGGTTTTATATTATACAATTAAATATCTTAAGTCTGACCTAAATAAAGATAGATCTTTAATAGCAACGAAAATTGGTATTTTTATAGGTATAGGAGCTGGAGTAAGAATTGTTTTTTTAGCAACATTAATACCAATCATTATATTTTTTTTCTTAGAATTTTTTTTTCTAAAAAAAATATCTAAAAATAGTAGTTTAAGATGTTTGTCTATGGATTTGTTAAAGTCTATCTTGATATCATATTTTATTATTATTTTATGTTGGCCCGATGTACATCACAACATATTAACTCAACCTACCAATCTATTTTTAGATGAAATTGCTAGTCTTGAGGTTTTACAAGGTGTCCAAGTAAGTTATTTTGCTGGTTCTTTTTATAACACAGCAAATACTCCTTGGCACTATATAATTACAAATATTTTTTTTAAAATACCTGTTTTTTATTTAGCACTATTTTTAATTTCTTTTTTTTATTTTTTTAAAATAAAGGAAATTTTTCGTAAAAAAGATCTATTTATTTATTTTTATC
>CABYVA010000011.1 GCA_902522325.1 uncultured Pelagibacteraceae bacterium
TTATCGTCAAAATTGTATGAATGGACAGATAGTAGATGGATAATTACTCTTTCTAAAAAAAAAGGAGAAATTTCAAAAAAAGAAAAAGAATCAATTTTTAAAAAAGACCTATTAGAAAAAGTAAAAAAAAATCAGATTTATAAAAATATTTTAGAAAAATTTTCTGATGCAGAATTAATTGATATTGAAATTGAAAAAGATAATGACTGATTTTACAAAAATTTTAGATAAAGCGAAAGAATTAGAGTCAAAAATGAAAGAAAGCCAAGAAAAAATAAAGAATATTACGGCCGAAGGTGTTTCAGGAGCAAACTCTGTAAAAATTAAACTTAATGGCAATGGGGAAATGATAAATATTTTTATATCCCCAGAAATCATTAAAGAAGACAAAACAATAATAGAAGATTTAATTGTTGCAGCACATAACAATGCTAAAAATTTGCTAAAATCGAAAACTTCAGAAGAAATATCTAAAGCAACAGGAGGTTTAAATATTCCTGGTTTTAAATGGCCATTATAAATTAATGCAAAATATTAATGAGATTGATGAATTAATAAAATTAATTGGAAAACTTCCTGGTCTTGGTCCCAAATCAGCAAAAAGAATATTTTTAAAATTAATAAATAATAGAGAGGAACTCATTAAACCAATGGCCAGTAGTTTAATTCAAGTTTATAAAAATGTTTCAAGATGTAAAAATTGTGGAGCATTAAAATCAAATTCTACTGGGTGTAATAATTGTGAAAATACTAAAAATAATTTTAATAAAATTTGTGTAGTTGAAAATATAGCTGACCAATGGTCCATTGAAAATTCTAGTGCTTACAAGGGTTATTTTCATATTTTAGGAGGTACAATTTCATCCTCTTTAAGTGAAAGGAAAGAGGATCTTTTAATTGACTCATTAGTAGAAAGATCAAAAAAGGAGGATATTGAAGAAGTAATTATTGCGACTAGCGCTACAGTAGAAGGACAAACTACAGCATATTATATAGAGGACAGTTTAAACAAAGTTGATGTAAAAGTTTCTAGATTGGCTCATGGTCTTCCAGTCGGTGGCGAAATTGAAAATCTTGACGATGGAACTCTATTTTCAGCTTTTAAAAACAGAACTGGACAAAAAAGTAATTCAGATTAATTTTTTTTGATCAATCTATCTAAATGAAGCAATGGTTCAGTATAACCTGAAGGTTGATTTCTACCCTGGAAAACTAATTCACAAGCAGTTTTGAAGGCTAATGACTTATAAAATTTTGGATGCATGTTGAAATAAGAAGGATCATTTTTGTTTTGAAAATCAACAACTTTTGCCATCTTTTTCATTATTTCAAGGACTTGTTTTTTACTGCAAATTCCATGATGTAACCAGTTTGCAATATGCTGTGAAGAAATTCTAAGTGTTGCTCTGTCTTCCATTAAACCAATATTATTAATATCTGGAACTTTTGAACAACCAATTCCTTGATCAATCCATCTTACAACATAACCAAGAATTGTTTGAGCAGAGTTAGAAATTTCTAAGTTTATATCTTGTTCCGACCAATTTGGTTTGTTTGTAATTGGAATAGTAAGAAGATCTTTTAGTTTTGCTTTAGTTCTTTTTTTTAGTTCTTTATGTTTATTAAATATATTAAGCCCATGATAATGCATAGCATGTAGAGCAGCAGCTGTAGGTGATGGCACCCATGCACAATTCGCTCCAGCTTCCAAATGACCAATTTTTTGTTTCATCATATCTGACATCTTGTCTGGCATTGCCCACATACCTTTACCTATTTGTGCAACTCCAGAAAAACCACAATTTAATCCAACATCTACATTATTATTTTCGTATGCTTTTATCCATTTAGAAGATTTCATATCTCCTTTTTTAATCATTGGGCCAGCTTCCATTGATGTGTGCATTTCATCACCAGTTCTATCTAAAAAGCCAGTGTTAATAAAAAAAACTCTATTTTTTAAAATCCTAATACACTCTTTGAGATTAACAGATGTTCTTCTTTCTTCATCCATTATCCCACACTTAATTGTATATTTTTTTAAATTCAAAACTTCTTCGACTTTTGAAAAAATTAAATTTGTAAAAGCACATTCATCGGGGCCATGCATTTTAGGTTTAACAATATATATAGACTGTGTTCTCGAATTTCCTTTAATTTTAAAATCATGTAAACACGCAAGAGAAGTTATAAATGCATCCATAATTCCCTCTGGAATTTCAGATCCGTCATCAAGTAAAATTGCAGGGCTCGTCATTAAATGACCTACATTTCTATTTAAAAGTAAAGCCCGTCCATGCAATTTAATTTTTTTACCAAATTTATTTATATATTCTCTGTCAGGGTTTAATTTTCTAATAAGTTTTTTTTCATTTTTTTCAAATTCGGTATAAAGATTAAATTTCATCAAACCCAACCAATTTTTATATCCTAGAACTTTATCCTCGGCATCTACTGCAGCTACACTATCTTCGTGATCACATATAGTTGAAATTGCAGATTCTAAAATAACGTCATGTATTGCAATTATATCTTGGTTCCCATCAGGATTATTAATTTCTAACAAACCTTCTTGGTCAAATAAAATATCAATGTGAAGGTTATTATTTACAAATAAAAGTGAAGAAAGAAAATTTGATCTTTTAGAGTATCCAACAAATTGTTCTGGGTTTTTAAGTTTTAAATTTAATTTGTTATTATTAATTTCTGGAACATTCTTAAGGTCTTTCCAGCTTTTTTCTTTTAAGGGGATATATTGATCCAAAAATTCTCGAGCATACTCTATCACCTTTGCTCCTCTTATTGGATTGTATGTTTTTCCGCGAACCGCTCCTTTTGTCTCGGGTATAACATCTGTACCATATAGTGAGTCATACAAACTAATCCATCTAGCGTTAGCAGCATTTAATGCATATCTTGCATTCATTATTGGAACAACTAATTGTGGACCAGCAATTTTAGATATTTCTTCATCAATATTTTTTGTTTCGATTTTAAAGTTTGAACCTTCATTTACTATATAACCAATTTTTCTTAAAAATTTTTCATAATCTCCTTGTTTAAATTTTTCATTTTTGTGATCATGATGCCATCGATCTATATCTAGTTGTAATTTTTCTCTTATTTTTAAAAGTTCTTTATTTTTTGAATTTAATTTATGAACAACAGAGCTAAAACCACTCCAAAATTTTTTTTCTTTAATTTTTGTTCCTGGAATTAAATCTTTATTGATAAAATTGTATAAAACTTCAGAAACAGATAGGTTTTCAATTTTTATATACTTTTCACTCATATTAACTCTTTCCCCCTCTGTCTTTTTGCCTGAGAGATTTGCTCCTTCGGCGAGAATAATTCTCTTTCCAGAGTTAATATGTACGGTCCTTTTGCCTGAGAGTTTCCGGGGTGGTTGCTCCTTCGGCGCCACATTTAAGTAGTCTCTTCCGTTTTATTAATTATAAATTTAATTAATTTAGGACACTTTATTGCCTTTTTGAAATATAATAAATAACTTTTTAATGAAAAATTACCTTAATTTTGAAACTGATATAAAAAAGCTTGAGGAAGAATTAGATCAGCTTAAAGACCCTTATAATCAAGCAGGTTTAGCTGAAGTTGATACTAATAAAATATCAAAAATCCAATACGAAATTGATAAAAAATTAAAGAACATTTATTCAAATCTCGATCCTTGGCAAACGACTCTTGTTGCAAGACATGAAGATAGGCCAAAAGCAAAATTTTTTATTGAAAATTTGTTTGAAGATTTTATTGCATTATCAGGAGACAGATATTATGGGGAAGATAAATCAGTAATAGCCGGTTTCGGAAAATTTGAAAATCAATCTATTCTTATTATAGGACAAGAAAAAGGTGAAAATTTAGAAACTAGAATTGAAAGAAATTTTGGAATGATGAGACCAGAAGGTTATAGAAAAACTATTCGATTAATGAAAATTGCTAATAAATTCAATATCCCAGTTGTTTCTTTTATAGATACACCCGGCGCTTATCCTGGAGTTGGAGCTGAGGAGAGAGGGCAAGCCGAAGCTATAGCAAGGTCAATTCAATGTTGTATGGAATTAACAGTACCAACAATTTCAATAATTATTGGTGAAGGAGGTTCTGGTGGTGCTATTGCACTAGCTTCATCAAATAAAGTCTTAATGTTAGAAAATGCCATTTATTCTGTAATTTCACCAGAAGGATGCGCAACAATTTTGTGGAGAGATTCTAAAAAAATTTTAGAAGCATCTAAAGCAATGAAATTGTCCTCTAAAGATCTTTTGAATTTAGACATTATAGACGAAATTATTTTAGAACCAGTGGGAGGCGCACACAGAGATAAAGATTTAATTTTAGATAATGTCAGAACATCATTAAGAAATAACTTAGAATTTTTTTCAAATATGAATAAAGATGAAGTTTTTATGCAAAGAAAAAATAAATTTTTATCTATAGGCAGAGGAAAAGGATTTACCACCTCCGTTGATCAATCAGATGGCTTATTAATGAAAACAAGCATAGTAGAAAATATTAAAAATAAAGTACTTGAAAATAAAAACTATTTTATAATAGCACTAGCAATTATAATCATTACTACAATCATAATAAAATTATAAAGCACCACAACACTGTTTATATTTTTTCCCAGTGGCAGAACATTTTTCATTCCTAGAAATTTTTTGTCCTTTTTTTATAATTAGCAAACATTTGGGATTGTTTGAAATATTTACATTTTCTTTAGTATTATTCTGGTTAGTCTCTTTTTTTTCAACAATTGTTAAATTTATTAAAATTCTAATTAGATCAGATTTTAATTTATTTAATAAATTTTCAAATAAACTAAATGCCTCGTTTTTGTATTCAACTAATGGATCTCTTTGTCCGTAAGATCGTAAACCTATTACTTGCCTTAACTGTTCAAGATACTGTATGTGAGATTTCCAATTCAAATCAATAGTTTGTAAAAAAATTGATTTTTCAATTTCCTGCGCTTGATCTTTTCCCAGATATTTAATTCTTTCATTTCTTTTTGATAAAAATTTTTCATTAATTTTTTTACTGAATTCTTGATTTGTATTTTGAGTTAAATTTTGAATTTCATCTTCATTGAAGCTTTTTCCTAATATAGATTTTAACTGATTACTAAATTCGGTACTTTTCGGATTAGCTAAATAGTTATTTTTTAAATTTATTAACTTTTCCAATATTTCTAATAAAAAACCATCTGAATAGTTAAATATTTCTTTGCTATTAATCACATCATTTCTTTGTGAAAAAATCACATGTCTTTGATCGTTTAAGACATTGTCAAATTTTAATAGAGTTTTTCTTATATCGAAATTCCTAGCTTCTACTTTTTGTTGTGCACGTTCTAAAGCTTTATTTATCCAAGGATGATCAATACTTTCACCATCCTTAAGTCCAAGTTTTTCAAGCATTTTGTTCATGGACTCTGAACCAAATATTCTCATTAAATCATCATCTAAGCTAACGTAAAATATTGAGTTACCCTCATCTCCTTGACGGCCAGATCTTCCTCTTGCTTGATTATCAACTCTTCTAGACTCCATTCTTTCTGTTCCTATTACAAATAAACCTCCAAGTGATTTTACTTTTTCTTTTTCTTTATTTAATTTGTCTTCTGGAATACTTCCCTTTTTGCCACCAAGCTGAATATCAACTCCTCTTCCAGATATACTTGTAGTGATTATTACTGAGTTTGTTTTTCCAGCATTTGCAATAATTTCTGCTTCTCTTTCATGATTTTTGGCATTTAAAACTGTATGTTTTATAGAATGACTATTTAAAATTTTAGAGTATTTTTCAGACTTATTTACACTTGAGGTAAAAATTAAAATAGGTTGACCCTTTTTACTACATTCTAAAACCTTTGAAACTATGGAATTATTTTTTTCTTCTTCAGTTCTAAATATTAGATCATTCCAATCTTTTCTAATCATTTTTTTATTAGTTGGAATACTAACTACTGGCAAATTATATATTTCAAAAAATTCTTCAGACTCGGTTGCTGCCGTACCAGTACAACCTGAAATTTTTTTATATAATTTAAAATAATTTTGATAAGTAATGGAAGCTAAAGTTTGATTTTCAACTTGGATTTCAATATTTTCTTTAGCTTCTAATGCTTGATGCAGCCCGTCTCCATATCTTCTACCTTCAAGTATTCTACCAGTTAATTCGTCTATTATTTTTAAAGAATCATCTTGAATAATATAATCTTTACCCTTTTCAAATAAATTATTAGCTCTTAAAGCCTGGTTTACATGATGTACTAAATTTAAATTTTCTGGGTCATAAAAATTATTATTTTTTAAAATACCAGCATTTGATAAAATTTTTTCAACATTATCAATTCCTTGGTTGGTAAGCATAATATTTTTATCTTTTTCATCAATTTCAAAATCTTTTTCTTTTAATTGTTTTATTAATTTATCAACTGCTAAATATTTATTGGTTTTATCTTCTGCAGCTCCAGAAATTATAAGTGGTGTCCTAGCTTCATCAATTAAACACGAGTCTATTTCATCAACAATAGAAAATTGATGTTTTCTTTGAACTATCTCATTTGGAAAAAATTTCATATTATCTCTTAAATAATCAAAACCTAGTTCACTGTTTGTTGCATATGTAATATCACAGTCATAGTTTTTCTTTCTTTCGTGATCGTCTTGATCGTTATTGATGAATCCGCAAGTCAGTCCTAGAAATTTATAAATTTTTCCCATTTCTTCACAATCTCTTTTAGCCAAATAATCATTAACAGTTACAATATGAACGCCTTTCCCTTCTAATGCATTTAAGTAAGCTGCAAGAGTAATTGCCAAAGTTTTTCCTTCTCCTGTTTTCATTTCAGCTATTTTTCCTTGATGTAGAACAATCCCACCCATTATTTGAACATCAAAGTGACGTTCTCCCCTAGATCTTTTTGATGCTTCTCTTGTTAGCGCATAAGCTTCTGGCAGCAATTCATCAAGTTTTAAACCTTCTTTAATTTTATTTTTTAGTTCTTCAGTTTTTTTAGGAAAATCTATATCTTGAAACTTAGCTATTTCGTTTTCTCTACTATTTACTAGCTCAACTGTTTTTTTAAGTTTATCAAGTTCTTTTTGATTACTTGTTTTAATAAGTTTTGTGATGAAATTTAAAGGATTTAGCATCTAAATTTTTATTTTTTGATATATTATTTAAGTATATTTTTTAATAATAATATAGGTATTAAATAAATAATTTAAATAGTATGGCTATAAACTTCGACAATTTCTTTAATTCTCAAAGCAAAAAGTCAAAAATGGGTGACTTTCAAGATTTAGAGCATCTAGATGGAATTTCAGTTTCAACCACTAGTGCAAAACTTTACAATAATTCTAGAGATGATGTTGTAATGTTTTATTTTAGAAAAGGAGCAAATCATGCTTCGGTATATACTCAGTCAAAAATTGTATCAGAAAATATTAAATGGAATTTACTGTTAAAGAAAAAAAGAATTAGTGCCCTAATTGTCAATGCAAGAAATGCTAACGCATTTACTGGAAAAAAGGGTTTTCAGGGTCTTAAGGAGATAGCAGATGAAGCATCAATACAACTATCTGAGAAACAAAAACAAGATGAAGAAAAGCCCACAAAAGTTAAATCTAATGAAATTCTTTTTGGATGCACAGGTACAATTGGAGAAGAATATCCAACGAAAAAAATAAAAGAAAGTATTCCTGAATTGATTAAAAAAATTAAATATACGCAGAATAAATATATATGGATGAAAGCAGCATTAGGAATTATGACTACTGATCTTACGCCAAAACTTGCAATGGAAGAATGCAGAATTGGCAATACAAATATTAAAATCTTTGGAATTGCAAAAGGTTCAGGTATGATTTTTCCAAATATGGCAACAACACTTGGCTATGTATTTACTGATGCAAATTTAACATCAAGTATTTTACAAAAATTACTTAAAAAAAATATTGAGACAACATTTAATGCAATTAGTTGTGATGGTGACACTAGTACAAATGATATGGTTTCAATATTTTCTACCGGAACAGCAAGAAACTCAGAAATAAAAAATTTTAACGATTCTAAAATTAAAGATTTTGATGCTGCTTTACATTCTGTACTTTTAAATCTTGCTAAAAGAGTAGCAGCAGATGGCGAAGGTGCTTCTAAATTTATAACTATAGAAATTTGCAACACTAAGACATTTAATGATGCAAAAAAAATTGCTTTTTCAATTGCTAATTCTCCTTTAGTAAAAACTGCTATTGCTGGAGAAGATCCTAATTGGGGAAGAATTATTATGGCAATAGGAAAATCAGATGTAGATCTTAATTTAAATAAATTATCAATTAGATTTGGTTCAATAAAAATTATAGAAAAAGGACAATTGGTGAGTTTTTATAATGAAGAAGAAGTTTCTGAATATATGAAAAATGAAAATATTGAAATTAGTGTTGATCTTAGCGCTGGAAGAAAAAGTTTTGTTGCATACACAATGGATCTTACAAAAAAATATATTGAAATTAATACAAATTACCGAACATAAATGACATGTTGAATTCTAAAAATAAATTACTAATTGCAATGTATGATTAAGTATAAGTTAACATGTAATGATTGTGATACCTCTTTTGATAGTTGGTTTGCATCTTCCAGTGAATATGAAAAATTAAAAAAAATGAAACATATTAATTGTCATGAGTGTGGTTCATTAAAAGTAGAAAAAAGCTTAATGTCGCCAAATGTTTTAAATACTAAAAAGAAAGTTTCTGAAATAGAAAAAAATAAAAAATATATAAAAGTCAGAAATAAGATTAAGGAATACCAAAAATTTATTAAAAATAATTTTGATTACGTAGGTAAAAATTTTGCTTATGAAGCACGATCAATACATTATGACGATATAAAAAAAACTAAAGGGATATACGGCAATGCTACAGCTGAAGAAGTTCGAGAATTAAAGGAAGAAGGTATTGAAACTGAAATTATTCCTTGGGTTAATGATAACGAAAATTAATTTTTTTTAAATTTTGCGATATAATTTACTGAGTTGTCAGTATCCAAATTCCATCGATCTGTTAAAAAGTTAAAACTCATGCCATCTAATTTTTCTAATTTTAAATTACTATTTTCAGAAATTTTAATCAATTCTTCTGGCTTGACAAATTTGTTCCAATCATGAGTACCTATTGGTAACCATCTTAAAAAATATTCAGCTCCAATAATTGCAAATAAATAAGATTTTAAAGTTTTGTTTAATGTGGCAACAAACATCAAGCCATCTTTTTTTAATAATTCAGAACTTTTTTTTATAAAAAAATTTACATCCTCTACATGTTCGACTATTTCCATATTTAGAATAACATCAAATTTTTTATTTTTTAAAATTTCTGGAGTTGCACACATATAATTAATTTTTAATTTATTTTTTTTTGCATGGTTTTTCGCTATTTCAATATTATTTTTTGATGCATCAATACCCATTACATCTGCACCTAGTCTGCACATAGGTTCTGATAAAAGTCCTCCTCCGCATCCAATATCTAAAATTTTAATTTTCTTTAATGGTTTAGAAGAAGGGCTCAATTTAAAATTTTCAATTACATTGTCTTTTATGTATCTTATTCTTATAGGGTTAAACTTGTGCAATGGTTTAAATTTTCCATTAGGATTCCACCATTCAGAAGCAATCTTTGAAAATTTTTCTATTTCTTTTTTGTTTATTGTGCTCATATTTGAAAGGTTGTTGACATTACAATTAAGATGTATTTTATCAACATAATTTAAATATTTTTTAAAAAAAATATCAATGAAAATTGTTGTATTAAAATTTGGTGGAACCTCTGTCGGTTCAATAGAAAGAATAAAGAAAGTAGCCAATATAATTATTGGTTATATTAAAAAGAGGTATAAGGTAATTGTAGTTTCTTCAGCAATGAGTGGAGAAACTAATGAACTAATAAAAAAATCAAAAAAAATATCAAAAAATTTTAATTCTTCTGAGCGTGATGTGCTTTTATCAACTGGAGAACAAGCATCTTGTGCATTGATTGCTGGTAGATTAAACCATCTTGGATACAAATCTAATTCTTGGATGGGTTGGCAAATACCTATATTTACTCACGGAAATTATTGTTCCTCTAGGATCAGCGCAATATATACAAAAAATATATTAAATTTTTTAAGATCCGGAGGTATTCCGATAATTGCAGGATTTCAAGGAATAAACACCAATAATAGAATAACTACTTTGGGCAGAGGAGGATCCGATGCAAGTGCAATTATGTTGTCAAAATTTTTTAAAGCGCAGAAGTGCATTATATACACAGATGTAGAAGGAGTTATGACCACAGATCCAAAAACACTTAATAAGGCAAAAAAAATCAAAGTTATTTCTTATGAAGAAATGTTAGAAATGGCATCATTAGGAGCTAAAGTAATGCAACCTCATTCTATACAAGATGCAAGATTAAATAGGATTGACATTGATGTAAAATCGTCTTTTACAAATAAGAAAGGAACTTTAATCACAAAAAGAAAAAATATAAAAAATAATAAAACAATTACTGGAATAACATCTACAAAAAATGAATCAAAAGTGACTTTAGTTGGAGTTAAAGACAGACCTGGAGTTGCCGCATCCATATTTAAACCTCTTTCGCAAAATTTCATTAATGTTGATATGGTTGTTCAAAATATATCTGCTAATGGAAAGGAAACAGACTTAACATTTACTATTAAAACTGATGAATTACAAAAAACTTCAAAACTTTTAAGACAAAATCAAAAAGTTAAATTTAAAAAGTTAATTATTGATAAAAATGTCTCAAAAGTGTCTATAATTGGAGTTGGAATGATAACTACACCTGGAGTAACATATAGAATGTTTAAAGCATTAGCAAATAAAAGTATAAATATTTTAGTTATTTCAACGTCAGAAATAAAAATTTCAGTTTTGATTAACAAAAAAAATTTAAAGAAAGCTGTTTACGCACTTCATAAAGAGTTTGGTTTGTATTTATAAAGCAATGAGCATAAGACCGTTTAGAGACATTAAAAGAAGAAAAACTAAAGTAATTAGTATTGGAGATATTAAAATAGGAGGAGATAATCCAATTTTATGTCAAACAATGACCAATACTTTAACAACAGATATAAAAGCAACAATTAAACAAATAAATGAAGCCGTTGATGAGGGAGCTGATTTAGTCAGAGTATCTTGTCCAGACCAAGATTCTACAAAAGCTTTAAAAGAAATTACAAAACACTCGCAAGTTCCAATTATCGCTGATATCCATTTTCACTATGAAAGAGCAATAGAAGCAGCTGAAAATGGAGCAAAATGTTTAAGAATAAATCCTGGTAATATTGGGAATAAAAAAAAAATTTATGAAGTATTACAAGCTGCAAAAAATAATGATTGCGCAATAAGAATTGGAGTGAATGCAGGTTCTCTTGAAAAAGATATATTGGAAAAATATAAAGAACCTTGTCCAGAAGCTCTAGTAGAAAGCGCTCAAAGAAATATAAAAATTTTGGAAGATCAAAATTTTTTTAATTTTAAAATAAGCGTAAAGTCATCTGATGTATTTTTGTCAATTGCAGCTTATAGACAATTATCCAAAGTTTGTGATTATCCTCTACATCTAGGAATTACAGAAGCAGGTAGTTTTATCCCCGGTAGTATTAAATCATCAATAGGACTTGGCACATTATTATTGGATGGAATTGGTGATACAATTAGAATTTCTCTTTCAGATGATCCTATCAAAGAAGTTAAAATAGGAAATGAAATATTAAAATCTTTAAATTTAAAAAATAGAGGAGTCAAAATTATTTCTTGTCCAACATGCGCTAGGCAGGCTTTCCAAGTTATTGATGTAGTAAAGGTTTTGGAAGAAAAGCTTTCGCATATAAAAACCCCCATTACTTTATCTGTAATTGGTTGTGTAGTTAATGGACCCGGAGAAGCTGCTCAAACAGACATTGGTATAACTGGGGGAGGCAAAGGAAGCAATATGCTTTATTTAAATGGCCTTCAATCACAAAAAATATCAAATGACGACATTATATCTAAAGTTGTAGAATTAGTTGAAAAAAAAGCATTAGAAATAGAAAATAAAAAATAATGGTTCCTCAAAAAAAAATTATAGATTTAATAAAAAAACATGCAGAGCTTGAAACCGAGTTATCTTCGGGAAAAGTTGATAAAAAATTTTTTGCGGATAAATCCAAGGAGTACTCTGATTTAAATGATATTATTAATGAGGCAAAAGAGTTTAATTCTTTTGAAAAAGATAAAAAAGAATTAGAAAAAATAATTTCCGATCCATCAAGCGATGAGGAAATGAAAAAAATGGCAGAAAATGAACTAGAAGAAAAAAAAAAGAACAATGAAATAAATGAAAAAAAACTAAAATTATTTTTACTACCAAAAGATGAAGCTGATAAAAAAAATGCAATTATAGAAATTCGCGCAGGTACTGGAGGTCTTGAAGCAAGTTTGTTTGCTGCCGATCTTTTTAAAATGTATGAAAAAGTAAGTCATAAAAAAAAATGGCTTTTAGAGCTAATTAGTATTTCAAAAAGTGACGCTGGAGGTTTAAAAGAAGTAATAGCTTCAATTAAAGGTAGAAATATTTATTCAACATTAAAATATGAAAGTGGCGTTCATAGAGTTCAAAGAGTTCCAGACACAGAAACTCAGGGAAGAGTTCATACATCAGCAGCAACAGTGGCAGTTTTGCCAGAAGCAGAAGATATAGATGTAAAAATAGAAGATAAAGATTTGAGAATTGATGTTTTTAGAAGTAGTGGACCAGGTGGGCAAAGTGTTAACACAACTGACTCCGCAGTAAGAATAACTCATGTACCAACAGGAATTGTTGTAAGTCAACAAGATGAAAAATCACAAATTAGAAATAAGGAAAAGGGATTAAAAATTTTAAGGTCAAGAATATACGAATTAGAAAGACAAAAAAAAGAAGACGAAAGATCAAAAGACAGGAAAAGTAAAATAGGAACAGGAGACAGGTCTGAAAGGATTAGAACTTACAATTTTCCCCAAGGCAGGGTTACTGACCATAGAATAAACTTTACTTTGCATAAATTAGAAGAGTTTATGCAAGGCGAAATGTTCGATGAAATGATTGAAAATTTAAACTTACAAGCTCAAGAAGAAAAATTAAAAAATTTACATTAAATGAATATTAAAAACTTACTTAACGAGTCTAGCAAAAAATTAGATTTTTTATCCAATACTCTTGCCAAATTGGATAGTGAAATTTTGTTATCCAAAGTTATGAAGAAAGATAGAAAATATCTAATATTAAACCCAAAAAAAAAAATAAATGATAAAAATTCTAAGCTATTTCATCATTTAATTGAAAGACGTAAAAAAGGTGAACCTATTGCCTATATAATTAAAAAAAAAGAGTTTTGGAAGCATGATTTTTATGTAGATAACAATGTTCTGATTCCAAGACCAGATACAGAACTTATAGTAGAGGAGGTTTTAAAACTATATACAACAAAACACAAACTTTGTGTCCTTGATATAGGAACAGGTTCTGGCTGTATTTTGCTATCAATACTTGGAGAAAGAAAAAATTTTTTTGGTGTTGGAATTGATATTTCAAAAAAAGCAGTAAATGTTGCGCGTTTTAATGCAAAAATACATCATCTAGAAAATAGAACAAAATTTTATAAATCTGATGTTGACAAATTTTTGTTAGGTAAATATGATCTAATAATATCTAACCCTCCATATATTAAAAAGCAAGATTTTAAGTATTTGGAAAGAGATGTAGTAGGTTACGAACCAAAACTTGCTTTAGATGGTGGACAGGATGGTTATTCTAAAATTACAAAAGTAATTAGTAGAGCTTCAGTCTTGTTAAAAAAGAATGGAAAGTTTATTTTAGAAATAGGTTTTGACCAAAAAAATAAAGTTATAAATATTTTAAAGAGTAATAAATTTTATATTAATAAAGCTTTAAAAGATTATGCAAAAAATGATCGATGTATTATTAGTACAAAGTTATAATAAAAAAAGATGGTAACATTTAGAAATAATAAAAATCACAGCAGAAGAAGATATAGAAGTAACGATCGAAATTTTAGAAGAAATGGAGACAATGTAAAATTTAAATCGGATTTTTCAACGAATGTTAATTTTCAAAGAAAAACACCTGGTAGAAATAATCATAATGCTTCAAAATTAATAGAGAAATATACAGATTTAGCAAGAGAAGCTCTGGCACATGAAGATAAAATTTTATCAGAAAATTATTTTCAACATGCTGATCATTTTACCAGAATATTGAAAGAAAAAGAAAACAGCAATCATCTAAAACAAGTAGAAGATGTTGATAAAAGTAAAGCCACTTCAGAATTTAAAGATAATAAAGAAGAAGATAAAAAAATTGCTAATAATTAATTTATTTTATACCCAAAATTAATTCTGATTTTAAAACATCAATCTTAATTCTTCTAATTTCAAAACGTTCTCTCTCTTTTCCTTTTAGTATTTTTCCTGAGGGCAAATTTAAAGTTTGAGAATTAATTTTTTTTCCATTTTCAATTACTTCATAATGTAAGTGAGGACCTGTTGATTTACCTGTTGAGCCTACAAATCCAATTATCTGGGATTGCTTTACTCGAACACCTTTCTTTATGCCAAAAGCAAATTTTGACATATGCGCATAAATTGTTGAATATGTTGAATTATGTTTTATCTTTACACAATTGCCACCGCCACCACACCATCCTGCTTTGACTATCACTCCATTTCCAGAAGCCATAATAGGAGTTCCGAGAGGAGCTGCAAAATCAGTTCCGCGATGCATTTTGTTAAATCCATCGATTGGATGTTTTCTCATTCCGAAAGGCGATGACAACCTTGCTCCGTTGATTGGAGTTTTCATCAAAGCTTTTTTTGCACTTTTTCCATTTTTATCGAAGTGACCCTCGCTGCCTTTTTCGCCAAAATAGTATAATGAATTATTTTGACCTCTTAAGTTTAGATCGGCATAAATTATATTTCCAGTTTCAAATACTTTTCCATCATCATCTTCAAAAACTTCATACATTATTTGAAAAGTATCATTTTTTCTAATGTCTCTTTGAAAATCAACTTGAAAACCATAAATTCTTGCAAATTTTACTATTACATTTGCTTTTACTCCTAAGTTTATTGCAGTTTTATATAAACTTCCTGTTATTTTTCCCTCTTTAAATAAAATTTTTTTATTTAAATTAGTTATTATTTCCTCTCTTTTATAAGCGCCAGTTTTTGTATTTCTTGATAAGTATATTTTTTCAGTTCTAGAAACAGGAAATAAAAAATTCGTTATTTTATTATTTTTTGAACGATCGAAAGAAAATTCTATTATTTGATTTGTTTTAAGTTTATTTAAATTATTTTTTTTTGATAATTCCTTTATTAATTTTTCTATTTCTTGCTCTGGAATTTTGTAATTTTTTAATATTTTATCAATTGTTTCTCCTATAGAAACTGTATGTTTTATGTTTGCATATCTGGGCTCTAAATTATCAAAAATATGATTAAAAGTTTTTTGAAAATAAGTATTATTAATTAGTTCGCTGTAGTTTTTATTTATTTTCTTTTTGTTTAAATTGTAAATTTGCATGCTTACCACTGATATTATCGCTAATATTAAGAGAAAAAATATGGATATATTTTTTTGAATTTTTATCTGGTTTTTTAATACTGTGAATTTCATCTAGATTTCTTAATTAATAATTCAGTACTTATTAAAAATCAAAAAAAACCCCTTATTTTAATGATATTTTAATGTTTTTTTTGGCCTTAACTGCTTGATTTACTTAAATTATAGACTATAAGCGTCACACTTTCTCAATAAAATTATTGTGAATTATTAGGCTTTTTAGCCTAATTAGCTGTTTAAAATGTTTATATTTAAGAAGAGAAGTGTGGACGGTTAAGGTTACCAAAATTTGTCGTACACACTTCAATATTATATAAATTTTATTCTTAGAATTTATATAGAAGCTAGTGTGCGCCGTTTTTAAACTTGAGAGTTTGATCATGGCTCAGAACGTACGCTGGCGGCACGCCTAATACATGCAAGTCGAACGAAGTAGCAATACTTAGTGGCAGACGGGTGAGTAACATGTGGGTATCTTCCCTTTGGTGAGGAATAACACGAGGAAACTTGTGCTAATACCTCATAAGTCTTTACGGAGAAAGCTTTATGCGCCATTGGATGAGCCTGCACTTGATTAGTTTGTTGGTGGGGTAATGGCTTACCAAGACAATGATCAATAGCTGATTTGAGAGGATGATCAGCCACATTGGGACTGAGACACGGCCCAAACTCCTACGGGAGGCAGCAGTAGGGAATCTTGCACAATGGGGGAAACCCTGATGCAGCGATGCCGCGTGAGTGAAGAAGGCCTTTGGGTTGTAAAGCTCTTTCGTCGGGGAAGAAAATGACTGTACCCGAATAAGAAGGTCCGGCTAACTTCGTGCCAGCAGCCGCGGTAATACGAAGGGACCTAGCGTAGTTCGGAATTACTGGGCTTAAAGAGTTCGTAGGTGGTTAAAAAAGTTGGTGGTGAAATCCCAGAGCTTAACTCTGGAACTGCCATCAAAACTTTTTAGCTAGAGTATGATAGAGGAAAGCAGAATTTCTAGTGTAGAGGTGAAATTCGTAGATATTAGAAAGAATACCAATTGCGAAGGCAGCTTTCTGGATCATTACTGACACTGAGGAACGAAAGCATGGGTAGCGAAGAGGATTAGATACCCTCGTAGTCCATGCCGTAAACGATGTGTGTTAGACGTTGGAAATTTATTTTCAGTGTCGCAGCGAAAGCAATAAACACACCGCCTGGGGAGTACGACCGCAAGGTTAAAACTCAAATGAATTGACGGGGACCCGCACAAGTAGTGGAGCATGTGGTTTAATTCGAAGATACGCGCAGAACCTTACCAACACTTGACATGTTCGTCGCGACTTTAAGAGATTAAAGTTTTCGGTTCGGCCGGACGAAACACAGGTGCTGCATGGCTGTCGTCAGCTCGTGTCGTGAGATGTTGGGTTAAGTCCCGCAACGAGCGCAACCCTCACTTTTAGTTGCCATCATTAAGTTGGGCACTCTGAAAGAACTGCCAGTGATAAGCTGGAGGAAGGTGGGGATGACGTCAAGTCCTCATGGCCCTTACGTGTTGGGCTACACACGTGCTACAATGATATCTACAAAAGGAAGCAAAATGGCAACATTAAGCAAATCCTAAAAAGATATCTCAGTTCGGATTGCACTCTGCAACTCGAGTGCATGAAGCTGGAATTACTAGTAATCGTGGATCAGCGTGCCACGGTGAATACGTTCCCGGGTCTTGTACACACCGCCCGTCACACCATGGGAGTTGGTTCTACCTTAAGGCAAAGTTTAAAACCTTTGACTACGGTATAGTCAGCGACTGGGGTGAAGTCGTAACAAGGTAGCCGTAGGGGAACCTGCGGCTGGATTACCTCCTTTCTAAGGATGAATGAAATTTCGATTTCATTCTAAAATAATACACAGGATAATGTTGACCGTCCTCATTTCTCTTCTTAAAAGTAGTGTTTCTCTTTTTGGGCCGGTAGCTCAGTTGGTTAGAGCACACCCTTGATAAGGGTGGGGTCGAAAGTTCGAGTCTTTCTCGGCCCACCATTTATATTTTTTAAGGGGGATTAGCTCAGCTGGGAGAGCGCCTGATTTGCATTCAGGAGGTCAGCGGTTCGATCCCGCTATCCTCCACCAAGAAACACTTAGCTATTAAAATTGTGAATATTAAATAATTATTATCAATATCTATATCCGATTGTTCGAATAGATGAACAATCAATGAATGTTCGAATAGATGAACATTCCAACAAAATTTGATTCAACACAGAATTTTTTTCTGTGCATAAATCAAGCGTTTAAGGGCGTGTGGCGGATGCCTTGGCACTGAAAGTCGATGAAGGACGTGGTATACTGCGATAAGTTTCGGGGAGCTGTATGCAAGCTTTGATCCGAAAATTTCCGAATGGGGAAACCCTTCACTTTATGTGAAACTTTAAACTGAATACATAGGTTTAAAGAGAGAACCTGGAGAACTGAAACATCTAAGTAACCAGAGGAAAAGAAATCAATTGAGATTCCGTTAGTAGTGGCGAGCGAAAGCGGATTAAGCCTGTAGTTTTGTTAAAAAAATTTGAATAGTTTGGAAAAACTAACCACAGAGGGTGATAGTCCCGTAAAAGTAATGTTTAATAAAATTCTTGAGTAAAGCGGGACACGTGAAATCTTGCTCGAATATAGGGGGACCACCCTCTAAGCTTAAATACTCTTCAGTGACCGATAGTGAACTAGTACCGTGAGGGAAAGGTGAAAAGAACCCCTATTAGGGGAGTGAAATAGAACCTGAAACTGCATGCCTACAATCAGTCGAAGCTCTTTTTAGAGTGACGGCGTACCTTTTGTATAATGGGTCAGTGACTTAATTTATTAAGCAAGCTTAAGCCATCTAGGTGTAGGCGCAGCGAAAGCAAGTCTTAATAGGGCGATTAGTTTAATGAATTAGACCCGAAAACGAATGAGCTTACCATGAGCAGGTTGAATGCAAGGTAACACTTGCTGGAGGACCGAACCAGTTGACGTTGAAAAGTCTTTGGATGACTTGTGGTAAGGGGTGAAAGGCCAACCAAATTCGTAGATAGCTGGTTTTCCGCGAAAACTATTTAGGTAGTGCGTTGAATAAATATGCGTTTAGAGGTAGAGCACTAAATGGGCTAGGGGGAAGAGATTCTTACCAAACCTAATAAAACTCCGAATGCTAAACGTAGTTCTTCAACAGACAGACTGTGGGTGCTAAGGTCCATGGTCGAGAGGGAAAGAGCCCAGACCACCAGATAAGGTCCCAAAATTGTGATTAAGTGTGAAAGGATGTGGAAATTCCTTAACAGCCGGGAGGTTGGCTTAGAAGCAGCCATCCTTTAAAGATAGCGTAACAGCTCACCGGTCTAATAGAGTTTCTGCGCCGAAGATGTAACGGGGCTAAAATCACATACCGAATCTGTGGGTTTATAAAACTTTCGAGTTTTATAAGCGGTAGCGGAACGTTCTGTAAGCCTGTGAAGGGATACCCGTGAGGGATCCTGGAGGTATCAGAAGTGCGAATGCTGACATAAGTAACGATAAACGAAGTGAAAAACTTCGTCGCCGAAAATCCAAGGGTTTCTGTCCAAGGTTAATCCGGGCAGAGTTAGTCGGCACCTAAGGCGAGGGCGAAAGCCGTAGTCGATGGAAATAAGGTTAATATTCCTTAACCAGATGGAAGTGACGGATCTTGTAAGTTGTGAGTTCTTAATGGATTGAACTTGCCGCGAAAAGGTCCCAGGAAATAGCTCCATCATAAGACCGTACCCTAAACCGACACAGGTGGATTAATAGAGTATATTTAGGCGCTTGAGAGAATGATGTTGAAGGAACTCGGCAAAATGCTTCTGTAACTTCGGAATAAAGAAGACCTTTTTTTGGGCAACCATTTAAAGGTGGCACAAGCCAGGGAGAAGCGACTGTTTATCAAAAACACAGGGCTCTGCTAACACGTAAGTGGATGTATAGGGTCTGACGCCTGCCCGGTGCTGGAAGGTTAATGCGATGGGTGCAAGCTCATTTCTGAAGCCCCAGTAAACGGCGGCCGTAACTATAACGGTCCTAAGGTAGCGAAATTCCTTGTCGGGTAAGTTCCGACCTGCATGAATGGCGTAACGATTTCTCCGCTGTCTCCAACATCAACTCAGTGAAATTGAATTCTCCGTGAAGATGCGGAGTTCGCGTAGTTAGACGGAAAGACCCCGTGCACCTTTACTGCAACTTTACATTGGTGTTAGGAAAAACATATTTAGCATAGGAGGGAGACATTGAAGTGATAGCGTCAGCTGTCATGGAGTCGCCAGTGAAATACCTCTTTTGTTTTTCTTGATATCTAACTGTTTGCCGTTATCCGGCAACAAGACATTGTATGGTGGGTAGTTTGACTGGGGCGGTCGCCTCCCAAATAGTAACGGAGGCGTGCGAAGGTAAGCTCAGAACGGTCAGAAATCGTTCGTAGAGTGCAATGGCATAAGCTTGCCTGACTGTGAGACTGACAAGTCGAGCAGAGTCGAAAGACGGTCATAGTGATCCGGTGGTTCTGAGTGGAAGGGCCATCGCTCAACGGATAAAAGGTACGCCGGGGATAACAGGCTGATACTGCCCAAGAGCTCATATCGACGGCAGTGTTTGGCACCTCGATGTCGGCTCATCACATCCTGGGGCTGGAGCAGGTCCCAAGGGTTTGGCTGTTCGCCAATTAAAGTGGTACGTGAGCTGGGTTCAGAACGTCGTGAGACAGTTCGGTCCCTATCTGCTATGCGTGTAGAAGAATTGAGAGGAGCTGTCCCTAGTACGAGAGGACCGGGATGGACGTACCACTGGTGGACCGGTTGTAGCGCCAGCTGCAGTGCCGGGTAGCTAAGTACGGACGAGATAACTGCTGAAAGCATCTAAGCGGGAAACTCACCTCAAAACTAGTTCTTCCTATAGAGCCGTGGTAGACCACCACGTTGATAGGCTGGATGTGGAAGTGCGGTAACGCATGTAGCTGACCAGTACTAATAGCTCAATTGGCTTGATTTATGCACTGAAAAAAATTTTAATCAGGTAAAGATATTGAATTTCTAACTTGTCATAATTAAAGTTAATTTTAATTATATGAATAATGAAAAAATAAGCCTTAAAATTAAGAAAGTTGATTTAGAGACTGCATTAAATTTTTCAAATAAATCTAATCTAACAACTTTTTTTACCAATCCAAACACCATTAGAAATTTTAAATTTAAAATAGATTGGTGGATAGTTTACAAAGGTGAAGAACCTTTATGTCTTTGGCCAATTAATAAAGATAATGATAAAATTGTAAAATTGCCGCTTTTTTTTTATTATTTTGGACCCATTTGGTCAAACAATTTTATACAATTAAGCGATCATTCTATTTTGTCTAAAAGAAATAAAGTTATAGACGTTTTCGTTCAAAAATTTCTTAAGGAATATAAAAATTTAATTTGTCAATTTCATTATACTGATCATGATATGAGATATTTTTTATGGTGGAACAAAGATAATTATAAAAAATTTGAAATAATTCCAAAGTATACTTCTATAATTGAAAATATAAATGAAAAAAATGAAAAAGAAATAATTTCTGGGTTTAGGGAGTTAAGAAAGAGAATGTTAAAAAAAGCCCAAAAAAATGATGATATATATTTTGAGGATAATTTTTCTTATGAAGAAATATTTCATTTATATAAAAACACTATTGAAAAAAAAAAACAAACTTTTGAAAAGACAGTACCAGATTTAATAAATTTTTTTCACAAACTTTGTAACAAAGGAACTTGTAAAACAATTGGTTACAGAGAAAAGAAAAATCAAAAGCTAATTTCTGTAATTTTACTAGCATTTGAAAAAAACACAGCAAATGTAATTTTAAATTTATCATCTGATCAATGGAAAGAGAGCGGCATAACAGCTTTGAATATGCTATCCGCAATAAAATATTCTAAAGAAAACAAAATTGTCAATTTTGACTTTAATGGAGCTAATAGCCCAATTGGTGCTGACGATAAACAAAGTTATGGAGGAAAATCCAAGCTTTATTTTGAAATTAAATTAAATAAGAATTAATCAAAATTATATTTCATTATAATTTTTTTATGTTCATTTTTTATAATAAAATTGATTTTTGCGTTCATTCTTCTCCAATTATATTTTTTATAAAAATTAATCATATTTTTTTCACAGTATAATATTGCTTTTTTATTATTTTTTTCTATTACAAAATTATTTAGGAACATAAGTAAATTTGAAAATTTCTGATTTCTAAATTTTTTCCTAACTATAATTGTATCAAAATGCAAATAATCAATTTTTTTATTTTTTATTTTTAATTTTGAATTTCTTAATAGAGTATAACCTACAAGAATTTTGTTAATATAAATTAAATTATGAATATCGTTTTTTTTTATATTTTTTAAAAAATGCCTCTTTTGGCTTTTAATTCCATATTTCCAATTAGTATCTTTTAACTTTAATATATCTTCTTTAGAATTTTTTGATAACTTGCTTGTGGTTAAAGAAATAAATTTTAACATTTTGTAATGCTAGTAATAATTCAAGCCAGGTCAAGTTCAAAAAGATTTCCAAAAAAAATTCTTTATAAAATAAAGAGTATCCCAATAATTATTCATGTAATAAATAATGTGATTAAATCTAGATTTGTATCAAAAGTGGTTGTGGCAACTTCAAATAAAAAAACTGATAATGGCCTAATATCAATTTTAAAAAAAAATAGGGTTGATTTCTATCGTAGTAGTTTGAACAATGTTGCTTTAAGATTATTAAATACTGCAATTAAATATAAAAAAAATTCTTTTATAAGAATTAGTGGGGATAGCCCTTTAATTAATTTTAAGATAATAGACAAAGCGATTTCTATTAAAAAAAAAAGTAAAGGAAAGTTTGATATAATTACAAATGTTTTTCCTAGAACATTTCCAAGTGGTCAGTCTGTTGAGATAATTAAAACAAAAACGCTTAAAAAAAACTTAACTAAAATGAGCATTTATGAAAAAGAACATGTTACCCCTTTTTTTTATAGTCATTATGATAGATTTAAAATAATTAATTTCAAAAGTAAGAGTTATAAAGGAAAATTAAAAAAGTATAGTGTAGATAATAAAAAAGATTTAAAAAATATTTTAAAAGAATTTAAAAATGATTAAAGCTGGAATTATTGGTTTAGGTATTGGAAAAAAGCATTTAGATGCTATAGAGAATTATAGAAATTCAAAGGTGGTTTGCGCATTAGAAAAAGATAGGAAAAAAATAATTTCATTAAAGAAAAAATATAAGCATATAGATTTTTATAATGATGAAAAATCTTTTTTTAGTAGAAATGATGTAAATTTAATTTCAATAGCTAGTTATGATGAATTTCACTATTCACAAATACTAAAATCAATTAAAAAAAAATGGCATATTATTGTTGAAAAACCAATATGCTTATCCCCAGCAGAACTGAAAAAAATTTATTATCTTGTTAAAAAGAATAAAATAAAAATAACTACAAATTTAGTACTAAGACAAAATAATTTATTTTTAAATTTAAAAAAAAAAATAAATAAAAAAGAAATTTATTATATCGAAGCCGATTATCTTTGGGGTAGAAAAGAAAAATTATTTAATTGGAGATCTAAAACTAAAAATTATAGCTTAACTCTTGGAGCAACAATTCATATTTTAGATCTAGTTTGTTGGTTTTTAAACAGTATGCCAACAAAAGTATATGCAAAATCCAGCAGCAAAATAACAAAAAAAACAAAATTTAGAAAATTTTCATTTTCGCATTATCTTTTTACTTTCCCAAAAGACATAATGGTCAAATTAACAGCGAACGCAGTTTGTACACATCCTCATTTTCACACTTTAAAGATTTTTGAAAAAAATAAGACTTTAATTTCAGACATATTTGGACAATATTTAATAAATAAAAAAAATTATAAAAATAAATTCAATCTTAAAAAAATGAAGTATGATTATCCAGATAAAAAAAATAGAAAGAAAATTATACGAGATTTTATTGATTCAATATTGGACAAGAAGATAATAATGCCATCTTTTAAGTCAAATATAGACGTTATGACAGCTTGCTTTTATGCTGACATGTCTATGAAAAAAAATAAAGAATTGAGTATAAAATATTTGAAATAATTAAATTTTTTATAATTTTTTCTTTACCATGCAGTTCTTCTATTTCATGTCATTTTTTGGCCATCATTATTGTTCAAAATTTGAACAGTAAAGAATTAACTATAAATATTTGAAATGATTAAATTTTCCAAACACAATTTAAATCAAAAAACTTATAAAGATGTAATCAATGTAATGAAGAGTGGATGGTTGACACATGGAAAGTTTACAAGTTTGTTTGAGAATGAATTAAAAAAATTTACAAAAGCAAAATATTGTACTTTAGTATCTAGTTGTACTGCAGCTTTGCATATTTCATGTTTAGCTCTTGGTATAAAAAAGGGAGATGAAGTTATTGTGCCAGCCATGACACATACCGCAACAGCACATTCAGCTGAATATACCGGAGCTAGAGTAAAATTTGCTGATATAGATTATAAAAGTGGAAATATCAATATTCAAAGTTTTAAGAATTTAATAAATAAAAAAACTAAAGCAATTATTTTAGTCCACATGGCTGGAAGATCTTGCGACATGAAAGAAATTGTCAAAATTTGTAAGTCCAAAAATATTAAAATTATTGAAGATTGTGCTCATAGTTTAGGTACAAAATATAGAAAAAAGCATGTTGGTAATTTTGGTGTTTCAGGTTGTTTTTCTTTTTATCCCACAAAACAAATAACTACAGGTGAGGGTGGGGCAATAATAACTAATGATATAAAATTTTATAAAAAAATAAAAAGTTTAAAACAATTTGGAATTGATAAGGACATAACACAAAGAAAACGTCCTGGAGAATATGATGTTGGTTATTTAGGTTTTAATTATAGAATGACAGATTTTCAAGCAGCAATGGGTTATCAACAAATTTTAAATTATAATATTAATTTAAAAAAAAGACAGGAAATTGCAAAAAGATATATTAAAAAACTTAACCATTTGAATGGAATAACTTTGCCAAGATTTAATAAAAATGATTCATACTTTGTATTTCAAATTTTGATTGATAAAAAAATAGAAAAATTAAGATTGATGAACATATTGAAAAATTCAAAAATAGGAATTTCTGTTCACTACGGTAAAATTTTGCCAGAAATGAGTTATTATAAAAAAAAGTATAACTTTAATTCAAAAAAATTTATTTCTGCCAAAAATTATGCCGATCGAGTTATTTCCTTGCCAGTGTACCCAAAGTTAAATAATATTGAAATTGATCGTATAACTAAAATTTTAAAAAATATATTTACATGAAAAAAAAAATATTGCTCGTAGGCGGCTGTGGATTTATTGGCCATAATCTCTCATTGTTTTTGACTAAAAAAGGTCACCACGTTTCTATTATTGATAGTTTAAGTGTTAATAACTTACTAACTTTTAATGACCCTGATATTATAGATAAAGATTTATTTAGGTTAATTTTAAATGAAAGAATAGATCTTATAAATTCAAAAAAGTTAGATTTTCACGTAATTGATGCAAGAAATTATCATGCTTATTCAAAAATAATTTCTGATTTTAAACCAGACACTATAATACACTTAGCCGCTGTATCACACTCTTCTAGATCTAATAAAAATCCACATGATACTTTTGATCATAGTTTAAGAACTCTTGAAAATACTTTAGATGTGAGCAGGGAAAGAGGAACACATGTTATATACCTATCTTCGAGCATGGTTTATGGAAACTTTGATGGTGCTTCAGTAAATGAGTTATCAGATTGCAAACCTATTGGAATTTATGGAAGTTTAAAACTTGCAGGCGAAATAATGGTTAAAGCATATAACCAAGTTTATAATTTACCTTATACGATTATAAGACCTTCAGCTTTATATGGAGAAAGATGCGTGAGTCGAAGAGTAGGACAAATATTTATTGAAAATTTGCTAAATAATAAAGAGCTAAGCATTAATGGTGATGGAAATGAAAAACTAGATTTTACTTATATCGAGGATTTAATGGATGGAATTGAGAAATGTTGCATAAATGATAAAGCTAAAAACGAAACGTTTAATCTTACATTTGGAAATGCCAAGAGTGTGAATGAGTTGATAAATATATTAAAGAAGAATTTCAAAGATGTTGTTGTTACTTACAAAAGTAAAGAGAAATTTAATCCTGAAAGAGGCACATTAGAGATTTTAAAAGCAAAAAGTAAAATAAATTATAATCCAAATTTTTCTTTGGAAGTCGGATATCAAAAATATATTGACTGGTATAAAGAGTTTTATTCTAGAAAAAAAATTAATGTTATTAAAGCAAAATAAATCAAAAAAATATTTTTTAAATGTTTAAAAATTTAAAAATATTATTCCCAATTTGTAGATCTATAACAGGCAATGGCCTAAGAAAGACAATTAAATTTTTTCAATCTATAAACCCAGAATTTAAATTAATAAGTTTTAAATCTGGAAAAAAAGTTTTTGATTGGCATGTCCCAGATGAATGGTCCATTAAAGATGCTTTTATTTACCATATAAAAACAAAAAAAAAATATCTTGAATTTAAAAAGAATAATTTGCATGTCTTAAATTACTCTACATCCGTTAATCTAAAAATGAGTAAAAAGAATTTGATTAAATTTATTTATACAGATAAAAAAAATAGAAATGCTATTCCATTTGTAACTAGTTATTATAAAAAAAGATGGGGATTTTGTGCTTCAGAAAAACAGAAAGTATCACTTCCTAATGGAAATTATAAAGTTTTAATTGATTCAAATTTTAAAAAAGGAAAATTGGACCTAGTAGAGGCATATATAAAAGGTAAAAAGAAAGAAGAGATTTTTTTTACTAGTTATATATGTCATCCATCAATGGCAAATAATGAATTAAGCGGTCCTGTTGTAGTAAATGAAATTTTATCTGAGATAAAAAAATTAAATAAAACAAAATTTAGTTATAGATTTGTTTTAGCTCCCGAAACTATCGGTTCAATATGTTATTTAACAAAAAGATTAAAATTGCTTAAAAAAAGAATGCTATGTGGATTCGTTGTATCTTGTGTTGGAGCTAAGGATGATTACAGTTTAATTAAGTCTCCAAGCGGAAATAATTTATCTGATCATGCATTAACAGCAGAATTAAGAGATAAGAAAAAATTTAATATATACTCTTATTTAGAGAGAGGCAGTGATGAAAGACAGTATTGTTCACCAAATGTAGATTTGCCTGTAAGTGGTTTTTGTAGAACAAAGTATGGTAAGTTTAAAGAATATCATACCCATTTGGATAATCTTAATTTTGTTAAAGAAAAAACTCTAAGAGAATCTGTAAATGTATTCAAAAATATAATTTTTTCATTTGAAAAACATTTTATTCCTAAAAGTTTAACTATATGCGAACCTTTTATGACTAAAAGATCATTATATCCAACAGTGTCATCACGCGATCATAGAGAAAGAAATATTCAAAATATGATGGATTATATCGCTTATTCTAATGGAAAGAGAAATATATTTGAAATAAGCAAAATATTGAAACTTAGTTTAAAAGATTGTTTAGAAATTTCTGAAAAATTAATAAAAAATAAATTAATCAAAATATCTTAGAATGAACTTAAATAAAAAAATAGTATGCAGCTTTTGCCATGCCTATCTTGATAATAAGTTGCGTGATCAAAAGAAATATCCTGCTTTAGTTACTTTAGAAAGATCAAATTTAAAAAAATATTCATATGTTTTTCCAAGGAATTTAAATGACTTTAAAGAGAATAAACATTTGATAAAAGGTGACTCCTTACCCAAAAAGTATCAGGACTTTAAAAAACTTCCTAGATTTGGCTTTACAGGCCTAACACAAAGTAACAACTATATTTTTGCTGGTAGTTGGAATGGTGTTTATATGCTAAGTAAAAAAAATCTAGAATTAAAGACAATATTGTCTAACAGACTTACAGCTGATTTACATGGAATTTATTATTATAAGAAAAAAATTTATTCGACCTTAGCTTTCAAGGATACATTGGTAATTACAGACTTAAACGGAAAAATTGAAAATTTTTACACTATTACAGAAGATCTAAAGGTAAAAAAAAATGATTACAATATTTTAAAAACAGATTGGCGATTTGTAACCAAACAAAGAAGAGGCCCTACTGGGATTTTTCATTTCAATCATATTAGAGTCGAGAATAATAATGTTTTTTTGACTTCCAGAAATCTTGGAACAATAATTAAGTTTAATCTTATATCAAAAAAAATAAATTTAATTTCGATGGGTCACATGAAAACATCATTAATTCATGATGGAAAAAAAAGATTTGATAAATTATTTTTTACTTCTGTAGATGGAAAAATAATTATAGTTGACACAAAAAAAAAGATATCACGGCAGGAAAAAATTATAAAAAAAAAGATTGAATACAAAAATTTTAATAATTCGCATGCTGTAGACTATTTCATTATTGGTAAAGCAAATCTTAAAAGAATACCAAAATGGTGTAGGGGTGTCGAAGTTTTAAATCGAAACAAAATTGTCACTACAGTAGATGGAGTATATGGAGCAAGTTTTTTCTCAATTGTTATTTTTGATATAAAAAAAAATATAAAGATTTCAGAATATAAATTTAGAACAAAAAAATTAAATAATTATAAATCTTTAAAATATGTTTCAGGTTTTGACTTAATTACTTATTAAATGATATTAAAAAAAATAAAAAAATCAAAAAAATGTTTTATTGTTGCTGAAATTGGCAATAATCATGAGGGAAATTTCAATTACGCACTCAAGTTGATCGATAAAGCAAAAGCTGCAAATGTTGATGCAGTTAAGTTTCAAACGTTTATACCTGATTTTTTTATTTCTTCAGGTTATAGTAATGATAGATTTAAAAGATATCAAAAGCTCGCATTAAGTTTTGATGAATTTGAAAAACTATCCAATTATTGTAAAAGAAAAAAAATTATCTTCTTTTCCACTCCTCTTGATATTAAAAGTGCAAAATTTCTTAATAAAATTCAAAAAATATTCAAAATAGCCTCATTTGATTTGAACTACTTTGAATTATTAAAAGTTGTTTCAGGTTTTCAAAAAGATTTGATAATTTCTACTGGTTTTTCAGACATTAATAAAATTAAAAAAGCGAAAAGAATAATTAATCAAAATTTAAAAGATGAAAAACTTGCGATTTTACACTGCATCTCATCTTATCCTGCAAATGAACTAAATCTAAAAGCAATTAATTTACTAGCTAGATCATTTCAAAGAAATATTATTGGGTATTCAGATCATAGTAAAGGTTATGACGCATCTTTAATATCTGTTGCTTTGGGAGCAAAAATTATTGAAAAACATTTTACTCTAGATAATAAGTTCTCTAGTTTTAGAGATCATAGTTTATCATTAAACCCTAAAGATATGAAATTATTCGTATCTAAAATTAGATTATATGAAAATCTTTTAGGCACAGAAATAAAACAAATTCTAAATGAAGAAAAAATAAACAAAAAAATCGCAATTAGAGGAGTTTACGCTTTAAGAGATTTAAAGAAAAATGAGATTTTGAATTATAAAAAACTTTATTTCGCAAGGCCGTCGGGATCTTTGACGCCTGATTTTTTAGATAAAAAAATTATAAAATTAAGAAGAAATATAAGTAAAAATAAAAAGATACAAAAAAAAGATATTTTTTAATTTATGTGTGGATTAGCTGGAACAGTTGGAATTAAACTTAGCAACAATGAGAAAAATAATCTTCTTAAAAAAATGTATAATAGAGGCCCTGATTCACAGAAATTTCAAAATATATTTAAAAATGTAAATATATTTCATTCAAGATTATCAATTATTGATTTAAAGCAAAGATCCAATCAACCATTAACAATAGGAGATTGTGTAATTATTTATAATGGTGAAATTTATAATTATTTAGAATTAAAAAAAAAATTAATTTCTAAAGGAATAAAGTTTAAAACAGAATCAGATACAGAAGTATTATTACAAATGTATAAGGTTTATGGATTAAATTTCCTAAGTTATCTTGAAGGAATGTGGGCTTTATGTATTTTAGATAAAAAAAAAAATCAATTAATAATATCAAGAGACCGATTTGGTGAGAAACCTTTATATTTTTTTCATAAGAATAACAAATTTTTTTTTGGTTCAGAAATTTCTTATTTTTTTAATTCCAATTTATTTGATCCAAAAATCAATTTTAAAAAAATTCAAGATTACCTATATTTTGGTTACAAATCTTTAAATAAATCAGAAAAAACGTTTTTCAAAGATATAGAAATATTTCCAAGTTCAAGTATTGGAATTTTTGATCTTTCATCTGGTAACTTCAAAATTAAAAAATATTGGATGCCAGAAATTAATCATGAACCATTGAAAACCATTAATAAAAGTAAAAAAATTATAAGTGATATTAGAGAAATTTTAATTAAATCAGTAAAAACAAGATTAAGATCTGATGTTGAGACTGCTTTTTTATTAAGTGGCGGAATAGATTCATCCTCTTTAGTCTCAATTGCATCTAATTTCTTGGGAAGAAAGATTAATACTTTTTCACTTGTCGATACTGATGATAGGTATAATGAAAAAAAAGAAATTGACTTTACCGTCAAAGACACAAGCTGCAAAAATCATATAATAGAAATTAATAAAAAAGATTTTTTTCAGAAAATCGAAAATAATATAAATTATTATCATGAACCTCTCCCGACAATATCTGCATATATTCACAATGAATTAATTAAGAATATAAAAAAAAATTACCCAAAAACTAAAGTTTTAATTGAGGGAAATTGTGCAGATGAAATATTTGCAGGTTATTACGATCATTATCTTCAACATCTTAAAATATGTAAAGATGTTAAAATAAAAAAATTTAATGAAAATTTACATTTTTGGAAAAAATATATTAAAAAAAATATAAGAAATAAATATTTTCAGATGCATGATATTTATATTAAAAATGAAAATTTTAGAGATCATATTTATGATGGGTATTTTGAATTGAAAAAACTTTTTATTAAAAATAATAATTATTCTTTTAAAGAAGCTTTTTTTACAGACGATCTATTAAAAAATAGAATGATGAATGAACTTTTTTATGAAGCTTCGCCAGTCATCTTAAATTCAACAGATAGAAATTGTATGATGTATTCTATAGAAAATAGAAATCCGTTTCTTGATACTAACTTAATTAATTATCTTTATTCACTACCATCTATTTTGTTTATTCAAAAAGGATATAATAAATATCTTTTAAGAGAAGCAATGAAAGGTTTATTAAATGAAAATATAAGAACAAATAGACAAAAAAAAGGATTTAATGCTTCAATAAATTCATTAATTGATTTCAAATCAAATGAATTCATAGATTTTTTTAATGAAAAATCAATTGTTGATGATTATGTAAATAAAAAAAAATTGAATAAAATTTTAAAAATGAAAAAAATGCCAAATTATATGAGTAAGTTTATTTTTAATTACGTAAATACTAAAATTTTTTTAAAAAAATTTAATTAAATAATTATGATTACTTGGTGCAAAAAATGTATTTTACCATCTACCAGGCCTAATTTAGTAATTGGTAAAGATGGCGTATGTAATGCCTGTAAAAATCATGAAAAAAAAATTAAAATAGACTGGACTAAAAGAAAAAAAAATTTAGATAAAATTCTTACAAAGATTAAAAAAAATAATAAAAGTAATTATGACTGTGTTTTGCCTGTAAGTGGAGGAAAGGACAGCACTTGGTTGGCCATAAAAGCCCTAGAGTTTGGATTAAAACCACTTGCTGTAACTTGGAAAACGCCATTTAGAAACTCATTAGGTAATCAAAATTTAAAGAACTTAATATCATTAGGAGTTGATCATATTGATTGGACAAACAATCCAATTATTGAAAAAAAATTTATATATGAGTCTTTCAAAATTTTTGGCTCAACCGCTATCCCCATGCATTTATCCATCTATAATATACCTTTGATTGTTGCGTCAACAATGAAGATACCAATAGTATTTTTTGCTGAAAACTCTGCTTATGAATATGGATATCAAAATCATTCACTAGATGGATACAAAATGACTAAAAAATTTGCAAAAACTTTTGGAGTTAATTTTGATACAACAGCTTCTTATTGGATTAAAAAAGGATTTAAAAAAAAAGATTTGATTAATTATTACGCTTTAAATAAATCAAAGAATAAAGTTTTAAGGATTTTTCTTGGACATTTTATCAAATGGGATCCAAAAAAAATTTATCAACAAGTTAAAAAACATGGATTTAAATCTGCTTCCAAACCTAAAACAGGTTTATATAATTTTGCAGATATAGATGATGATTTTATCTCAATTCACCATTGGCTAAAATGGTATAAGTTCGGTTTTTTAAGAAAATTTGACAATCTTTCTTTAGAAATTAGAAATAATAGATTAAGTCGGACTAATGCTTTAAAAATGATAAGCCCAAAAGACACAAGACCTCCTAAAGCTGATATAAAAAAATTATGCAATTATTTAGGTATTGAAGATAAACGTTTTTATAAACTTGCAGAAAAGTTTAGAAACAAAAATATTTGGAAGAAAAAAAATAAAAAATGGTTTATCCAGAATTTTATTAAAAAACAGTGGGAATGGAATGAAAATTAAAAAAAATAGAAAACCAAGAACATTTTTTGTCGGAAAAAAAAAAAATATAAAAATAAAACATCTTGCCGATATATTTTTAAACAATAATGAGTTATTAACTTTTAAAGACAATAAAAGTGAATACGATTTTTCCAAAAAAAATTGGGGGTATTACTCAACTCCCTCAATAAATTCTAGGCTAAAGAAGTTTGATTATAAAGTTTGTTTGGTTAAAAACACTTCAGACAAAAGATATTTTATTTTTACAGTCAAAAATACAAAAAAAAAAGAATTTAAAAAATATTTGAGCACTGAAAAATTAAAGGTAGTGTTTTGGTTTACTAATAATATTTTAAAAAAATTAGATGAATTATATTTATAAGTGTTGTGAACAACCTTCATACAAAGTAAAGTTTAAATATAATAGGCCTCCTGAGGG
>CABYVA010000012.1 GCA_902522325.1 uncultured Pelagibacteraceae bacterium
ATTGCCGTTGAGGAGAGAAAAAAATTTGCATCAGAATTAAATTCAATTAAAGATGAAATTCAAACTGCAATATCAAAAAAAATTCAAGACCTAGAAATTATAGAAATCAATTCAAAGCTTCAAAATGAAAAAATTGACGTTACTCTTCCTGAAAGAAGTTTCAATCAAGGGAAAATTCATCCAGTTTCACAGGTAATTGATGAGATATCCTCAATTTTTTCTGAAATAGGTTTTAATGTTGAAGAAGGACCAGATGTTGAAAATGAATATAATAATTTTACAGCACTAAACACTCCCGATAACCATCCAGCTAGAGATATGCATGATACTTTCTATTTAGACAATAATAAGGAATATTTATTAAGAACACATACTTCTCCTGTACAGGTTAGAACAATGTTAAAAGGAAAACCACCTTTTAAAATAATAGCTCCAGGTAGAACCTATAGATCAGATAGTGACCAAACACATTCCCCAATGTTTCATCAAGTTGAAGGTCTTCACATAGATAAAAATATCAACATGGGACATTTAAAAGGTTGTTTAAATTATTTTATAAAGAACTTTTTTGAAGTTAATAAGATAAAAATGAGATTTAGACCAAGCCATTTTCCATTTACAGAACCATCAGCTGAGGTTGATATTGGATATAAAATAAAAGACGGCAAGATAATTATTGGCGAAGGGGATAAGTGGCTAGAAATTTTAGGATGTGGAATGGTTCATCCTAATGTACTAAAAAATGTGAAAGTAGACCCATCAAAATATCAAGGTTATGCATTTGGAATAGGTATAGATAGATTGGCTATGCTTAAGTATGGAATAAACGACCTAAGATCTTTTTTTGAAACAGATTATAGATGGTTAAATCATTTTGGATTTGATCCATTGGATGTTCCCACAAGTTATAGAGGTCTAAGCAGATGAAATTTACAATAGACTGGCTCAAAGAACATTTGAATACCAAGCATGATGATAAAAAAATTTCTAATAAATTAACTGATATTGGACTTGAGGTAGAAAGTTTTCAAAGTCCGACATCAGAATTAGATAATTTTATTGTTGCAAGGATATTAAATTCAGAGCAACATCCAAATGCAGATAGACTAAAAGTATGTGATGTAGATATAGGTAAGAAAGAAATTGTTAAGGTTGTTTGTGGGGCTCCAAATGCAAAGAAAAATCTTTTAACTATATACGCTCCTCCAGGTTCAGTTATACCCAAAAATCAAATGAAACTATCTGTTAGTAAAATAAGGGGAGTTACTTCATATGGAATGCTTTGTTCGGAATCTGAACTAAATTTATCTAATGAAAGTGAAGGCATTACAGAACTTTCTTCAAAAAAATATAATAATCAAGTTGGTAAGAAATATTTTAAAAATATTAATTCGAAAATAATAGATCTTTCAATAACTCCAAATAGAGCAGATTGTCTCGGAGTTAGAGGAATCGCTAGAGATTTAGCTGCAGCTGGTACAGGAAAATTAAAAAAATTAAATTTAAAAAAAATAAAAAGTCCTATTCCTCAAAAAATAAATATAAAAATTACTAAAGAAAAAAATCAAGGATGCTTAGCTTTCGGAAGTTGCTTAATTCAAGGAGTTAAAAATACAGAAAGCCCTAATTGGTTAAAAAATAAAATTATAGCATTAGGACAAAAACCAATTTCAGCAATTGTAGATATTACAAATTATGTAATGATAGATTTAAATAGGCCACTTCATGCATATGATGCGGACAAAATAGAAAAAGGAATAATAGTTAGAAATTCAAAAAAAGGAGAGACTTTTAAGGCTTTAGATAATGAAAATTATTCACTCGATAATAACATGTGCGTTATATCAGATAGTTCTGGAGTATTAGGGCTTGGAGGAATAATTGGAGGAACTAGAACTGGTACAGAACTTAATACTAAAAATATATTATTAGAGTCTGCGTATTTTGATCCCAGGTCGATAAGAAAAACCTCAAAATTATTAAATATCGATACTGATGCTAAATATAGGTTTGAAAGAGGAATAGACCCTGAATCAATTGAATTGGGATTATTAAAAGGAGCGGAATTAATTTTAAAAATATGCGGCGGGGAGATTAGTAAAATTGATATTAAAAAAAATATAAATATAAAAAAATCTCAAGTCAAATTTGAAATTCCTTTTTTTGAAAAAATTACCGGATTTAAAGTGAGTGATAAGGAAATTACTACAATTTTATCTAATTTAGGATTTAAAATAAAGAAACAAAAAAATATTTTAAATCTACAGGTGCCTTCATGGCGACCCGATATAATTGAGCCAATAGACATAGTAGAAGAGATTGTGAGAATTAAAGGTTATGATCAGATAAAAATTGAAGAACCAGAAAAGACAAGATTAAAGCCAACATTGAATAAACAGCAAAAATTATTTCATTTTTTTCAACGCTCTATTGCTTCTAAGGGATATATGGAAACAGTAACTTGGTCTTTTACAGATTCTAAAGTTAATCAATTGTTCAATGAAAATAGTTCACAAATTCAGATTATAAATCCGATTAGCTCAGATCTAAATGTATTAAGAAATTCTATTTTTTCTAATTTAATAATTTATCTAAAAAATAATTTAGATAGAGGTTTTAAAGATATTTCACTTTTTGAAATTGGACCAATTTTTAGTGGATCAAAACCAGGCGATCAACAAACTGTTATATCAGCCTTGAAATCAGGCAAAGTATCTAGACTTAATTGGTTAGAGAAAGAGAGAGCTGTTGATGTATTTGATGCTAAGAGAGATGTAATACAAAGCTTAATAGAAGCTGGTTTTAATAAAGATAAATTTTTTATAAATGACAAAACTCCAAGTTATTTTCATCCAGGCAAGTCAGGAGCCATATATTTAAATAAAAATGAAAATAAGCCCGTGGCCTATTTTGGAGAAATACATCCAAATATTATAAAAAAACTTGATATTAAGACCGAAGCTCTAGCAATCTTCCAAATTTACTTAGATAATATTAAAAAAAGTGAGAACAAACTAAAAGATCAAAAACCTCAGTATAAATATTCAGATTATCAAAAGTCTGAGCGTGATTTTGCTTTTGTTTTGGACAAAACTTTCAAAGCTCAAGATCTTGTTCAAATAATATCTGAAATCGATAAAAGTTTAATTAAAGGTATTAAAGTATTTGATATTTATGAAGGTGACAATATACCAGAAAATAAAAAATCAATTGCTTTAAATGTTACTATTCAATCTTCAGATAAAACTCTAACTGATGAAGATCTTGAAAAAATTAATAAGCTTATAATTTCTACTGTTGAAAATAAAACTGGTGCAAAAATAAGATCGTAATGTCAGTAATCGATCACATTAGAAACTTTGCTATAATTGCACACATTGATCATGGCAAATCTACAATAGCAGATAGAATAATCCATAAATGTGGAGGCCTAACAGAGAGAGAAATGAAAGACCAAGTTCTTGACTCAATGGATATTGAAAGAGAAAGAGGGATAACCATTAAGGCTCAGACTGTTAAACTTAATTATAGAGCAAGAGATGGAAAAGATTATATTTTGAATATTATTGACACTCCAGGACATGTAGATTTTAGTTACGAAGTTAGCAGATCTTTATATGCATGCGAAGGATCTATTTTAATAGTTGATAGTACACAAGGTGTAGAAGCCCAAACTTTAGCAAATGTCTATCAAGCTTTAGATATTAATCATGAAATAGTCCCTGTATTAAATAAAATTGATTTACCAGCCTCTGATATAGAAAAAACAAAAAAACAGATCGAAGATGTAATAGGCATTGATACAAGTAATTCAATAAAATGCTCCGGAAAAACAGGTGAGGGAATTGAAGAAATATTAGAACAAATAATAAAAGTATTACCTTCTCCGAAAGGTATTAAAGATGAAATTTTAAAATGTTTATTGGTTGATAGTTGGTATGACTCATATTTAGGTGTAGTTATTTTAGTAAGAGTTATTGATGGAAAAATTACAAAAAACATGAAAATAAAAATGATGTCAACAAATCAAGAATATATTATTGAAAAAGTTGGGGTTTTTACTCCAAAACCAAAAAATATAGAAGAATTAAATACAGGTGAAATTGGATTTATTATTACAGGAATTAAAAAGTTATCAGAAACTAAAGTTGGTGATACAATTTGTGAAGCAAATAAGTCATTAAAAAAAGCTTTACCAGGATTTAAACCAAGTAAACCAGTTGTATTTTGTGGATTATTTCCTGTTGATAGTTCAGAATATCAAAAGTTAAAAGATGGTTTAGGAAAACTTCAATTAAATGATGCAAGTTTTTCTTACGAACCAGAAACATCATCTGCTCTTGGTTTGGGTTTTAGATGCGGTTTTTTAGGTTTATTACATTTAGAAATAATAACTGAAAGATTAGAAAGAGAATTTGATATAAATTTATTAACTACTACACCAGGAGTAGTATACAAGATACATTTAAATAGTGGTAAAGTAGTTGAATTACAAAATCCTTCGAGCTTACCTGACCCAACTTTAATTAAATTTATTGAAGAACCTTGGATTAAGGCTACAGTAATTACTCCTGATCAGTACTTAGGTTCTATAATTAAATTATGCCAAGATAAAAGAGGAATACAAACAAATTTAAGTTACTCCGGAAATCGAGCAGTACTTAATTATGAAATTCCATTGAATGAAGTGGTTTTTGATTTTAATGATAGACTTAAATCAATGACAAGTGGGTATGCAAGTTTTGATTATGAAATCATAGGCCATAAAGAAGGAAACTTGGTTAAATTAGGTATTTTAGTAAATTCTGAACCCGTAGACGCACTTGCAATGATGGTTCACAAAGATTTTGCTCAATCAATAGGAAGAGAGGTTTGTGAAAAATTAAAAGATTTAATTCCAAGACATAATTTTATGATACCTGTGCAAGCTGCTATAGGTGGAAAAATTATAGCAAGGGAAACTATTAAAGGATTCAAAAAAGACGTTTTAACAAAAATTCATGGCGGAGGAGCAAGAGATAGAAAAAGAAAATTATTGGATAAACAGAAAAAAGGAAAAGTCAGGTCAAAGCAATTTGGCAGAGTAGAAATTCCCCAAGAAGCTTTTATCGGTGTATTAAAAATTAGTAAGGACAAATAAATGAAAGTTTATGATTGTTTTTCTTATTGGGATGAAGATTTACTTTTGGATTTAAGATTAAATATTTTAAATGAATATGTTGATTACTTTGTAATAATAGAAGGAAATAAGACCTGGCAAAATAATAAAAAAAAATTTAGATTTAATATTAACAATTTTTCGAAATTTAAAGATAAAATTATATATATAAAAGTTCAAGATTTACCCGATGGAGATAACCCTTATTTAAGAGAAAATTTTCAAAGAAATGCTATGATCAGGGGTCTTCATAAAGCAGAAGATAATGACTTAATAATAATTTCTGATTTAGATGAGATACCAAATCCTAATTCATTAAAAAATTTTGATCCGAAAAAAAGGTTTGCTGTTTTTAAACAAATGCATTTTTACTATAAATTTAATCTTTTAAGTAAATCTAATCCATTTTGGTATGGAAGTAGATTATGTATAAAGAAATTTTTAAAATCCCCACAATGGTTACGAGAATTAAAATTTAAAAAAAGACCATTTTGGAGAATAGATAAATATAGATTAAATAATATTATAGAAAATGGAGGTTGGCACTTTTGTAATCTTAAATCACCTGAGGAGCTTTTATATAAATATAAAAATTTATGTGAAACAAGTGATCCATATGCATTTAAAGAGAAAATAGATGTCAAATTTTTAGAAATAGAAGCAGTTAAAGCAAATGTAAAAAGTAAAAAAGATATAATAGGAAGAGATGATGAGTTTAATGCAATACCTGTAGATCAAAATTTCCCTAAATATCTTTTAGATAATTTACAAAAATATAAAGAGTGGATTGAATAATTTTTTAGCTATTTTTCAGTATCAAAAAAAACCCAAGGACAAAGTTTTATTTTAGAGTATTTCTCAAACCAAAAAGGAAGATATCTTTCAGATAAATATGCATAAAGTCTATTCTGATCGTAACCAGTCAAATCTTTAAAGCCAAATATTTTTTCACAATCATTAAGCCATTTAAAAAGACTTTGAAACCAATCATCTGCAATTTTTTTTTTTGATATAAACATAATATGTGGACTAAATTTTATTCTGCTATTAACAAATTTTCTAAAATCTTCTCTATCATTTGTGTTCATTACATTGATTGCTTTATCAAGTGTGCCATAGCCGTGGTGCATATCAAACTGAAGTTTTATTGTTTGTTTTTTATTGTTAAAAAAAATAGTAGGATCTTTAATAAGATTTTTCCATCCTCTTTTAATCATTTTTATTTTTTTAGCTGGGCTCACATTTATAGGTTTGCATAAAATTGTATCATATTTTTCCCATTCTTCAGGTATAGATCTTAAAATATTGTTATTCAAATCATCTAAGTTTGAAATATTTAAATTATCATTTTTTAACCAAAATCTTCTTTTTTGACAAAACCCTAACCAAATGTTTTTATCAAAACTTTGCAACTTATTTTTCCAAAACCAGTAATGAAAGGTAAGTTCAGAGTAATATTCTTCTTTGAATTCAATATTATCTCCATTTTTACAATTAATATAATTTTCAGGGAATTTTTTTTTACCTACAGAAGCTAGAGTTAAATTTAATTTTTCTAATTTATTTGAAACTATGTCGGTAACACAGTATGTTTTTAAATTATTCATTTTTTATATTTTTTTGATTTTATTTGTAATAAATTTCTAGTACTCATATTTATTGTAAAGAATTTTAGATTTATGAACATTAAGTATAATACAATAATAATTTTATTACATAAAACAACATTAACTCTTTTAAAAAACTTAAAATATACAAAATTTACATTGTATGAATGATGAAAAACTAAATATTTGTCAAGTTTCTTTAGCTAGAGACATCTCCCTGGTTAAAGAAAACTATTTTAATTTTATAAGTTTTTATAAAAATTCGAATTTTTTTCTTATTTGTCCAAAAAAAGATTATAATTTATTTAAAAGTACTTTTAATTTTAATAATTTTAATATTATTAATGAAGATGAAATTTTGCCTTTTGAAAAGTTTAAAAATATATTTTTTCAACTGTCAAAAAACATCTCATATAAAAAAGATTTTCAAAAAAGACTTAGTTGGTATTACCAACAAGTATTAAAACTATCTTTTATTATAGATTTTATAAATAAATCAAAAGAAAAAATTATTATCTGGGATGCTGACACGGTAATTTTAAGAAAGATAAAATTTTTCGATAAACACAAATCAAATAGCTTTGGAACACTCTTTGAGTTTCATAAAGCATATTATTTAACAATAAAAAAAATATTCGGCGCTTTACCCACATTTTTTGTTTCTTCATTAACTCAATTCGCAGCTATTAGCACAGAAGATAATAGAATTTTATGGATAAAATTAAATAATTATTTGAAAAAAAATTCAATGAATACAGCAGAATGGATATCGACGATAATTTTAAAATCTGTTTTTGAAGAACACAAAATTTACAATGGTTCAATGTTTTCTGAATATGAATTAATAGGCTTGTCAAAACTTATAGAAAAAAATTTTAAGCAAAAAACTATCTTTAGTTTAAGGTCAGGCTTAGATGGCAAACTTACAAATATACAAAAAAAAATTAGTATATTTTTGAATACTTATCATATTACATATGAGCATTCTCATCCCATAGAAAAAAGTAGAGGAATGTTAGAAAGAAAACAAACATATACTGTTTTTTTCAAAATTATATTTAAGGATTTATTTAAATTTTATTTAAGAAAAACAAGATACAATTTTTTATTCTATTTAAGAAAAATTAAAAATTTTTAGTATGACTAATGATATTACTGTTATAATAACACTTTATAAGACTAATGAAGATAAAATAAAATTATTGTCACAATACAGGAATTTTAAAGTAATAATTTTTGAACAAGCAGTTAAAAAAAATTATAAAAATAAAATAAAAAAAATTTCTGGAATAAAATTTGATTATTATTTTTCTAATCACAATATAGGATTAAGTAGGTCATCAAATTTTTTACTGTCTAAAGTAAAAACAAAATATTTTTTATTTACTCAACCAGATGTAATAATAAACGAAAAGTCAATCAAACTTCTGCAAAAAGGCATGTCGCATAAAAAAAATATAATTTTTGCAGGACCTAGGTTTATAAAAAATAACCAACTTAAAAATAAACAAAAAATAAAATATTTAACTAAAAAAAAGTTAGATGCTGCCTGCATGTTATGTAATACGAGTGAAATAAAAAAAATTGGTTTTTTTGATGAAGATTTCTTTTTATATTGGGAAGATATTTTTTTAATGAGAAAAATTAATCAATTTGAATACAAAATGGTACAAGTTGCAAATTCATTTGCAAATCATCAAAGCGGTCATTCTTCAAAAAAAAACTTATCTGTAAATTTAATTCGAAATTTAAATTTTAAATACGGAGAATATTTATTTGAATATAAGATAAATAAGCTTAGAAAATTAAAAATAATTAGACAATTTTTACAAAGTCTATTATTTATTATTCCTAATTTTTTTTTATTAAGAAAAAATAAGGCATTAATTAATGTTTCAAATTTACTTGGTATTTTAAAATTTATTAAATTTTATTTAAAAAATTAGAATTATATATGTTTAAAAAATTTCTTGATTTGGGACAACAGCCTTTAGCAAACTCTTTTATTAAAAAGAAGAATTTACATAAAAAAGAAAAAAAATATAAACTAAAAGTAGGATTTAATAAAACAAACTTTTTAGTTTCTATTATAAATAAAGTTCCGAAAAAACTAATGTTCAATGAAAAGTATCCTTACAGATCTTCTCAATCTACAACAATGAAAGTAGAATTTGAAAAATTAGCAAATAAAATAAAAAAGAAATTTAATCCAAAACTTATTATTGAGATAGGAAGTAACGATGGTGCTTTTATAAAACATTTTAACAAAAAAATAATAATAGGAATTGAGCCATGTGCTAATTTAGCGGAAATTACAAGAAATCTAAAATATAAAACTTTACAAAAATATTGGAATACTCAGCTAGCCAATAAGATAACAAAAAAGAAAAAAGCCGATATAATTTATTCTGCAAACACTTTAAGTCATATAGAGAATTTAAATGAAGTTTTTAAAGCTGTAAATTTAGCTTTATCTGATAAAGGAATATTGATTTTAGAGGATCCATCACTTTTTGAATGTGTAAAAAAAAATGCTTACGATCAGTTTTATTGTGAGCATATTTACGTTTTTTCTAGTATTGCAATTCAAAAATTTATTTCCAAATATAATTTAGAAATTTTTGATATTGAAAATTTAGATACTCATGGAGGATCAAATAGGTATTATATTAAAAAAAAAATAAATAAATCATTTAAAATTAATAAAAATGTTAAGAAAGAAACACAAAAAGAATTAAAATATGGCCTAGATAAATATACCACTTTCAAAAAATTTGCTAGAAATGTAGTTAAGTCAAAAGTCGATTTGTTGAAAATTTTAAAGGAACTTAAAAGAAAAAAAATAAAAGTTATTGGATATGGGGCTACAGCTAAAGCAAGTACGGTTTTAAACTTTTGTAATATTGATAATAATTTAATAGAATACTTTATGGATACAACGCCTGATAAAATAAACAAATATATGCCTGGTAGTAAAATTTATATAAAAAAATATAACCAACTAGACAAAAAAAAAGTAGACGTAGCATACCTTGGGGCTTGGAATTTTAAAAAAGAAATATTTAAAAAGGAAAAAAGATTTATTTCAAAAGGTGGAGTTTTTTTAACACATATTCCAAAACCTAGACTAATTTAATACTTAATTAAATGGAGAGATGGCCGAGTGGTTTAAGGCGCACGCTTGGAAAGTGTGTGTACCCTTACAGGTACCGTGGGTTCGAATCCCACTCTCTCCGCCAAAAAATCAAAATTACGACTAAAAATGATGACTTTTTAACTAAATTTAAAAAATAGAAAAATAAATTTAAAACTGTCAGATTATCATTAATTACCAGGCCTTTTTAGGCATTATACGTTTATCAAATTTTATTTAATTAAATAAAAATGATATAATTTTTTTTTCCAAAAAAATCAAAAATGATTAAAAAAACTAAAAATTCATCATACCAAGCTGACTCAATAAAAGTACTCAAAGGTCTAGAAGCAGTAAGAAAAAGACCAGGAATGTATATCGGTGATACTGATGATGGGACTGGGTTACATCATATGGTTTATGAAGTTGTCGATAACTCTATTGATGAAGCATTAGCAGGCCATTGTAGTAATATTGAAATTAAAATTAATTCTGATGGAACAGTTACAGTTAGGGACGATGGAAGAGGAATTCCAGTTGACATGCATAAAGGTGAAAAAAAATCTGCAGCTGAAGTTATTATGACCCAACTACATGCTGGGGGAAAGTTTGATCACGACTCATATAAAGTTTCAGGTGGATTACACGGAGTTGGAGTTTCTGTAGTTAATGCCTTATCAGAAAAATTGAAATTGGAAATAGATAGAGATGGAAATAGATATTATATAGAATTTGAAAACGGAACTGCTAATCAACCTCTAAAAGTTATAGGCAAGTCTAAAAATTCTGGAACACAAATAACATTTTTACCTTCTAAAGAAATTTTTTCTAATACAAAATTTAGTGCAAATATTATTCAAAAAAGAATGAGAGAACTTGCTTTTTTGAATAAAGGAATAAAAATTTGCATAAGTGATTTAACTCAAAAAAAACCTAAACAAATAGAATTTAAATTTGATGGTGGCTTATTAGAGTTTGTTAATTATCTAGATGAAAAAAGAGAAAAATTACAAAATAAAAATGGTAATGATTTATTTAAAAAACCAATTTTTGTTGAAGGCAATAAGGCAAATATAGATATCGAATGTTCTTTAAAATGGAATGCAGGATACACTGAAGATATGTATTCATTTACAAATAATATTTTTCAGAAAGATGGAGGAACCCATCTTTTAGGGTTTAGAAGTGCTTTAACAAGGGTAATAAATAAATATGCTACAGAAAATAATCTTTTAAAAAAAAATAAAGTTTCAATATCTGGAGAAGATATTAAAGAAGGTCTCACTTGCGTTTTGTCGATAAAAATACCTGATCCAAAATTTTCATCACAAACAAAAGATAAATTAGTTTCTTCAGAAGTACGTCCAATTGTTGAAACTGTTGTAAACGAAAAATTATCAACTTGGTTTGATCAGAATCCTTCAGTGGCAAAAATTGTTCTAGCTAAAGTAATACAAGCTGCATTAGCAAGAGATGTTGCTAGAAAAGCTAGAGAAAATGTTAGAAGAAAAGGTGCTTTAGAATTAACTGGTCTTCCAGGAAAACTAGCTGATTGTCAAATATCTAAACAAGAAGGAACTGAGCTATTTATAGTTGAAGGAGACTCTGCAGGAGGATCGGCAAAACAAGGAAGAAATAGAGAAAACCAAGCAGTATTACCTTTAAGAGGTAAAATTTTAAATACATATGTGGATGAAAATGGATCAAAAAAAAATGGAAAAGCAAATGATATTAAAACAAAAGCATTATCAAAAATGATTTCTTCAAATGAAATAATAACATTAATCAACGCTTTAGGATTGGATCCAAAAACTGAAGAAATAGATATCAAGGATTTAAGATACGGCAAAATTATAATTATGACTGATGCAGATGTCGACGGATCGCATATTAGAGCTTTGTTGCTTACTTTTTTTAACAATAAACCATTTAATAAACTGATAGAAAATGGAAATATATATCTTGCCCAACCACCTTTATTTAAAATTAATAAAGGTTCTAAAGCTATTTATATTAAAGATGAAAAAGAACTTGATCAATATATTTTAAGCAATTCAAAAAATATTAAAAAATTTAAAAAAGGTTCTAAAGAATTTCAAAAATATTATAATGAAGAAAAGTCAAGGATGAGCATACAAAGATTTAAAGGTTTAGGAGAAATGAATCCCGAGGAGTTATGGAATACTACTTTAAATCCTGAAACTAGAAATTTATTACAAGTTCAATATTCTAAAGACGCAAAGAAAGATCAAAATATTATTCATACTTTAATGGGTAACGATGTAGCTGCTAGAAAAGATTTTATAGTTTCTAATGCAATTAATGTTTTAAATTTAGATGTATAAGCAGTGAAGTTTGTTGAAATTTCGAAACTTTTTTCGTTAAATAAATCTACCTATGTTAATCTTAGATGGATTGCTTATATAGGTCAAATAGTTGCAATTTTAGTTGTTCAATTTTATTTTAAATTTAGTTTTAATTACACTATATGCATTGCAATTATATTTTTAAGTGTTTTAAGCAATATTTATTTACAATTTTTAATAAAAGATAATCAAATAAATAATCTAACTTCCTCAATTTATTTAGGATTTGATATAATACAACTTGGAACTTTATTATATTACACTGGAGGAATAACTAATCCTTTTATTATTTTGTTAATAGTTCCTTCAGTGTTTTCTTCACAATATTTAAAAATAAAAAGTTCTATCTTTTTAGTTGCTTTAAGCACAATATCTTTAATTTTATTAACTTTTTATTATCAAGATTTACCAAGTCCAGGAAACCTTCATTTTCATGCACCAGATTATTATCTTTATGCAGTACCTTTATCTATATTTATAGGGCTAATTTTTTTAGTGTATTATGGAGTTAAATTTGGTGAAGAAAATAGGTTTAGAAAACAAGCTTACGATCAAATTCAAGAAATAATGGCAAAGGAAAATGAACTTCTTTCACTAGGAGGACAAGCCGCAGCAGCAGCCCATTCACTTGGAACTCCATTATCTACAATTTTATTAACAGCAAAAGAAATAAAAAAAGAGTATGGAAAAGATCAAAAACTTTCTAAAGATCTTGATTTATTGGTAAGTCAAAGTAACAGGTGTAGTGAAATATTGAAAAAGCTATCTCTAAGTCCTAACATAGAAGATGAATTTATTAGTTCTAATATTTCTTTAAGTGAATATATTAATGAAATTATTGATTCTTTTAAGGAAATTAGTAAGAAAAAATTTTTAGTTAATTTAGATCAATTTAAAAAAAAAATAAAAATTCATAAATCTGCTGAAATTGTTTATGGAATAAGAAATTTTATTGGAAACGCAAATAAATTTAGTAAAAATAAAATAGAAGTTTTATTAGAAAGTAACGAAAAAGAAACTTGTATAATAATAAAAGATGATGGCCTTGGTTTTCCCAAAGATTTAATTGATAAAAACAAATTAGGTGAGCCTTATATTAGATCAAAAGTCACCGGTGAAATTTCAAAATATGGATTCGGACTTGGAACTTTCATAGGCAAAACTCTTTTAGAAAAAAATTATGCATCTGTAAATTTTGAAAATATAAATGAAAATGGTGGTGCAATGGTAACAATTAAATGGAAAAATAAAGATTTAAAAAATATTTAATTAAGTTTATTTTTATTTTCAAATAATCCACTTAATTGGCTTATCATTACATCTCCAAGTTCCTGAACATCTGCTATTTTGATTGCTTTTTTATAATATCTTGAAACATCGTGTCCAATCCCTATTGCTAAAATTTCAATTTCACTTTTTTCTTCAATAAATTTAACTATTTTTTTAAGATGTTTTTCTAAAAAATCACCATTATTTACTGAGAGAGTCGAGTCATCCACAGGAGCCCCATCTGATATTACCATTAAAATTTTTCTCTCTTCTTTTCTTTTTTTAATTCTATTGAACGCCCATGTGATTGCCTCTCCATCAATATTTTCTTTTAACAAGCCTTCTTTAAGCATCAAACCAATATTTTTTTTTGAAATACGCCAATGAGTGTCTGCACTTTTATAAATTATGTGTCTTAGGTCATTAAGTCGACCTGGGTTTTTAGGTTTATTATTTTTATTCCATTCTTCTCTACTTTTTCCACCTTTCCAATTTTTTGTAGTAAATCCTAAAATTTCTACCTTTACCGAACATCTTTCGAGAGTTCTGGACAATATGTCTGCGCATAAAGCCGCGATGGTGATTGGCCTCCCTCTCATAGAACCTGAATTATCAATTAAAAGAGTGACAATTGTGTCTTTGAAATCTAATTCTTTTTCCTTTTTAAAAGAAAGTGAATTGTAAGGATCCATAATAATTCTTGGAAGTTTTGAACTATCTAATAATCCTTCTTCTAAATCAAATTCCCAAGATCTGTTTTGCTTTGCCAGAAGTTGTCTTTGAAGTTTGTTGGCAAGTTTAGTTATAAGATCTTGAAAAGTTATAAGTTGTTGGTCTAAATTTTTTCTTAATTTAGAAATTTCTTCCTCAGTTTCTAACTTTTCTGCTTTAGCAATTTCATCAAATTTATCAGTATAAATTGTATAGTTTTTATCAACTGAACTAGCATTCATTTTTTGTATTATTTTTTCATGGTTTTGCTTTTCTGAATTTGTATCTATAATTTGTTCATCAATTGAATATTGATCAAGATTATAATCACCCTCTATTCCACTTTCACTTTCATCTTGTTTATTTTGTATTTGTTCCTGTTCATTATTTTGCTGGGTATTATTTTGATTACTACCTTCATTTTCTTGAGGGTTCTTTTCTTCATTTTCTGACTCTAGAATTTCCATTTTTTGAAGTATTTCTGAGAATTTAGAATTATATATTTCTTGTTTTTCAGTGTTTTTAATTAAATACTCAATTTGATCATTCAATGAATCATTAAAATCTTTTTCCCAAAAACTTAAAATTTTAGAAGATAAATTATTCAATTGAATGTTCAAAAAATTTTTAAGCATATATAATTCAAAAGCCTCATTAATATTCACATCATCTTTGCTTTTTAGTTGATCTTTACGTTTTAAATTTATTTTTTGAATATAATTTTCATTTATGTTTTTAGAAATTCCTTTTAACATTTTTGAACCTAAAATTTCGTATCTGATTTTTTCTGCAATATCATATAAAGATTTGCAAGATGCGTTATTGGGTAGATATTTCTGATAAATTTCTTTATTAGAAAATTTTTTTTTTAAAGCTTCAGAATCTGCCTCTGCTCTAAATTTAATAAAATCACTTCTACTATTTAAATTATCTAATTCGAAAAAATTGTAGTCCTTTAAATTTTTGCTTTTTTTATCAAAACTAGGTTTGTAATCGTCAGATATTACTTTAATAGTAGATGTTAAAGCTTGCCTGAATTTTTCTTTTAAATTTTCTTCTTTCTTCATTTAAATCTGAATATTTATCATTGATTCAGGCAAATCTTCTCCAAAACATCTTTGATAATATTCAGCTATTATGTTCTTTTCTGCTTCATCACACTTGTTTAAAAAAGTCACTCTAAAAGCATAACCAGTATCATTAAAAATTTCTGCATTTTCAGCCCAGTGTAATACTGTTCGTGGACTCATTACTGTAGATATATCTCCTGCTATAAAACCTTTTCTGGTTAATGATGCAACCTTTATCATGTTGGATACTTTTTCTTTACCTTTTGCATTATTTAGATTTTTATTTTTTCCTAAAATAATTTCCATTTCGTTTTCTAGACTTAAATAATTTAGAGTTGTTACTATATTCCATCTGTCCATCTGTCCTTGGTTAATTTGTTGAGTTCCATGATATAAACCAGTTGTATCACCTAATCCCACAGTATTAGTCGTAGCAAATAATCTAAAAAATTTATTTTGCTTTAATACTTTATTTTTATCTAACAATGTAAAGTTTCCTTCCGATTCCAAAACTCTTTGAATTACAAACATTACATCTGGACGTCCAGCATCATACTCGTCAAAAACTAGCGCAACTGCGTTTTGAATTGACCAAGGTAATATGCCTTCTTTAAATTCTGTTATTTGTTTTTTATCTTTAAGTACTATTGCATCTTTTCCTATCAAATCAATTCTACTCACATGGCTATCAAGATTCACTCTTACGCAGGGCCAATTTAATCTTGCCGCAACTTGTTCTATATGTGTAGATTTACCTGTTCCGTGGTATCCTTGAATTAAAACTCTTTTATTGAATTTGAATCCAGATAAAATAGCTAGGGTAGTATCTCTATCAAATTTATAATTTTTATCAATTTCAGGAACATAATCATTTTTTTTTGAGAAAGCATCTATTTCTAGATTTGAGTCAATTCCAAAAACTTGCTTTGTAGATATTTTTATATCTGGCTGTATGTTTAGATTAGTAGTCAATTTTTTCTCTATAAGTATTTTTTAGTTGAGTATAAGCTAAAGTAATTAGTTTTAGTTTTTCCTCATATTTTTTATTTCCTGGATTCATATCAGGGTGAAATTTTTTGACAAGAGTTTTAAATTTATCATGTATTTTTTCCCATTTTAAACCAACACTTAATCCCAAGATACCAAATGCCTTTATATCTTTATGATCAAACTTAAAATCATTTCTTAATTTTGATTTATCAAATTCGTCTTTCAAAGTGTTATTCCATAGGACTTTGAAAAAATTATCTGAAGAACTAAAGCTTTGCGTCTTTTTATGCCAAGTCATATCAGATTTTAAAAAATTATAAATTTGCTCATCATTCATTCCTGAAAAATAGTTCCAATTTTTATTGAATTCCTTAACATGGTTTAAACATAATAATCTGTAGTTTTTACTATTATCTTTTTCAATTGGAGCCTTGTATTCTCCTATTTCAAAACAATTATTCCAATCACAAATATTTTTCATATTATGCTATTATACAAATATTTTTTATGGATATAAATGAATTAATTTCAACTGTTAAAAAAAAAATTAGAGATAATATCTCATTAGAAAAAATAGATGTTGAAGATAAAACTTTTTTACATAAAAATCATGACTCTCACGAACTTGGAAAATTCCATTTAAAATTAATTATTACATCTATAGAATTAAAAAAAATGAATAAAATAGAGTCAACAAAGAGAATTTATAATGTTTTGGAAAAAGAATTAAAAACGCATATACATTCTATACAAATTTTAATTCTTTAGTTCATTTTTTATAAAGGAACTTATTTTTTTCTGATTAAATTTTAAATCTATAATAGGACTACCAATTTTTTTTAATAAAATTAGATTAATTTTATCACTGTTATTTTTTTTATCTTTATTCATAAATGAAATTATAGTTTTAAAATTATTAATAGAAAAATATTTTTTAGGTGACATTTTTATCTTAAATTTATTTAAATGATTATTAATTAATTGAAATTCATTTTTCGATAATAAATTATTTTTTAAACTAAATTTAGACGCACTCATTATTCCCATAATGACAGCTTCACCATGATTTAATTTTTTTGAATATTTTAATGAAGCCTCATATGCATGTGCAAATGTATGCCCAAAATTTAGTACTTTTCTTAATTTTTTTTCCTTTTCATCTTTTTCAACTATTTTTTTTTTTATCAAACAGCTTTGATAGATTGATTTTTCTATAAAAGGTGTTTTTAAGTTTAAAATTTTCGATGCATTTTTATTTAAAAATAAAAAAAACTGTTTATTAGAAATTATTGAATGCTTTAATATTTCCCCATAACCACAGATTATTTCTCTTTTTGGAAGCGTTTTTAAAAAGTTAGTATCAGATATAACTATAGATGGCTGATAAAATGATCCAATCAAATTTTTTCCACTAGATGTATTTATTCCTGTTTTGCCTCCTATTGATGAGTCTACTTGCGCTAAAAGTGTAGTAGGAATATTTATAAATTTAATTCCTCTTTTAAAAATACTTGCTGCAAATCCAGATACATCTCCTACAATACCACCACCTACAGATATTAAACAATCATTTCTATGAAAATTATTTTTTAAAAGTGTTTCCAATATCTTGTTAACATTTGTTTGATTTTTATTTAATTCACTTGCTTTAAAAAAATGAAAAAAATTTTTTTTTTTAGATAAGGATTTAATAATTTTTTTTACTAAAACTTTTGGAACTTTGCTGTCTATAATTAATAAAGATTTATTAAATTTTATTGAATTTTGATTTAGTATTTTGGATAATTTATTTATTATTCCAGATCCAATAATTATTGAATATTTATTATTATTTGTATTTACTTTTAATTTAGTTATTTTCATATAAGTGTAAAATTTTTTTTACTATTTCATTTTTTGTATGGTTATTACAGTGTATTTCAAAATTTGCTTTAGAATATATTTTTGAACGATTTAAAATTAGATCATTAATTTCTATATTACTCAAGTTAGCAGTCAAAGGTCTTGTTTTATTTTTATTAATTCTATTTATTAACGTTTTTGCATCCCAGTTTAACCAAAAAGATGAGTGATTTGATATTATTTCATCTCTTATTTTTTTATTTAAAAAACCACCACCACCAAGAGATATAACACTATTATAAGATTTTAAAAAATTAATTGTGGTTTTTTCTTCGAGCTTTCGAAAAAAAATTTCACCTTTTTTTTTAAAAATATCATAAATTTTCATTTTCATTTCTTTTTCAATAATTTTATCAATATCAAAAAAATTTATATTTAGTCTCTTTGAAACTAAATAGCCTATTGTGGACTTTCCCGAAGCCATCATGCCTATTAAAACTAGGTTTTTTTTTGATTTCATAAATTTCTTTTATTGAAAAAACACAAATATGTCTTAATTAATTGTATAGTGAAAATATTATGAAATTTCATAAAAGACAAGGGGACAGGTCTGGCTTTTTTGTAAAAATTTTAATTAAACTTGCTTTGATTGTTGTTTTAGTTTTCGCAGTAATAATATTTATTGATAAAATAGATTTCCCTACTCCAAATAAAAAAATTGAAAAAATAATATCAAATGAAAATCTTAAAGTTGTTAAATAAAGTAAATTTATCAATTATTTTGATTTTTTTTTTTACGTTTGTTTTTAAATCCAGTTCAAATGAACCTGTAGATATATGGAATGTTGATACAAAAAAAGAGGCAGAGGAAACTAAAATTATCATAAACGAAAGTAGTGTACCAGATGATGATTTAGAAGAATCAATTTATGAAAAACAAATCAATAGTCAGAATCAAAACATTTTGGAAATTGAACAAGATGAAACATTAATATCTAAAAAAATAAAAATAGCAGGATTATATGATCCTTCTGAAAACGATTTAAATATTAATATGTGGTCTAATTCTGACGGCAATCAAATATTAGATATTAACAACAGAATTAAAAATTTAAAATTATCACAAGATTCAAAAGAAATTTTAAATACATTATTTTTAACAAATTCTTATTTTCCTAATAAAAATATTACTGAAGAAGAATTTGTTAAATTAAAAATAGATTTACTTATAAGAAATAAAGAAACTAAATTAATTGAAGATTATGTAATTAAAAATAAAGGTTTCAAAGAAAATGTTGAATTAATTAAATTTGCAGTAAATGAAAACTTGTCAAAAGCGAAACTTGAAAAATCTTGTGATCTGTTATCAAAAGTAGAAGAAAATTTTAATGATAATTATTTAACTAAATTTATTATTTACTGTTTAATTAGTAATAATAAAAAAGAAGAGGCTCAACTACAATTTGATTTAAAGAAAGAACAAGGTTTTAAAGATAAATTTTTTGAAAATATATTTAATTATTTAATTGGTTATTCAGATAAAACTGATAATAAAATTTCAGAAAAATCGATTTTAGATTTTCATTTATCTCATAGAACGATTTCTAATTTTGAATTTGAACCAAATGAATCTACATCCAAAATTATATGGGCATACCTTTCGTCTTCAAATTTACTTGATGATATTGCAAGTGTAGATTTAGAAGATAAAAATAAAATTGCTATTATTGAAAAAGCCACTCACGAAGGTAATTATAGAGAAAAAGATTTATTTGATCTCTATAAAAGATTTCAATTTAATATAAATCAGCTTTTAACCATTAAACAATCTTATAAACTTTTGGAAAATTCAGAAGCAAGAGCTCTAGTCTATCAAGGTATTTTAATTACCAATGAAGTTAATTATAAATTAGAGCTTATTAAGCTTTTAAAAGATTTATTTTTAAAAGATGACATTACTAATGCATTTAAATTAGAGTTAGTTCGTCTTTTAAAAGAAGTAAAAGAAGATGATATACCCTCAAATTATTTAAGTTTTTACAATAATTTTTTAAATGAGGAACAAAATAATTTTAAAAAAATTAAAATTAACAATAAAATTCTTCATAAATCAAAATTATTAAATTATTTTAGATCAGATATACCAAAAAAAAATGTAGAAAAAGATTTAAATGATCTATTGAGAAAAATTAAAAAAAATAAAAATTATTTTTTTTCTACAAAAGATATAATTTTAATTGAGTCATTAAAATCTGACGGTATAAAAGTTTCAAAAAAATATGATAATCTTTATGAAAAAGAAACTTTAAACATGCCTGAAGATATACAAAAATTAATTAACAATAATGATGTTGGAATGGTTTTACTGAGATTAGTTGAAGTTATAGGACAAGATAATTTAAATGATATTGGATCTGAAACACTATATTTTATAATAAGTGCGCTAAATCAGCTTAATATTGATAAGTTAAGAAATAAAATTTTATTAAAAGTTCTTCCTTTAAAAGTTTAAAAAATATAATAAAATTACCTTATGGCAGTTAAAACAATTATTACAGAGCCTAATAAGATATTAAGACAAATATCTAAACCAGTTGTAACAGTTAACGAAACTGAACAGAAATTAATGGATGATATGTTAGATACCATGTACGCAGCTAAAGGAATTGGTTTGGCAGCAATACAAATTGGTATACCCAAAAGAATAATAGTTATGGATATTTCAAAAGATCAAGACAAAAATGAACCAATGTATTTTGTTAATCCTATAATTAAAAATAAAAATATTAAAAAATCTATTTATGAAGAAGGCTGTTTATCAGTTCCAGGCCAATTTGCTGAGGTAGAAAGACCAAGCAAATGTGAAGTTGAATATCTAGATTATCATGGTCAAAAAAAAGTTTTAAAAGCCGAAGGTCTTTTGGCAACTTGTATTCAACATGAAATGGATCATTTAGAGGGAATTTTATTTATTGATTATTTATCAAAATTAAAAAAATCAATGATTATAAAAAAACTATCCAAATTAAAAAATAATGAAGACAGAGTTGTTCTTTAGTTATGAACAAAAAAATAGTTTTTATGGGAACATCAAGTTTTGCTGTACCTATTTTAAAGTCACTTTATCAAAATGGATATCCAATCTCTGTTGTTTACACTCAACCGCCTAAAAAATCTAATAGAGGTTTAAAATTAGTTAAGTCACCAATAAATTTATTTTCTGAGAATATAAGCTTACATGTAAGAACTCCTCAATCTTTAAAAAATAACAAGGAAGAAGAATTATACCTCACCGAATTAAAGCCAGATATTATTTTGGTAATTTCATTTGGTCAGATCATTCCTAAAAATCTTTTAAATATTCCAAAACATGGATTTTTAAATGTTCATGCTTCTTTACTACCAAAATGGAGAGGAGCGGCACCTATTCAAAGATCAATAATGAATTTAGATAAAGAGACAGGGATTAGCATTATGAGAATAAACGAAAATCTAGATGAGGGACCGGTTTGCAATCAATACTCTTTAAAAATTTCAGAAGAAATGAATTCTGAAGAATTGTCTGAACAATTATCATTAATAGCTTCAGAAAAGATTTTATATATTTTAGATAATATTGATGATGGTAATGTAGAATTTAAAGATCAAGATCACTCCAAAGCAACCTATGCAAAAAAAATCCAAAAAATAGAAGGAAAAATTGATTGGAATGAAAATGCAGAAAAAATAATTGGAAAAATAAATGGACTTTATCCATATCCAGGCGCTTTTTTTTCATTTAATGGAGAAAGATATAAAATATTAAAAGCTGAAAAGTCTAGCACAACAGGAAAACCAGGGGATATAGTAAGTGAAAATTTTGAGATATGTTGTGGAGAAGGCTCAATAAAAGTACTAAGTATTCAAAGAGAAGGCAAAAGAGTTCAGCAAATAAATGAATTTTTACTTGGTACTCAAATTAAAAAAGGTACCAATATTGCTTAATGTATAGATATCAAATTTTGATTGAATATGTTGGAACTCCTTTCGTAGGTTGGCAAATACAAAAAAAAGGAAAATCTGTTCAAAAAACAAGTCAATCAATCCTGTCAAAATTATTGAAGCAAAAAATTATTTTATATTCTGCAGGGCGCACTGATCGTGAAGTTCACGCAACGGAACAATCAGCTCATTTTGATGTTAAAAATAAAATACAAAATATAGATAAAATAATTAAATCTCTAAATTTTTTTTTAAGTCCAAAAAAAATTTCTATAATTAATATTATTAAAAGAAATAAAAATTTTCATGCAAGGTATTCTGCAAAAGAGAGGATATACAGATATTTTATTATTAATCGTTTAGGCACACCTGTTATAGAAAATGAAAGAGCATGGCACATAAAAAAGAAACTAGATGTTAAATTATTAAAACAAGGAGCTAAAAAATTAGTAGGAACACATGACTTTAGTACAATGAGAGCAAAAAATTGCTATGCTAAAAGTCCTATAAAAAAAATTAATAAAATAACTATAAAAAACATAAATAGTAAAATTGAAATTGAATTTAGATCAAAGTCTTTTTTAAGAAACCAGGTTAGATCAATGGTTGGATGTTTAAAATATTTAGCGGAAAAAAAATGGAATATTAAAAAATTTGAAAATGTCCTAAAATCAAAAAAAAGAAAAAATTGTGCACCACCAGCACCAGCCCACGGACTATATTTAGCAAAAGTTATTTATTAGTTCTATTGGATATTTTAAATCTTTTATTAATCCTCCATCTGCTTGGTTCACGAACTATATAACCACAGCAGTTAACCGATCCACATTTACAAACAAAATTCTTAAGATCCTCTTTTGAATAAGAGAAACCATAATCATAAGATAATTCTTCACCTTTTTTAATATCTTTAATTGCACTTATCCAAAGTTTAAGTCCTTTTCCTTCCACTTCACAGTTAGGGTTACAAGAATGATTAATTAATCTAGCCGGATTCCAATGATAATTGCCATCTAGATCATATCTTTTATTTAAATTAAATAAGTAAATATCTTTTTCATTATCAAACTTTGGGTTGGTTTCCGTTTCTTTTTTGCTAATTAGCTTTCCAATATATTCAATAATTTTTTCTCCAGCTTTTATATTTTTTGAAGCACAAAGACCTTTTTTATCGATATTCGATTTTTTTATTTTATATAATTTCACAAAAGCTATTTATAATATTGGATTAATTAATCAATTAAAATTCTTGAAGTGCGTTAACATGTTCATTTGCACTTTCGGCAAGGGCGTTTAAGTCATATCCACCCTCTAGTACAGATACAACTTTTCCATTTGTAAACTTTTTTGTAGCCAATAATGTTCTTCGAGTAATTTCATAAAAATCTTTTGATGACAATTCAAATTGTGCCAAAGGATCATCTTTATGCATATCAAAACCCATGCTAATAAGTAAAAATTCTGGCTTGAATTCAACTAATTTATTTAAAACTCTATCATGCGCGTTAAGATATTCCTCTGATGTTGTTCCTGCGGGAAGAGGGACATTAAAAATATTATTATGATTACCTTTTTCTTTTTCACTCCCAGTTCCAGGATAAAAAGGGTATTGATGTGTTGATAAATATAAAACATTTTTATTATCCCAAAAAATATTTTGATGGCCATTACCTTGATGGACATCTGGATCCCAAATTGCAACTCTTTTATAATTAAATTTTTCAATTAGATAATGTGCTGAGACTGCGCAATTATTATAGATACAAAAACCCATAGCTTTATCTTTTTCACTATGGTGTCCAGGAGGGCGAACGGGACAAAAGGCATTTTTAAATTTTTTTTGCTCCACACCATCAATTGCTTTTATCACGGAACCTACAGCATCAATTGTAGCATCTTTACTACCGGGCGAGATGACAGTGTCACCATCTAAAAATTTCATTCCCTCGCTTGGAAAACTTTTTTGAACCATATTTATATAGTCTTCATCATGGGTTTTTTTTAAAATATTATGATCAAAGGTTGCTGGTTTATCCCAAATTAAATTCTTGTTTTTTTTTAGCCTTTCGGTAATAGCTAATACTCTTTTAGGCTGCTCTGGATGACCATCACCGGTTAAATGATTTATCGATGTATCTGATGATATAATTGCTGTCTTATTCACTAAAAATAACTATCCAAAATATTAGAGTAAATCTTAGTTAATTTTTTTAAATCTTTTAAAGATACTGCTTCATCGACTTTATGCATAGTTTTCCCAACTAGACCAAATTCTAAACCGGGCGATATTGCTTTTATAAATCGCAAATCTGATGTTCCTCCCGTAGTGGATAACTTTGGTTTAATTTTCGTGATTTTTTTTACTATATTTTGTATCATAAAAGTTGTCTTGTTTGGTTTAGTTAAAAAAGGTTCACCGGAAACTCTATATTCAATTTTAAATCTAGATTTATTTTTTTTACTTATTTTATTAAAAATTTTATTAAGTTTTTTTTTAATAGATTTTGAAGAATGCCTGTTATTAAACCTTATATTGAATGTTGCTTCAGCTATTCCAGGAATAACATTATCAGCGTTATTATTAATATTTATTTTTGTTACCTCTAAGTTTGTTGGTTGAAAATCCTTAGTACCTTTATCAAACTTAATATTTTTTAATTTATTTAAAATTTTTATAAGTGTTGTTGAAGGGTTATTTGCTCTATGGGGATATGCAACATGACCCTGAACACCATTTATTGTGAGTTTACCAGTTAAACTTCCTCTTCTACCTATTTTTATCATTTCACCTAACTTATTTGGATTTGTAGGCTCTCCAACTAGACAAAAGTTTATTTTTTCTTTTTTCCTTTTTAAATAATCTACAACTTTTTTAGTACCGTTGATTGCATCACCCTCCTCATCACCTGTTATTAATAAACTAATTGATCCATTAAATTTATTATTTTTTGCTAAAAAAAAACTTGCTGCTGAAACAAAAGCTGCGATTGAACTTTTCATATCATTGGCACCTCTACCTATTAAATGTCCTTTTTTTATGGATGGTTTAAAAGGATTTATTGTCCAATCTTTAATATTACCTGGTGGTACCACGTCTAGATGCCCCGCATAACAAAAATTAGGTACTTTTGTTCCAATCCTTGCATATAGATTCTTAACAGGTTTGGAATTTTTTTCCTTAAATTCTAATATTTTTGTTTTGAAACCTAATTTTTTTAATTTTTTTTCTAAAAATTTCATAATCCCTGCATCAATTGGAGTAATTGAGGGGAATTTGATTAGCTCTTTGGCTAATTGTAATTCATTAATCTTTTGCATAATTAATCTCTTAAAAGATCGTTAATTGATGTTTTGGAACGTGTTTTTGAATCAACTGTTTTAATTATATGAACAGCATAAAGATCTTTGTAAGTACCTGGTACCACAACCGAATAAGGCGGTATACGACCTTTTGTAACTTCTCCATTTGATCTATTTACAATTTTTGTGCTTTGTCCAATATAGCATCCCATTGAAAGAACACTTCCTTCCTCTACAATTACGCCTTCAACAACTTCGGACATTGCTCCTACAAAAACATTATCTTCAATGATAGTTGGCAGTGCTTGAGCGGGCTCCAAGACGCCCCCAATTCCTGATCCAGCAGATATATGACAATTTTCTCCAATTTGACAACAGCTTCCAGCCCTACTGAAAGTATCCATCATAGTTCCTGCCCCAATGTACGCTCCAATGTTTACATAACATGGCATAAGAACAGCATTCTTTCCAATAAACGATCCTTTTCTAACAGGAGAGTTTGGAACCATCCTAAAGCCTGCTTTTTCAAATTCTTCTTTTGTCCATCCAGCAGTTTTTCCTTTTAATAAATTTTGACGGTCTCTCCATACTGAATATGGCCCTGAAAGAATATCATTTTCATAAACTCTAAAACTTAGCATGATAGCTTTTTTAAGATGTTGATGGGTTTTCCATTCACCATTAATTTTTTCTGCAACACGAGACTTACCACTGTCTAAATCACTAATTACTTGATTTATTGCATCTTTTAAAGACTGATCTGAATTTTTATTTACTTGATCTTTATTTTCCCAAGCATCATTTATAATTTTTTCTATAGACATAAGTTATTTACTTTTTAATAACCTTATTTCTTTAAGAAATAAAGACAGATTTTTAATTTTGTGTGAAATATAATCTTTATCAGAGTCCATCTTTCCAAAATGTTCATCGTTAATTAACCAAACAGTTGTACATCCTCTTTCGAAGCCAATACCAAGATTTCTTGCAATATCTTCAATATAAATAGTTTCTTTTGGATTAATGCCAAATTTATTGACCATTTTATCAAAGGTTTTTGCATTAGGTTTTGGCACATATCCCGCATCTTGAATGTCAAAGACTTTTTCTCTTCCAAATAAGTCATATACTCCAAGATGGGTTAAAATATTTTCAGCGTGTTCAGCACTACCATTGGTAAAAATAAATTTTTCCATATTTAATTGTTCAAGTTCATTTCTCATAACTTTATCCTCTTTCATAAATGAAATATCTACATCATGAACGAATTTCAAGAATTCTTCTCCGATAACATTATGATTCAACATAAGCCCATTTAATGAGGTATTATATTTATAGAAATAGTTTGTTTGAAGTTCCTTTGCCTCTTTATCGTTTAAATTTAGTTTTTCTTTTATGAATAAAGTCATTCGATTAGAAATCATCCCAAAAACCTTATCTAATGGGTAACCGTTATGTGAACCATAACAAACCCCATCAAGATCGAGCAAAAGGTACTTTTTGTTCTTAAAATTCATTTTCTTAACAAAGTTCCAGCACCTGTGTCAGTAAATATTTCAAATAAGCATGCGTGAGATACTCGGGCATCAACTATTGCAACACCAGTAACGCCATTATTTACAGCATCAATACTTGTTTTGATTTTAGGTATCATTCCACCTGAAATAGTTCCATCACTTATCATTTCATTTGCAGCAGTAGAATTAATTTCTGGAATGAGTTTTTTATTTTTATCTAAAACACCTTCTATATTTGTCATTAAAAGTAATCTTCTTGATTTTAAAGACTTTGCTATAGCACCTGCTGCTGTATCTCCATTTATATTGTATGTTTGATTATTATTTCCTAAGCCTAGAGGAGAGATGATAGGAATCATTTTTTTTTTTAATATATTTTTTATAATATCATTATTAATTTTATATGGCTTTCCAACAAAACCTAGCTCTTCTGACTCAGGAACAACTTCAATGACATTATTTTTTTTGGTGTTTATAGAAACAGCTTCAGTTCCTTTTTTTTTAAGAGAATTAACAATATCATCGTTAAAATCAATTAGTACGCTCTCAACAATGTTTATAATTTTTTTATCTGTGACTCTTAAACCTCTTATAAATTTAGTTTGAATATTTGACTTATCCAATTCTTTTTTTATTCTTGGTCCACCACCATGAACAACTACAATTGATATTCCTAGTTTATTTAATGTACTTATATCTGCTATAAAATTATTAAATATATTTCTATCAATAAAAACATTTCCACCGTATTTTATAACAATTAACTCATTTTTATATTTTTCAATATATTTAGATACTTGTTCTATTGGCGGTCCATCGATTGGTAAAATATTTTCAAATTTCATTTTTTAGATTTAAGATTTACACTGTTTTGACAGTCATCTTTTTTTGAATGTAATACTGCTGAATTAGAGTCAATATATTGTTAAAAGTCCAATAGATAACTAGACCAGCTGGAAATGGAGCAAGGATCACTGTTAGAAAGACAGGAAAGAATGCGAAGATTTTTTGTTGTATAGGATCTGGAGGTTTTGGATTTAATTTTTGCTGAATCCACATCGACACTCCCATCGCAACGGGCCATGCTCCTATTATCAAAAATGACGGAACATCGTACGGAAGTAGTCCAAATAGATTAAATAGACTTGTTGGATCACGATCACTCAAGTCATGAATCCATCCATAAAAAGGCATATGTCTCATTTCAATAGTTACAAACAATACTTTATATAATGCAAAGAATACTGGAATTTGAACAAGTATTGGCAAACAACCGCTCATAGGATTTACCTTCTCTCTTTTATAGAGAGCCATCATTTCTTGCTGTAATTTCATTTTGTCATCTTTGTGAAGTTCTTTTAATCTTGTCATTTCAGGCTGAAGGAGTTTCATTTTACCCATTGATCGAAAAGAAAATGAAGCCAATGGAAAAAATAATAATCTAATACAAACAGTTACCGCTATGATTGCTAAGCCATAATTCCCAAGTAATTTAAAGAAATAATCAATTGCATGCCAAAGTGGCTTTGTGAGCCAATATAAGATTCCAAAATCTATAACTAAATCAAATTTATTAATGTTTAAGCTTGCAGCATAGTCATCAATTGTTTCTACTCTTTTTGCTGCAATAATTATTTGTATTTCTTCTTCTATAGTTTGATTTGGACCAACTTCAATTCCCTCTGCAGATATATAATTTGCCTTAAATTTATTTTTATAATCAAAATTTGTTTTAAAATCCCTATTTCTAGGAGGGATAATACTTGTAATCCAGTATTTATCTCCAATTCCTAACCAACCTGTAGAAGCATTTCTAGAAAACTTTTTTTCCTGAATATCGTCATAATCTTCTTCAATCAATTCATCATTTAATACTGCTTGGAAACCTTCGTGCAAAATATAAAAACCGGAAATTTCTGGTTTCTTGTTACGAATTATTTGGCCATAAGAATAAAAACTATAAGTTTTATCAGTTGAATTAATTATCTTTTCTTTAACAGTAAATAAAAATTGATCATCCAAATTTATTTGTTTCTCAAATGTAATACCTTGTGGGTTTTTCCAGGTTAATTTTATAGGATTATTTTTAGTCAATTTTTTATTTCCTAAAATTTTCCACAACGTAGATGAGTTAGGCATATCTATATTTTTATTATTAGTTACAAATCCGCTCTCTACAAAATAACCATTTTCAACTTTTCTTGGGTTTAATAAAACAACTTTTTCTTTACCATTAAGTTCAAAATTATATTTTTTAAATGTTAAATCATCTATTATTGCACCTTTAAGAGAAATAGATCCAGCAACATCATTATTTTCAAATTGAATTCTACTGTTTTCTTTTAGAGCTTCATTTCTACTTATTTTTATAAAATTTTCGTTTTTATCAATACTAGGTGTGTCCGAGTCTTTTTGAACTTGCTCTTGTTTAATTTTATTTTCTTTCATTTCTTCTGGAGATGGAGCAAAAAATAATGAATATAATATTATAACTGCAGCAGATAAAGAAATTGCAGCTATTACATTTTTTGTATCCATAATTATTTTTTTATTTTTAAATTTTTAACTGGGTCGAATCCTTCCCCACCACCAAGAAATTTAATTGGATGACAAGAAAGTATCCTCTTTAAACTAATAAAAGAACCTTTAAAGAAACCATAAGTTTTCAGTGCTTCTATAGTGTAATCTGAACAAGTAGGTAAATATCTACAGGAATTTCCAAACCAAGGGCTAATTAAAAATTTATATGCCTTGATGAGTTTAATAAATGCGTTTGTAAAAATATTCATTATTTAATTCCTTCAAAATTTGAAAACATAGTTTTTTTTACACTACTGTATTCATCTTTTAAAACTGTACTTTTTGCAATAATTAAATACGAGTAATTAAGATTTAGTGAAATTTTATTTATAGCATCATGCATAATGTGTCTTAATCTTCTCTTAATTTTGTTTCTTTTAACAGCATTACCGAGTTTTCTTTTTGCAACAAAGCTTATATTTAAAAATTCAGTATTTTTATTAATTAGTTTTTTAAAAAAAATAGTAAAATATTTATTATTAATTCTTTTGCCCTTGATTATATTTTTGAACTCTTCGTTATTTGAAAGACTAACCATTTTAATCTTCATTTGACTAAACAGTTAAAGATCTTCTTCCTTTGGCTCTTCTTCTTGCTAAAGTTTTTCGACCTTTGCTGGTTCTCATCTTTTTTCTGAATCCGTGCCTTCTTTTTCTTACTAGTTTACTTGGTTGATATGTTCTTTTCATAAAATATGATCAAATTTTAAATAAATTTCGCTCTTTATATTAATTATATATATAAATAGCAAATAGAAGATTTTATATTTACGATTAGAATTTATGGAAAAATCTAAAAAAATTAAATTATTTGTAGGTTTATTTTACATAATCTTGGTTACAATATTTTTATATTATTTATTTTCGAAATATAGTTTTCAACAACTAACTTCATATGATTTTATTAAGAATAATATTGATTATTTATCAGAATTAAAGAAATCTAACTTGTTTTTATTGTCGTTATTTTTTTTGTTATTTACAATTTTGTGGGTATTTCCTTTTTTGGGATTTGGATCGCCAGTTGCATTGTTAGGAGGTTTTATTTTAGGGAAATGGCTAGGATTAATATTAGTAGTTCTTGGCCTTAGCCTTGGAGCAACATTTTTATATATTTTTGGAAATTATTTTTTAAAAGATTTCGTTAGAGAAAAATTCTTAAGTAAATTTGAGAACTTAGAGATTAAATTTAAAAAATCTGAATTTAACTATTTATTGATTTATAGATTTATCGGAGGTATTCCTTGGCAACTTAGCTGTATTTTGCCAACTCTTTTTAATGTTAAAGTAAGAAATTTTTTCTTAGCAACAATGATAGGAATTATACCACAAACCTTTTTAATTGTTTCTATTGGAAGTGGGTTAGAAACTATTATTCAGAAAAATTTAGAGCCACCAAAAATAATGGATATAATTTCTTCCCCAAACATTTATTGGCCTTTAACTATCTTCATTTTTTTAGTCATCATTACAATTTTTTTGAGAAAGTTATTTTACAAGAAATAATTCTGGTGCCCCCACCAAGAATCGAACTTGAAATTCATCCTTACCATGGATGTGTTATGCCATTTAACTATAGGGGCAGAATTTATAGTCTTAAAAAAAGCCAATGTATTAAACCACTTTTTTCAAATTATTGCCTTAATTTTTTTATTATAATGATTTATATCTATTTAAGGAAAATTTATGGGAATTCATTACGATTACAAAAGTACAAAATCTGCTAAGCTAATGGAAAAGCAAGCCAAGAGAGAGAAAAAACTTGCGGAGAAAAGAGCAAAAAAATTAGCTAAAAGTGGTTTTCAAAGAGGAGCAAATCCTGAAAATACTAATGATGTTACAAAACCCATTACTCTTGACGACATAACTAATCCAAATAAAGGCAAATGAATATTAGTATAAAAAAAGTTAAGCTTTCTAAGCTTGAACTTGCCTTAAGAAAAAATTTAAAAAAAAGAAAAAAATTTCAAAAAAAATTAAAGGATAAAAAGAACAAATAAAATGATTTTGAACGACAAACAGATAAAAAAAATAGTTAAAGAAGAAGATATGATCAATCCTTTTGTAGACAAGTTAGTTCACAAAGGGATTAGTCATGGACTTGGAACTTTTGGTTATGATATTCGCTGTGGAGATGAGTTTAAAATTTTTAGCAATGCAAAGGGTGCAGTTTGTGATCCAAAAAATTTTACTGAAGATAGTTTTATAACTGTAAAAGGCGAGGAGTCAGTATTAGTTCCGCCTAACTCTTTTGCTTTAGCGGCTAGTATAGAATATTTCAAAATGCCAAGACGAATAACTGGTTTGGTCACTGCAAAAAGTACATATGCTAGAACTGGACTTGGAACACCTTCTAGTGTTCTTGAAGGAGGTTGGTGTGGAAATTTGGTAATGGAATTTGCTAATCATACTAATCTACCAATAAGACTTTATGCAAATTCGGGCGCAGCCCAAATACTTTTTTTTGAAGGGGATGAACCTGAAATTTCTTATGCTGAAGGTTCTCGAAAATATCAAGATCAGCGTGGCATAACACTCGCTAAATCAAAGTAAATTTATGAAAAAATTTTTGATAGAAGGTCCTTGTAAAGTTAAGGGAACTATTAATATTTCTGGTAGTAAAAATAGTGCATTGCCCATTTTAGCGAGCACTATTTTGTTTGACAAATATGTGGAAATAAAAAATTTGCCTCGAGTTAGTGATATTGAAACTATGCTTAATTTACTAAGATCACTAGGTTCAAAAGTTGTAATTTCTAAAAAAAAGAATTCTGTTAAAATTTACAATAAAAAAAGAAATAAAACTTTTGCATCTTATTCATTAGTCAAAACTATGAGAGCAGGAATACTAGTGCTAGGCCCATTAATTGCAAAAAATTGTAAAGCGAAAGTTAGTCTTCCAGGTGGTTGCTTAATTGGATCAAGACCAGTTAATTATCATTTAAATTCCTTAAGAAGATTGGGTATGAGTTATAAAATAACCAAAGGATATATTTACGCCAAGGTAAAAA